>NZ_BAIX01000001.1 GCF_000613405.1 Hoylesella enoeca JCM 12259 | reverse complement strand
CCACAACTCCCCCACTCCCCCCATCCACGCTTGCTCTCTCCCCACCAACGCATCGCTCCCTCCCTGTCCGCTCGTTGCTCCCTCCTTGTCAACTCGTTAACTTGTCAACTCGTCAACTAAGCCCTATCCACTCGTCAACTAATCCACTACTCCCCCTCCTCGTCTACTCGTTTACTTGTTCACTCGTTAACTAACCCCCATCCTCATCTACTCGTTTACTTGTCAACTCGTCAACTAAACCCCGTCTACTCCGTCACTACAACTGCTTTACTCCCTATCTAATCAAATTATCATCGTGATGAGAAATTCGTCTCATCGTGATGAAACTAAATTCTCATCGTGATGAAACAAATTTTTCATCACGATGATAATTCAATTACATAGGGATCTCTCCAATGGTATCTATACAGCAGACGGATAGCATCTGTATTAGGAAACAAATAGAGATTATATCACGGATGGATAGGAGCTATATAGCCCATGAACAGAGGCTATATAGCAAATGAACAAAAGCTATATCAGAAAACGACCGAGACCCTATCGCGGATGGATAGAGCCCATCCGGCAGGCGGCCATCACTATCCTATGGCTTGCAAGCTTCTCCATGATAATACAGATTGAAAGGCATACCGCTGGTCTGTGCGGGCAAGACAAACGTGATATATCCATCTGTCAGAGTTGTAGACATTGGCGTGATGCCATCATAGGTGATCTTACCTTTAGCCTTAAAACAGTGCGACTGTAAGATGACACGGCAAAGGGGTTCTACGAAATAGGCTTCATGTTCCTTTAAACTGCTTTCCGGTATGCCTGGGCGACTACAGCTTTCCTGCATATAAGTGCCGTATGAATAGCGGGTTCCTGCAATGACGTGTTTCGTTAATGTCGTAATCAGTTCTCGCTTTTGTGCACGCAATTCTTTCAATTCACTAATATTAGTTGGGGGTACAGACCCCTTTACAACAGCTATAGTCCTTGTATGAATGTCAACAAAGACATAGCGACACTTATGTCCCCAGTTTTCAAAAGGCATATCGTCTATAAAGAAGAACCAGCACTCACTATTGGGAGATTGTACCGTAGATGAAAGTGTGGATATTGTTGTTTTTGCCTTTAAGGGGTGTTTTGAGACAAAAACATTTATAAAGTCATTGGGCTTTATAGCAAACTCTTTCTGCACACGCTGCCAGGCCTCTGTTTGAGAGACAGCAGACTTTGATTGTGCAGATTATAAGGTGATACCGAAAAGTAATAGTATCAGTAAAATATTAATCCGTTTCATAGCACATTGTTTACCATTTATTCTTACATACAAACGAGCCAGACAGAGCGGGAGAATAGGTGATGGGGATCTTGGCCCATTGCGATTTATCTTTGATCACGATCAGGGTGTAATCCTGAGTAGCCAGGGGGCCGACTTCTACTGTCAAGTCATAAGCACAGATGCAGTTGGCGAGAGGTCCCTGATCGGTCTCTGTGATGACGATGATGTCTCCCCCGATTACTGCATCAACCTTTACCTTGGATGCGCAGGTGTAACTCGTATTTTCGTGTGTCACCAAGAGGCGACCATTCGACATGGCTCGGTAAAGGATGCGCTCGATCGGTGGGTTGTCCCAGAATCCATTGGTTGCTGCATTTGAGTTCCCTTTACAGCCTGACTGGGTGTAGCGCACCGCGTTGGATTGCTCCGGGACAAGAGTATCATTCGGAGTGTATTCTGACTCCTCATGGATGGGAGAGTCATTCGAACTGCATCCAACTGCGCCAAGCCCCATAATGAGCAGAATTAAGAGTGAAGTTAAGGTCTGTTTCATAATGTGTTTTTTAGAAGTGATACAATTAGGTTTATCTATCATTAAGATAGTTTTGCAAATATAAGCTATTTATTGGAAACTTCCAAATAAAAGATCATCAAATTGCCTGTACACCAACAAAATAATCAGACTGAGAAATAGCAGACTTTGATTGTGCAGATAATAAGGTGATACCGAAAAGTAATAGTATCAGTAAAATATTAATCCGTTTCATAGCACATGGTTTACTATTCATTCTTACATACAAACGAGCCAGACAGAGCCGGGGAGTAGGTGATGGGGATCTCGGCCTTGGCCGGGTTGCCAGGAGAAATGACCAACGTGTAATGATGACCCGAGGTGAGCGGTCCCACCTCTATGCCTAAGTCATATAGGCAAATGCAATTGGTTCGAGGATCGGTGTCGGTCTCATAGATGAGGATGCGATCATCTTGTATAGCGGCTTTTACCACGATCTTAGGCTCACAGCTGAAAGCTGCATTCTGGTGCGTTATCAAGAGTTTGCCATGAGGTAATGCTTTATAGACAATTTCCTCAACAGCATCAAAAATTCCGCCTCCCCGGCTCTGTGCAGGAGCCTTTTTACAGCCTGATTGCGTGAAGCGCACTGCGTGGGGTTGACTCGGGTCCGAAGAACCGTCTGAACTGCATCCAAGTGCTACAAGCCCTATGGCGAGCAGGATTAAGAGTGAAGTTAAGGTCTGTTTCATGATGTGTTGTTTTAGGAGTGAGTTGATTAGGTTGATCTATCATCAAGATTACGGGACAAATATAGCTCTTTTTGTGGAAAGAAACAAGTAAAAAACCATTAAATTGCCTATGCATCAGCAAAATAATTGGTCGAGGGCTTGCATATCCTGGGATATGGGCGTAAATTTGTGACGAGTTATAATTGATTTGTATATGAAACACATGTTATTAGTAATCATGATCGCTGCTCTGTGGGGATGTCCCGGGCAGATGCAGGCGCAGGGTGTGGATGTCCGACCGCTTGAGGGCGAGGTGTTTTTGGGGACAAGTGCTCCACTGTTCGGCTACCACGGTGGAAAGAGCAAGTTGGGGACTGCCTTGGGGTTGGAACTTCGTTGCAATGTGGAAGACAGTCCGGTGGATGTCGGCGTGCTGCTCGACATTACGTCGCAGAGCGTGAATACTCGTCACGCCGCCAAGAGGATGGTGTCACAATGGGGCCTTATCGGCAGAACAACCGGACGGCTACGGCAGCTGTGGTCTGCGACTATAATTTCAATCAGGGTGGGCTGGTCAATCCCTTTATTGGCATAGGTTATGGCACATGCCTGTACCAAGCGATCAACCAGGTGGTTTATGACAGTGACGGTAAATGCATGGTCTTTATTCCTCGCGTGGGAGTGGAGTTGTTCCGGCATCTGCGTGTCACTTGTTCCTCGCACTTATCGCGCAAGGGTTACCATAATGTGTCCTTGGCCGTCGGACTCGTACTCGGTGGTAACCCAAGGAAGTTGAAGGGACGGAAGTGCAATTAAGAGAGTTGACAAGTGGACGAATTGACGGAGGAACGATAAGACTGTGGATGCGCTGACGTGAGTCGGCAGGCGTATTAACAAGAAGACGAGTAAGCAAAGGTATTGGCCTCGCTTACTCGTCTTCGGGTTCTTGCTGACAGGTATACGACTGGTGGGGCACAACTCGTATAGAAGACCCCCACAGGTATACGACCTCTCACCGAGCCTGTTATTTTACCCACACGATTTCTCACTGCCGGCAGCATAAGAAATACGGGGAGGGGGCGCGGCAAACACGAAAAAATGATTAACTTTGCAGCATATTTCATAAACAGCTAAGCTATCATGGAACAGAAAAACTATAAGCGCACCACGGTGACGGCTGCATTGCCGTATGCCAACGGCGGTGTGCACATCGGTCATCTGGCCGGGGTTTATGTGCCGGCAGACATATACGTGCGCTATCTGAGGCTGAAAAAGCAAGATGTGATCTTTATCGGCGGAAGCGATGAACATGGGGTGCCCATCACAATCCGGGCCCGGAAAGAAGGCGTGACGCCGCAGGATATCGTCGATCGCTACCATGCGATGATCAAGAAGAGTTTTGAGGAGTTTGGTATTTCGTTCGACATTTATAGTCGTACCACTTCGGAGACACATCACAAGCTGGCTTCAGACTTTTTCCGTAAACTCTACGACGAGGGCAAACTCATTGAGAAGACATCGATGCAGTATTATGACGAGGAGGCGAAGACTTTCTTAGCCGACCGCTATATCGTGGGCGAATGTCCGCACTGTCACCATGAGGGGGCTTACGGAGACCAATGCGAGAACTGCGGCACCGAACTCGATCCCACGGAGCTGATCAATCCGAAGTCTACCATCAGCGGTTCGCAGCCGGTGATGAAGGAGACCCGTAACTGGTATCTTCCGCTGAACGAGTACCAGGGTTGGCTGAAGCAGTGGATCCTCGACGGGCATAAGGAGTGGCGCCCCAATGTCTATGGACAGTGCAAGAGTTGGCTCGACATGGATTTGCAGCCCCGGGCGATGACGCGCGATCTGAATTGGGGTATTCCCGTGCCTGTGGAGGGAGCCGAGGGCAAGGTGCTCTATGTGTGGTTTGATGCCCCGATCGGCTACATATCCAACACCAAGGAGTTGCTTCCCGACAGCTGGGAGAAGTGGTGGAAGGATCCCGAGACGCGCCTTGTGCACTTTATCGGCAAGGACAACATCGTGTTTCATTGCATCGTGTTTCCTGTCATGCTCAAGGCCCACGGCGACTATATTCTGCCGGACAATGTGCCCGCCAACGAATTCCTGAACTTAGAGAACGACAAGATCAGCACTTCGCGCAACTGGGCGGTGTGGCTCCATGAATATCTCACGGATCTTCCGGGCAAGCAAGATGTGCTGCGCTATGTGCTCACGGCCAATGCCCCGGAGACCAAGGATAACAACTTTACGTGGAAAGACTTCCAAGAGCGGAACAACAACGAGCTGGTGGCGGTCTATGGCAACTTTGTCAACCGCGCGTTGCAGCTCACCAAGAAATATTTCAATGGCGTGGTGCCGACTTGCGGCGCACTCACCGATGTAGACCGGCAGACCATCGAGGAGTTTAAGAATGTGAAGCAGGATGTGGAGTCGCTGCTTGATACGTTTAAATTCCGCGATGCCCAGAAAGAGGCGATGAATCTGGCGCGTATCGGCAACCGATATATCACCGAGTGCGAGCCTTGGAAGGTGTGGAAGACCGATCCCGAGCGGGTGAAGACCATCCTATATATCAGTTTGCAGCTCACGGCTAATCTGGCTATTGCCTTTGAACCGTTTCTGCCTTTCAGCAGCGAGAAATTACGCCGGATGCTCAACATCGACCGATTCGATTGGAATCAGTTGGGCGATACCGACATCCTGCAAGCCGGTCATCGGTTGGCCGAACCCGAACTGCTCTTCGAGAAGATCGAAGACGATGTGATCAAGCATCAGTTGCAGAAGCTGGAAGACACCAAACGGGCCAATGCTGCCACGGCTTATCAAGCGCAACCGGTCAAGAAGACGATCGACTTCTCTGACTTTGAGAAACTGGACATCCGTGTGGGACGTATCAAACAATGCGAACGAGTGAAGAAGGCCAACAAGTTACTGAAATTCACGATCGACGATGGTAGCGGTACCGACCGCACGATCGTGTCGGGCATCGCCAAGTTTTATGAGCCGGAAGCCCTCGTTGGCACCGACATTTGCTTCATAGCCAACCTTGCTCCCCGCAAATTGATGGGCATCGAGAGTCAGGGTATGATCCTGTCAGCTGTCGATTTCGACGACAGTCTCTCCGTGATTCGGGTAGACCGCGAGGTAAAGGCGGGTAGCCAGGTAGGGTGAGTGTGATCATTGACTCAAGTAATAGAAATATACAATTGAGATTGAACTGGAAACATAATCATAGAAAAGAAGTAAACCATAAAAATCAATTCTTATGAGAAGATTCATGTTTTTGCTGCTGCTGCTCTGTACGGGGCTTGAGGTTTCGGCACAACATCCAATGGGGTCGCTTACATGGCAGCCCAAGGTGGGGCTTAATGTGGCCAACGTTTCGGGTAGTTCGAGGTCGAGTCGTATAGGGCTTGCCGTTGGGGCCGAGGCAGAGTGGCAAGTGAAAGCGAAATTAAGTCTGGCAGCGGCTCTGCTATATTCACAACAAGGTTGCAAGGTTAAGGCTGGCAGTTATCAGGCTACCCACAAGTTTGATTACATCAATATTCCACTGGTGGTCAACTTTTATGTTGCCCGAGATTTAGCATTGAAGGTGGGATTACAACCCGCTTTCAATGTCAACGCCACAGTCAGGAGTTCATTAAATGGCTATACGGGCACAGCGAAAGAAGGGGGGATGGAAACATTTCTCGTAGAAGTGCCCTTGGGAATCTCTTACGAATGGCAGGGTTGGGTCATCGATGCCCGTTACAACTGGGGACTGAGCAGAATCAATAAAAGCAATGACCACAACAGTGTAACTCAAATCACGATCGGCTATAAATTCAATATGAAATGACGGGGTGCAGGCGACATTCAGTTTGTAAAAAACAGAATGACTGTCTGCACCGAGCTTGTTACCTTGCTGAACGGCAGAAAGATGTAAGCAGCTATAGCTAACGACAATACAAAGACCCATGCATATTTTATTATGGCACTCCGATCTTTGTCTTTTATAGCTCGAAACAAATCCATGCCCCGCATAATTAATGCATAAACGACGTAAATAAAGAGGCAGGTTCCGAACAGATTAACGGTGAGGTCCCAAAAAGTTACTTGCATAATACTTATTTGTTATCGTTGTTTTATTGGTGAGAATAGCGTCTTGGTAATCTATTATCCGTTATCGATTGCCAATACTCTACTCTTTGAGATTTTTATTGTTCCTACATTAGGAAAGATCGGATATATACGGTTGCTATCGTTTGAATTTGGGTTTTCGAATAGCGATATCATTATATAAAGAATCAATCATATCAGGAGTTCCCACGTAAGCTGTTTTATTATCATTGCATACGTGCTGCTTATGCAAGCACCAAAGAAACTCTCCTAAGGCAAGTGCAACTCCAATTGGTCCCATAACTCGCTTTGCAACAGTTTTAAAAGTTTTTTTCATGGCAGCCTTTGACCAGGCTACTGCACTAGATGAGCTCAAACAAAAAAAGATATCAACGCCTAAAGCTTCTATGGCGCAATCAAAGGCATAACTGAGACGGCCTTTATCGCGAGCGCAGTATGCCGGAGTAGCAAAGAAACCTAAGGGATTAAAAGAAGCCGTAGATATCTTATTAGAAGAGATTCTTTCTCTCATTTCTTGCTCACTGAGTAAAAGTGCAAAAACGCTCAATACCGTTTCATCTGCATTATTCTCCTCTAACAGCTCTTGTATATCACTCTCTGAAATGCCTTTACCATAAAGATATTGTCTACTTGCATTTACCATTGGTGACAATTCCTGTCTAACTTTTGTCTCTGAAACTTGAATTGAATACTTAGAATTTGACGAATTAGAACACTCAAACTCTGCTGCTGTTAACCTATGCAAAGCACATATATCTTGAATCGTTTGTATATGATGATACAAATCCTTAACTTCCTCTTGCGTATCTGCTGGGAAATTAATATAAAGTGTTACATCATCTCCTTTTTCCCCATGTGAAATTATACTAGATCTTGTAGTTGGTATGGATACAATTGGAGTTGTTGTGATCTTAGCATAATTCTCTTGATAACACTTAATGAGGTCGGAAGCCTTTGATAAAACAGTACCATCTCTCTTCTCTCCATCTGTTTGGCATGAATGGAAAACAGAAACGACACTAATTGAAATCGATATAACTAATAGGACTATAAATCCTTTAAAAAAACGTTTCATGTGGATTGATATTAATTAATAAATACATAGCTCTTACGGGAATGCTGTCTTCGATCACCCCGAATAAGGAACTAGTGAATTACTAGGATGCTAAGCAAACACTAAAATATACTTTTGAATAATAGATTTTCGTTTTTGTTTTCTTGATAGTTTTTTTAGTTACTCTGTGTTGCAGGGCATAGATATTCTCTCAATTTTGACAGTTTTGTTCTGTTTTGATTGCAATCTGTGGACAAATATAGAAAAAAATCTTGAAAGAATGGGGGTTAAGACGAGTGTCATTTACATATAATTTTGTTTTAATAACGTGTATTTAACTCTTTTTCTTTATCTTTCCACACTCCATTCTGTCAAAGTCTTGCCAGATAAGAAAGAAATGAAGTACGCTTTGCAGCGTGAAGAGAAAATATTTAGGCACACGTACAAGCACGCATATATGCCATTATTAAAACATCGAGAGACTTTGCGAGAGGGCCTTTACAAACCCTTTTCAGTATATATAACTCATAAATCATCTATTTATCCAGAATCTTCATTAATTAACGATAAGAAAGGAAAACAATTAAAGATAACTTTTTATATTAAGCCATAGGACGAGGAAACGGCTGTATTTGTAAGCTCAGATTAGACTGCGACACGCACTTTGATCGACTACACTTGGGTAGAACGGCCTTGTATGTAGGTGCAACTCCGAGTCGAATTCACACTTTTTTATCTCAACTCCATCTTTTTCGAATAACAAAAGAGCAACTTTCAGCCTTTTATTATATCTTTGCGGTGAGATATTAAAATGATTGTATTTCCGATTCAAGCACTAATATTGGTGTTACTCTTACCTAGACCGATTGGCAAATTAAGTAAAGTAGACAGACAAACCGATGTGATTTAAAGCAGAAACAAGCCCTATGTCGCACACGCACCGTATATTTCCACTCTGTTTGGTATTCTTACTCGTACTCACAGCGTGTAGGCAGACTCCGAAACGATATGTGATCGGCGTGTCGCAATGTAGCGAGGACATTTGGAGAGACAAGCTCAACGACGAGTTGGTGATGGGAACTTACCAGCATGAGAACGTTACGCTGAAGTTTGCTTCGGCCAACGATGACGACAAGTTGCAGTCGGTACAGATCCAACAGTTTGTAAACGAAGGCGTTGATTTGCTGATTGTCTCACCGAATCAGATGCACACAGCCGCCGCCGACATCAAACGGGCATACGAAAAGGGTATTCCCGTGATCCTCTTCGACCGAAAGACAGCCTCGAATCAATACACTGCGTTTATCGGAGCAGACAACTTGGAAGCCGGTCGGGTGATGGGCGACTTCATTGCACGGCAATTACACGGACGGGGAACGGTGGTCGAGATCCTCGGTCTGCAAAATTCATCGCCCGCCATTGATCGACATAAGGGCTTTGTACAGACCATCAGTCGGTATCCTGGCATCAAACTGATCGACAAACGGTATGCAGGATGGTTGAAAGACAGGGCCGAACGCGCGATGGACAGCATATTGACAGAACATCAGCACATTGATTTCGTCTTCGGACAAAACGACCGTATGGCTATCGGAGCATTGCAAGCGGCCGAGCGGAGAGGGATTCGAGGCATTCGGTTTGTAGGTATCGACGCGTTGCCTGTGCCCGGAGGCGGACTCGAAAACGTACGGGATGGCCGACTCTTAGCTTCGTATATCTATCCCACACGCGGCGACTTAGTGATGCAGTTGGCTCTGAATATCCTCGAAAAACGACCTTACCACCGTGACAACTATCTGCGGAGTGCCCTCGTCACACGCGACAACGCCAACGTCATGCTTATTCAAAGCGAGGAGATGAATAAACAGCGCAGTCGGCTTTATTCATTACACGGGTTGGTGGACAGCTATCTCGCTCGTTACAATCACCAGAAAATCTATCTTCTTTTATTCGGAATCATCACACTGCTGCTTATCGGACTCATTGTTTACATTTATCGAACAATCGTGATAAAACAGCAATTGAAAGAAGAAGCCACCAATGCCAAACTCCAATTCTTTACCAATGTGAGCCACGAATTGCGCACGCCGCTCACATTGATTGCCGATCCCGTGGATCACATCATTGCCGACTCGAATCTCACCCGACAACAACGCAACATGTTGCAAATCGTGCGGCGTAACACGGGTGTACTCTCCCGATTGGTCGACGAGATATTAGACTTCCGCAAAATACAATCTGGCAAGATGGCACTCACATTGAGTGACTTCGATCTTTCGACGTATATGCAACAATGGTTAAATGCTTTTTCTACTCCCGCCAACCGAAAACACATCACACTCGAACTGCAAGTAGCCGACTCAATCAGCATCAGAGCCGATCTGTATAAGATGGAACGAATCTGCTACAATCTGTTGTCCAATGCGCTGAAATACACGGATGAAGGTGGGCGCATCATTTTTGCGGCCAACGAAAACGATGAAACCGTCTGCATTCGTGTAGCCGACAATGGTGCAGGAATCAGTAAAAACGAACTTCCGCATATCTTCGACAGATTTTATCAAACGTGCAATCCACGTCCGAGCAGCACAGGAATAGGTCTTGCCATCGTGCATTCCTTTGTCGAATTACAGGGCGGACGCGTGACTGTTGAGAGTGAATTAGGCTCCGGAACAACCTTCATCATCACATTGCCGAAGATTGTCCAAGGCGTCAATATTGCTTCTGCAACCGACGTTCACACCCTACCCGACGGTCCATTTGATGACACATCGGCCCGCGACATATCGTCAAACGTGATGACCGAAAAACTCACCGACATTGGCACCAAGGAAAAACCGGCCCTGCTGATCATCGATGACAATGAAGACATAAGAGCTTATCTCATGGCACTTCTGAGTAATGACTACGACGTTTCACAGGCTGCCGACGGACAAATGGGACTTCAAAAGGCGATGAGAGACATTCCCGACATCATCATTTGCGATGTGATGATGCCCGGATTAGACGGTCTTGCCCTTTGCAAACGCATCAAGACAGATATTCTCACGAGCCATATCCCCATCATTCTGATCACGGCCCGCACCCTGGAAGAACAACGCGTGGAAGGCTATAATGAAGGAGCCGACGCCTATTTGACCAAGCCTTTCAGCAGCGAAGTGCTGAAAGCGCGTATCAGAAACCTGTTGGAGAGTAGGCGACAATTGAAATATCACGTGAGCAATACGACTGAGATAAGCGATAAACCGCTTGATGCCGACACGCAATTTATCGCCAATTTTAGGCAGATTGTCCTCAAACGGCTATCCGATTCTGAGTTCAGCGTAGAAACAGCAAGTGCAGCAATGGGCTTGAGTCGCGTCCAACTATATCGCAAAGTAAAGGCGCTGACAGGTTCATCACCCGTAGAACTCATTCGGATCACCCGTTTGAAACAGGCCGAACAACTGCTCCGCACCACGTCGAAGACCATTGCCGAGATTGCTTACGACGTCGGTTTCTCCTCCCCTTCATATTTTTCCAAATGCTATAAAGATTATTTTGGTCGACAACCGGGCGGTTTAGACAAACGAACGAATAGCTCTCCGAAAATCAAATAAATACACATTCATTGCCAACTCACCGTTAATTGGCGTGCAACTAACGGTGAGTTGTTGTGCAATTAACCGTTAATCGCACAACAACCGATAAAACAATGTTTTGGCGTTAATTCAATGATGCCCTATGAATGATGCATCATGATTGAGAAACAAAGATGTGGTGGAAAATCTTTTCGGTGGCTCCGGCGAGATCGTTGACGAATGTTTCGGCCCGGATTCCGGCTTCGTGTAAGGAGGATTGATCGTCGATGAAACGCTGCATGATCGTTTCAAACGAGGTGTAATCGGTGATTTCAAAACCTCCCCGAGCTGCAAGCAATCCTTGAGCTTCGTGGAATCGCTTGTTGTTTGGGCCGAAAATGACAGGCATTTTCCATACGGCTGCTTCGAGAACATTGTGGATTCCCACACCGAAACCACCGCCGACGTAGGCCACTTCACCATATTGATAAATGCTGGAAAGCAATCCGAAACAGTCGATCAACAGACAGTCAGCATCCCTTACTTCATCAAGTGTGGCGCGAGTGTATCTCACTGCTTTTCGATTCAACTTGGAAAGAATTTGCTGCAAATGGTCTTCACCAATGACGTGAGGCGCTATGATCAACTTCCAATCACGATGTTTGTCGAAGAATCGGATGAAAATATCCTCGTCGGGAGCCCAACTACTACCAGCAATAAACACTTGTCGATCTTGCTTGAAAGTCTCAACAAGGGGTAGATGATGGGCTTCGTGCTTGATTTGCAACACCCGATCAAATCGCGTGTCGCCCACAACGTCTACGTTGGTGATGCCGATTCGGGAAAGCAACAGACGGCTTTGGTCGTTCTGAACAAAGAAACGCGTGAAGCAGTTGAGCACCTTTCCATAACCGCGACCATACCATTTGAAAAACACTTGACCCTCACGAAAAATGCTGCTCACGCTATATGTGGGTATGCCTCGATGTTTCAGGATGTGGAGGTAATTATACCAAAACTCGTATTTGATGAAAAACGCCATCTCGGGTCGCACCAAACGGAGAAACCTGCGGGCATTACAGATCGTGTCGAGAGGTAAATAACAAATGATGTCTGCACCCTCATAGTCTTTTCGGACTTCATAACCTGACGGCGAAAAGAATGTGAGCAGAATGCGATAAGCCGGAAATCGGCGACGAATAAGTTCTATCAGCGGGCGTCCTTGCTCAAACTCGCCCAGTGATGCAGCGTGAAACCAAATATAATGGGCCTGTGGATCGACTTTCGAACGCAGTATATCGAAAGCCCGGCGTTCGCCGCGCCACATCCGTTTGACCTTTGGATTAAACAGACTTGCTATCGCAACGCCCAATAAATAGATATAAATAAACAGATTATACACTACCGAAAAGATGGAGTTAGATCGTTTATTTCAGAGTATCTATGGCCTTATGGAGACGCTTTAAGGTCTCTTCTTTGCCAAGAAAAGCAGAGATATCGAACATTCCAGGCCCTTTTCCGATACCGACAAGAGCCAAACGGAATGCGTTCATTACATCTCCTAATTTATAACCTTGCTGTTCGACCCATGCCAAGACCACGTGTTCCTGTCCCTCGACAGTGAAGTCTTGAACACTTTCAAGTACTTCGGCAAGTTCTGACATCACCTTGGCTGAGTCAGGTTTCCAGCGCTTTTTCACCGTCTTTTCATCGTATTCGGTGGGCGGAATAAAGAAAAACGAACAGAGAGGCCATAGTTCTTTCACGAAGTTTACGCGATCTTTCATCATCGAAACCACCTGAGTGACGCGCTCCAAAGTCTCATCCACACCATTGTTAGCCACAATTGGGGCAAAGAGTCGGGCTATTTCGTCATCGCTCTTACGCAGAATGTACTCATGATTAAACCAGATTCCCTTTTGGAAATCAAACTTAGCACCGGCTTTGGAACAGCGCGTGATGTCGAAAGCAGCCACCAATTCGTCGAGCGAAAACAATTCTTGATCAGTTCCGGGATTCCAACCCAAGAGGGCAAGAAAGTTGATTACAGCCTCGGGAAAGTAACCACTCTCACGAAAACCGGTACTGATCTCACCCGTTTTAGGATCTTTCCATTCAAGCGGGAACACCGGGAATCCCAGCCGATCACCGTCACGCTTAGAGAGTTTTCCCTTTCCTTCGGGTTTCAAAAGCAGCGGGAGATGGGCGAATTGAGGCATCGTCGCTTCCCAACCGAACGCCCGATAGAGCAGCACATGCAGCGGAGCGGAGGGCAACCATTCCTCACCACGGATGACATGAGTGATTTCCATCAAGTGGTCATCAACGATATTGGCCAAGTGGTAAGTAGGAAGTTCATCAGCACTCTTATACAACACCTTGTCATCTAATATGTCGCTTTTGATCATGACATCGCCTCTGATCATGTCGTTGACGTGCACTTCTTCGCCCGGATCAATCTTGAAACGCACTACATACTGCTCACCGTCTTCGATAAGTTGGTCTGTTTCTTCCTTGGAAAGTGTCAAAGAGTTGCGCATCTGCATACGAGTCCGGGCGTCATATTGGAAATTCGGAATCTCATTTCGCTTGCATTCCAACTCTTCCGGAGTATCGAATGCAATGTAAGCTTTATCGTTTGCAAGCAGTTTTTCAACGTATTCCTTATATATTTCACGTCGTTCGCTCTGACGATAAGGGCCGTGTTCGCCTCCGAAAGTTACTCCTTCATCAAACTTTAAACCCAACCAGCGAAACGATTCAATGATATATTCTTCTGCGCCCGGCACAAAACGAAGACTGTCTGTATCTTCAATTCGGAACACGAAATCGCCTCCGTGTCGGCGGGCAAACAAATAATTATATAACGCAGTGCGTACACCGCCGATGTGTAATGCCCCTGTCGGGCTCGGTGCAAACCGCACTCTGACTCTTCTTTCTGCCATAATCAAGATGTAATCAATGCTTGAATTCCGTGCAAAATTACGATAAATATTCGAATATTGACCGCTTTTTTAGTATTTTCGCAAGGTAAATCAAATGAAGAGAGCAGTATGATGCGGAAATTCAAATCATATAACAGTCGTTATGGGCACAATCTTCTCGCGCGCACCGGGCTGATTATTGGAACAGTGGCAATTATTGTTTGGTCTCTGCCAAGAAAGGAAGAGCTGCGCTTCCACTATGATATGGGCAAGCCGTGGATGTATAATTCATTCATTGCAAAGTTCGACTTCCCTATTTATAAGACCGATGAAGCGATCAAAGCAGAACGAGATTCGATACTCTCAGTATTCCAACCTTATTATAATTACGACCCGACAGTGGAGCAAACACAGATCGGAAACTTTCTGAAAGACTTCAAAGCAGGTATTCCCGGACTATCCAAAGACTATTTGTCTGTCATCGCCGACAGATTGCATAGGCTTTACCAAGCTGGTATTATGGCTACTCCCGATTATAACACCATATTTAAAGACTCGACAAGTATGGTGCGAATCGTCAACGGGAAGAAAGCACAGAGCGTGCAAATCAATTGTATTTTCTCTACAATGGCAGCTTATGAACGCTTGTTTTTAGATGAAAAACTGGCTCCTCAACGACAAATTCTGCAACGTTGCAATCTCAATGATTATCTTACTCCTAATCTCGTGTACGACAAAGAGCGTAGCGAAACCGAGCGAAATGATCTTCTCAGCAGCATTCCGATAGCCAGCGGAATGGTGATGAGCGGCCAGAAGATTATCGACCGAGGCGATATTGTGAGCGATTACACCTATCGTGTGCTTTCATCTTTTGAACGAGAGATGAAGCGAAGGAGTGCAAGTTCGGAGGAAATCACCATGACAATTATCGGACAAACGATCTTCGTGTCGGTGATAATGATCTTGTTTACACTTTATTTGTCGCTCTTTCGCAAGAATTATTTCGATAAGCCACATAGTATCTCAATGCTTTATGCCTTGATTACAATATTTCCTGTCATCGTTTCTTTGATGATGGAACACAACATTTTGAGTGTTTACATCATCCCATTGGCCATTGTTCCGATGTTCATCGGCATCTTTATGGACTCGCGCACAGCCTTTATTTCTCACGTAACAATGATACTTATCTGTGCCGCTGCAGTGAAATACCAATACGAATTTATCATTATTGAAATCTCGGCAGGCCTTGTCGTCATTTTCTCACTGCGTGAATTATCGAGTCGGGCACAAGTATTCAAGACGGCGATCTTCGTTACGCTGGCCACGTCTTTGGTCTTTTTCTCTCTTCAATTGATACAAAGCAACGACCTGTCGAAGCTCGACAACACAATGTACACGCATTTCATGGTCAACGGCGTATTGCTTTTGCTGGCCTATCCGTTGATGTTTGTCATTGAGAAAACATTCGGATTCGTGTCCAGCGTCACGCTGTTTGAGTTGTCAAATACCAACCGCGGCATCCTCAGAGACCTCAGTGAGGTGGCTCCGGGCACGTTCCAACACTCCATCACTGTGGGTAATCTCGCGGCCGAAATTGCCAATCGGATTGGTGCCAACAGTCTGCTCGTGCGCACAGGGGCACTCTATCACGACATCGGTAAGATGGCAAATCCCGTCTTTTTCACAGAGAATCAAGTGGGGGTAGACCCTCATCGCGGAATGGATTACCGCGAAAGCGCTCGTATTATCGTGAGTCACGTCACAGAAGGAGTAAAGATGGCCGAGCAAGAGAATCTTCCCACGATCATCAAAGACTTTATTTTGACTCATCACGGAACCGGAATGGCTAAATATTTTTATATCAAATACAAGAACGAACACCCCGATGAAGAAGTCGATAAGGCGTTGTTCTCTTATCCGGGACCCAATCCTTTCACCCGCGAACAGGCTATTCTGATGATGTGCGACACTGTTGAGGCAGCCTCTCGATCGCTGTCCGAATACACGGAAGACAGTATTAGCAATCTGGTTAACAAACTGATAGACGGTCAAGTGGCCGAAGGATTCTTTAAGGAGTGTCCCATCACATTCCGAGACATTGCCATTGCCAAACAGGTGGCTATCGAACGACTCAAATCTATCTATCACACGCGCATTCAATATCCTGAATTAAAGAAGAAAGATGAATGATTTCGGATAAACGATCTTTCGTTTGTCAAAGATCGAATGATGGTTACACAAACCGCAGGAATTGTGTAGCATCATTCTTTTTACACGTTAACAAATTGTAATAAATTATTTTGATTTACAGAAATAAGGAACAATCATACTAACTTTGCGACCAAATTGTGAAACGTTTTTTAGTATGTATCAATTCAAATCAGCCCTTATCGCTTTGTTGGTAACGATATCCGGGGCTTCGGTTCGCGCTGGCGGACTACTCACCAACACCAACCACAACATTGCTTTTTTACGAAATCCAGCCCGAGACGGTGCCATCGGCATCGACGGTGTATATAGTAATCCGGCCGGCGTGGCCTTTCTCAACAAAGGATTTCACTTCTCTTTCAACGTGCAAAACGTGTATCAAACTCGCACCGTGCTGAGTGGTATCACAGTTCCAATGCTGAAAGGTACGCCGTTTGAGCAACCTTTCAAACTCAACGGCGGTGATGAACAGGGGCGTAAATCGTTTGTCGGCAAGGCTTCGGTGCCTGTTCTGCCTTCGTTTCAGGCTGCGCTGAATTATGATCGATGGGGATTTCAACTCGGTTTTGCCCTAAACGGGGGCGGTGGAAAGTGTACTTACAACGACGGATTAGGTTCGTTCGAGCGCCAAATAGCGTTGATTCCAGCCCAACTTGCCTCGCAAGGATTGACATCCAAGACACCCGGCTATGCGGTTAACAGTTATATCAAAGGTCAACAGTATGTTTTTGGCCTACAATTAGGTGCTACTTACAAGCTCACCGACCATCTTTCGGCCTATGCCGGCATGCGTTTTAATTACGTATATAATAAGTATAAGGGAAGCATCACTAATATTTCGGCCAATATCAACGGTAAAGACGTGCAACTGAATCCTTATTTCGAGGCGCAGGCTACGGATCTTTCAAACAAAGCGGCAGCATTCAATGCACAGGCAGCAGCTGCTACAGACCCCACCGTGAAGGCCAAATTGGCCGCAGCCGCAGCGCAATACTCTGCGGGAGCCACCAAGATGCGCGAGGCCGCAGGCCAAGTAAAAGATCGTTATTTGGACTGTACGCAGACGGGATGGGGCGTGACGCCCATTATCGGTATCGACTTCAAACAAGGGAGTTGGAACGTAGCCACTCGTTTGGAATTCAACACGCATCTCAACATTGAGAACGACACGAAACGCGATGACACCGGACTCTTCCCGCAAGGAGTGAACACGCCCAATGATCTGCCGGGTCTTTGGACGCTCGGCGCACAGTATTCCATTCTGCCATCGGTGCGTGTGATGGCCGGCTATCACTATTTCTTCGACAAAGGTGCACGCATGGCAAATGACAAACAAAAGCTCTTGAAGCACAACACACAGGAGCTTTTGGCTGGTGCCGAATGGGATATCACGGATCGAATACTCGTCAGTGCGGGTATACAGCGCACCAAGTACGGACTGGGCGACGGTTCTTACCTCAGCGATCTGAGTTTCGTCACAAGCAGTTATTCCGTCGGTTTCGGAGCTAAATTCCGCATCATGAAGAATGCTTCGGTCAATGTGGCTTACTTCTGGACCAATTATGAGCATCATAAAAAGGAATATCAGCAAACTTACTCGACATTGACCGCCGTCAACACTGACGATTTCACCCGCACCAACAAGGTTCTCGGCGTGGGCATCGACATCGATTTCTAATTGAGCGGAAGTTCGGAGTGATCCCGAACTCTCTGTAAACAAATAGACCAGTGGACAAGTAAATGAGTGAACCAAGGCCTCCCTTTTACTTGTTTACTGGTTCACTTGTTCACTCATTAATTCATCCCTCTTTTTTCAGGAAGCGTGAATCACCTCCTGATTAACGCTTAATCGCATTACAACTAACCGTTAATCAACGTGCAACTAACGGTTAATGAGAAGATGCCTTTTTCTTAGTCTGTTCCAGAATGGAGAGAAGTCAAGATGAGAGTAGGGCATTTTTGATGTTCTTTTATTCCTATACTTGAAACGAATACATACTTAACTATTGGTATATCAATGTCTAATTTCCTCTTGAATACTTATTTTTAGGTATTGCCTAACTATCCGATTCCTCTTAATTTTGCACACTTATTAAGAGAGTTACTCCATGACGAAGGTGAGAATCGGGCTTTTATGTATATGCTGTTTATGGACACTCGCCGGCTGGGCACAATCAAAACTCCATGCGACGGTGCTTGATCGGGAGAGTCACGAACCGATTGTCGGCGCCACCATCACTGTCGAAGGACAGAAAAAAGGCGGTGCTGTGACCGATGTTTCGGGGCGTTTCGTCATCGATACAGCAGCAGGAAAGACACTCATCATCACCTATATTGGATATCAACGGCTATCGGTAAGGGCTGCCGAAGGAGCTGTTTATACGCTCGTTCCCGATGTGAAACGTCTCGGCGAAGTGATTGTCACGGCACAAGAATCGCGCGGTTTGGCCGGCGCCTCTGTCATTCGGCGTCACGCCATGGAGCATCTCCAACCCTCATCATTTGCCGATCTACTCGAGCTTTTGCCCGGTGGACGTGCTCATGATCCGTCGCTCACTGCGCCAAACACCATCCACCTACGCGAGGCCCTACCCTCTTCAAACAGCAATTATGCCACATCATCGCTCGGAACAAGTTTTATTCTTGACGGCGCTCCTATCAGTAACAATGCCAACATGCAGTTTCTCGCAAGTTCGTGGGAGCTGAAAGCCACCACGAGAGACTTCACCAACCAAGGTGCAGATATGCGAACCATCCCCACAGATGATATCGAACGCGTGGAGATCGTGCGCGGCATACCCTCTGTGGAATATGGAGATCTCACCAGTGGAGTGGTTCGTATCGAGCGCAAAAGAGGCGGACACGATCTCAATGCACGCCTGAAAGCCGACATGGGAAGCAAACTGTTCCACCTGGCCAAGGGTTTCGAGTGGAACGGGAAACGCACGCTTAACCTCAGTGCAGACTATCTCGACGCTCGCAGTGACCCTCGAAACACTCTCGAAAACTATCAGCGCATAACGCTCTCAGCCCGTTTTGGCAAGCTGTGGACGGGTGAAAAGCAAGACATCCAACTATCAACCAATCTCGATTACGGTGGTTCTTTCGATCGTGCGAAGGTCGATCCAGACCTCAATTACGGTAATGTCGACCGCTATAAATCCACTTATAATCGCATCGCTGCACTCACTTCGGTGGAAGTGAAAACAAAAAGAGCAACATGGTTCAAGTCTTTTCTCGCATCGGTTTCGAGTTCTTACCAGCATGATTTGTTGTCACGCACCCGTTTGGTGCAGCTCCAACGCGAGACACCTGCGGCCACAACGCTCGCCGAAGGAGAGTCTAACGCAGTGCTGTTACCCTTCACTTACACCGCCACACAGGATGTAGACGGCAAACCTTTTAATCTTTTCGCTAAGCTGAATGCGCATTTTCAACTTCCGACACACCGTGTTTCCAATACGCTTTTGATCGGAATCGATTGGAATATGGATAAGAATTACGGGTACGGTCAGGTATTCGACCCACTCCGCCCGCTGTATCCCGGCACATCGGCAAGGGCTCGTCGACTTTCAAGTATTCGTGCGCTACACACCGTTTCGGCCTATGCCGAAGAACGAATCGCGGTCTCTGTGGGACAAAATCGATTCGAGTTGGTGGGCGGTTTACGTGCAAGCGAAATGCTGAATTTACCCACCACCTATATGATGCACGGTAAAGTGTATCTTGATCCACGTGTAAATACCGGTTGGACATTCCCCCGTTTCACCCTCGCCAACCGTTCTTCATCTGTCCGGATAGCTGTGGGCGTGGGCCGACACACCAAGACTCCCACGATGGATCAGCTCTATCCGGGCCTTGCTTATCTTGATATCACACAGCTGAATTATTATCACAACAACCCCGCTTACCGTTTGATCAATCAGCAGACTTACAGAATCGATCCCACCAACGAAACTCTTTGTCCGGCGCGCAATCTGAAATGGGAGGTCAGTGCAGACGTAAACGTCGGCGGAAATCGACTTTCCGTCACACTGTTTCGCGAAGACATGCGTTCCGGGTTCAGGTCTTCCACGATTTATTCACCTTTTACTTACAAGCAATATGATGCTTCGGGCATAAACGCTTCCACACTAACGGCGCCTCCATCAGTGTCTGATCTGCCATATACAACGGTGACAGAGCTTTTCGGTCACAGTGAATGCACCAACGGCAGTCGCACATTGAAACGCGGAATCGAATACACTTTCGCTTCCGAACGCATCAAGCGGTTTCACACCCGACTGACAATCACAGGCGCATGGTTTGTTACACTCTATCGCAATTCCATCACTTCGATGCAGCGTCCGAGTGCAGTTGTGGGCGGAAAGCAAATTCCCTATGTCGGCATTTACAAAGACGTCGACGGCGTGAAAAATCAAATGGCCAACACAAACTTCACTTTCGACACAGATATACCTAAACTCCGGTTAGGCTTTTCGGTGTCGGCGCAATGCTTATGGTTCACGTCTTCGCAACGCCAAAGATTGAGTAACGCGCCCGATCAATATATGAGCGCCGACGGAAGCGTGCATGATTGGCAGCCCACCGACGCCCAAGACACCTATCTTCGATGGCTGGTGAGAACTTATACAGATGCCGACTACCGCAAGAGAACGCTCCCTTTCTGTATGAATCTCAACTTGAAAGTGACGAAGAAGTTGCTCAACGACCGCCTGAATATTGCCATGTTCTGCAACAAAATATGGGATTACACGCCCGATTATCGTGATAACGGCACGATGATTCGCCGTCATGTGAATCCTTACTTCGGGTTGGAGATGAACGTAAAGATATAGCCTTAGTCCCCTAAATGAGGAGATCTAGGATCTGAACAAATAAAAATTGCAAAACGATCATGTCAGAACGCCAAAAGAAGAAACCGTTAATCACAATGCAACTCATGCTTAATCAGCGTGCAACTAACGCTTTATTGGCGTGCAAGTAACATGAAAATAGAAAAGGAAAAGAATGAGAAGACTCATATATATATTATGTGCTGCGGTGATCATAGCCGTCAGTGCCTGTCACGAAGAGCATGAAGACTATTTCGCAGAGGCTGCTGTCACGGTGAATGCAGGCGACACTGTCACGGTGGATCGTGTGCAAGCAACGGCTGTTTTGACCAATCTCAATACGCGAGAAGTGACCACTTCGGCCGATTTCAATGGTCAGACGTTGCATCTTTCGTTGCTGCGCGGCGCTTATATCGTGAGTATTGAGGGGCTGATCAAATATACAAACGCAGCTCGAACAGTATATACGCGGCGTTTCAGAGCCTATACCGACTATGCCGAAATGGCTCAAACGAAAGGCAATTCTTTGGTGTTGAACGTGATATGGATAGATTGATGAAACTTTTCCGATACGCAATCGCACTGCTCGTAATCCCCACTCCAACAGCAGAGACGAGTGCATCAACACTCGATTCGGCCCGAACAGAGCGTGCCGTGATGTGGAACAGCACGCGCAGCGAGGGTTGGACGAATCCCGCTCTTTATGGCACGGCCTTCCGCAAGACTCGTTCTGTCCTATTCTTTCAGGGCGATTGGCGTCACGAAAAAGTGCCCGTGGTGATGCAAAAAGGCTCCGGCGCACTGTCGGGAATGCTCCAAGCCGATTCGTATATCCGTCTTTCAGACCGTGCCACGGTGTGGGGTGCCGCCTCATACACATCTGGCGGCACGCGAGACATCACTTGGAACAGCACAACCGACTATGATTTGCTGGCCCCCTATGTGTTAGCCGATACCGTGGGAGGCAACACTCGCAGTGAGCGTTACCGTTTCGGCGGCGGTTATGCAGCACGGATCGGTCGATGGACAGCGGCCGGCGAACTGCTGTTCAGAGCCAAACAGGAATATCGTAAACGTGATCCACGCATGCGCGGCATCGTTTCCGACCTCACGTTACGCATCGGAGCAGCCCACGATTGGGGGCAACAGCGATGGGCGTTGGCCGTAGAAGGCAATATCTATAAGCAAAACAACGACGTCACATTCTATCAAGAGGCCGGCGGAGCAACCGAATATCAGATGACAGGATTGGGTTCTTATTATACTCGTTTCACTGCTTCGCGCACTAACATATATTATGAAGGTGGCGGCATCAGCCTGCAATTAGATGCCCAACCTGCGTCGGATGCAGGCTGGTTCGGTACATTTAGATTTTCCACACATCATTATGAACGCATCTCCGATGAATATAACTCCCTGCCGTTGACCACACTTTACGTTGCACGAGCACATCTCACGGCAGGTTGGAAACGCGAAGGCACCCATCGTTTGGCCATTTTCGGCTGCTTCGATCACATGCGGAAAAGCGGCGACGAACATGTGGCGGGCAACGCAGTGGGTGGCGAATACCCCGTGTTAGCTGATCTGACAATGTATAAACACCGGTTGACGGATGCCTCGCTGCACGCTGTTTACGGGCAGCAAAATCGTGTCTGCTGGTATGTGCAAACCTCTGTGGGTTATCGAAACAGTTGCGAACGTTATGCATATCCGCAACGGCAGATGGACGACCGGCGGCTTTACGGCCGGTTAGAGACGCAGTGGCTCTTCCCCGTTACGCGTCGCCTCGCCCTCGAATGCGTGTTGGGCGGCAGCTATTCTGCCAACATCGACAAGGCCATCACAATGCCCTATGCCAACATGAAACCACCGTTTGTCAGACAAGTGAATGAAACCTATCGACAACTAACGGCTAATCGCACGACAATTAACGGTAAGTTGCGCTGCGATTACATGTTAAACGCACGCCAATTAACGCTTTATTGCGAACTTGTCGGAAATCAATGGTTCGGCAATGTACAGAATAACGGACAACAACTGGGTCTCACCGTGGGACTCACCTATTAATATATGTATAACAAATCAATCAAAAAAGAACAATGAATAAGAAAATTTTGATGAGCATCATGATGCTCCTGACCGTGTTCACAACACTCATTTCATGTAAAGATGATGACAAGACAGATCCTGTTGCACAGCAATCGGTGACCTTGCAGATGCCTCTGAATCTGACGGATGCCACCTTGCAGCGCGCCACGGCAACGTTTACGAATGTTCAGACAAGCCAAACTTTTGTCGTGACAGCCTTTACCAAGAACGGAAACAACTATGTGGCAACCACCGTTTTGCCCGTGGGTACGTATAACGTCACCGTGGATGGCATCATCGCTTACACCGTCGATGGCACCCAAACCACTAGTCATGTGAAAGCGCAGACGCAAAACGTGGTCGTGCAAGAGAGTGGTTCGCAGCCGGGCAACGTCTCGTTGGCACTCAACACCTATACAGCAAAAGAGGGATTCGTGATTTCCGAAATCTTCTTTACAGGTAATCTGACACCCGAAGGTAAGCAATATTTCAGTGATCAATACATCAAAGTAACCAACAACACGAGTGAAACGCTTTATGCCGACAGCTTGGCGATCGTGGAATCAGCCTTCAACAGCGCAACAAAACGCGATTACACGCCCAATATCATGTCGCAAGCCATGAGCGTGGATGCCATCTATATGATTCCCGGCAATGGCAAATCGGTGGCTGTTCAACCCGGAAAGAGTTTGCTGTTGGCCCTCAATGGCATCAATCATAAGGAAAAATGTGCCACCTCTTATGATCTGAGTAAAGCTGATTTCGAGTTTTACGACGTGAGCACCAACACCGTTACGGATGTTGATAATCAGTCGGTACCCAACCTAGATAAATGGTATTGCTATACGAAATCAATCTTCGTGCTCCATAACGGAGGCAATAAAACCTATGCACTGGTGAAGATGCAGGGATCGAAAGAAGACTTTTTGAAGAACAATTTCTATACGGCAACTTATCAATTTGTTTTCGGTGGCACCTCGAAAACAATGAAAGAAGAGGCTTACAAGATACCTAATTCATGGGTAGTGGATGCTGTCAACCTCGGTATCCAAGGCACATACGAGTGGAATGTGATCTCAGCTGCCCTTGATGCAGGCTGGACTTATTGCTCGGAAAAGCGTAGCGACAAGACGCGTTACGGCAAATCAGTGATTCGGAAGATGGAAAACGGCAAATATGTCGATACCAACAACTCGACCAACGACTTCGTTCCGCGTAGTAAACCGAGCTTAGCCAACTAATGAATTAGAGCGAACAGAGATGCAGAGAATCCTTTTCGGCTTGATACTTTATGTCTTGTTGCCGGTCGTGTCATCAGCACAGACCGTGCAACAAGACAATACATACCGTGTTGGTAAGCTCAAAAACGGACTGACTTACTATATTCGATACAACGGGAAAGATCCGGGTATGGCCGATTTCTATATCGCCCAACGCGTGGGTTCTATCTTGGAAGAACCTCGTCAACGCGGACTCGCCCACTTCTTAGAGCATATGGCTTTCAATGGAACGGTGAATTACCCCGGCAAAGATGGTCGGTTGGGCATCGTTCCATGGTGCGAGACAATTGGTGTAAAGTTCGGAACCAATCTGAATGCGTATACCAGCGTCGACCAAACGGTCTATAATATTTCCGCAGTACCCGTGAAATGCGAGGCAATTCTTGATTCCACATTGCTCATTCTGCATGATTGGAGTCATGATTTGCTGTTAACGGACAAGGAAATCGATAAAGAACGCGGCGTGATTCACGAAGAGTGGCGCACGAGAAGAGCTGGGAAAGCGGCCCAAAGAATGATGGAACGCGTGTTGCCGACCGTCTATCAGGGTACGAAATACGCCGACTGCCTACCCATCGGATCAATGGACATCGTCGATCATTTCCCTTATGAGGATTTGAGAGACTATTACCGGAAATGGTATAGACCTGATTTGCAGGCCATAATTGTGGTTGGCGACATCGATATAAACCGTGTCGAGGCTAAGATTAAGCAACTTTTCGAACCTATTCCGATGCCAAAGAGTCCTGCGAAGCGCGTGTATTATCCTGTGACTGACAATGAACGGATGATCGTTGCTGTTGATCGAGACCGCGAACAACCGATTATTTTAGCGCATCTTTACATGAAACGCGCTGCAACCAATGATGATCAAAAAACCACGGTGCGTTATCAGCGCGACGGTTATATAGAAAGTCTGGTTGCATCGATGCTCAACGAGCGACTCAGTGAGTTGCAACACCATGCCGATCCACCCGTTTTGAGTGCTACAGCACATGTTGGACAGTTTCTCGTTTCGCGTACAAAGGACGCTTTTTCACTGTCTTTTGGCTGCCGACAAGAGAATATTCGTGGCTCGTTCGATGCTGTTATCGCTGAGAGTGAGCGTGCACGACGTTACGGTTTCACGCAAACCGAACTCCAACGGGCCAAAGCCATCCGACTCAAAGCGGCTGAGCGCCGAGTCAAAGAGCGTGATACGCGCAAAAACGGATACTATGTGCGGACGGCATTGCGCCATTTTCTTGAATCGGAACCAATACTTTCGGCCGACGAAAACATGCAACTCACGGCGCAGTTTGATTCCAACGTGACGCTTGCTGAGGTCAATGCAGCTGCCAAACAGCTCATTTCCGACCGCAATCAAGTGCTTACTGTTTTTGCACCTGACAAAGAAGGACTGCACATTCCGACAGCTTCGGAATTTGAAAAATACGTTCTCGACGCGCAGGCTCGTGCTTACACACCTTACCAAGACACTGCCGTGACACAAGAACTCATCACCAAACATCCCGTGCCAGGCCGTATTCTGTCGGAGCGAAACTATGGAAAGCACGGTGTGAAAGTGCTCAAACTGAGTAACGGAATTGATGTTTACGTCAAACAAACAGACTATAACAAAGATCAAATCACGATGCGTCTTTTCGGCGAAGGCGGCTATTCGCTTTATCCGGATAGCGATATGGTCAACTGCTTGCTGGCTGTCAATGCGATCAAAGATGCTGGCGTGGGCCGTTTCAAAGCATCAACACTGCGCAAGATGTTGGCTTCCAAGGTTGTCAGTGTGGATCCTTCGATCGAAGACGACATGCAAAGCATCCAAGGTTCGTCGTCGGTCAAAGATTTAAAAACGATGATGGAACTCACATATCTCTACTTCACGCAACCCCGAAAAGATTCAACGGCTTTCCGAAGTCTCATCAACCGCACGCGATCATTTCTTACCAATCGCGAAGCCAATCCCAAGTGGCCTACAACGACTCGTTGAGAACGATCCTATTTGACAACAACCCGCGTGTCCAACCCCTCAAACGGTCGTCGCTCAAACATGCTTCTTATGATCGGATGATGCAGATTTATCGCGGATGTTTCAGTGATGCGTCGGGCTTCAAAATGATTCTCACGGGCAATGTAGACCTTCAAACACTGCGTCCTTTGCTCTGCCAGTATATCGCTTCACTACCTGCGACACGCCAGAAAAAGGCTGTTGTCAACGCCCATCCGCCTTTCCGGAACGCTGATGAGACACGACTCTTCCGCAAAAAGATGGAGACTCCCTCGGCGCTTGTCAGTATCTTCTACAATTTCTCGGTGCCTTTCACGGCCAAAAACGATCTGATCCTCGATATGTTGGGGCGTGTCTTGACCATTGCTTACACAGATTCCGTACGCGAAGAAAAGGGTGGAACCTATGGTGTTGCCGTCAAACCGGCACTCGAAAAAGATGCCAATCCCACGGCAATGGTGCGTATTTCGTTCCGCACAGACCCCCAAAAATATGCCGATCTCATCCCGATTGTCTATCGGCAGATGCTCATCTCGCCACAGAAGGTCCCGATCCGGTCCGTCTGAACAAAGTGAAAGCGTTCTTGTTGAAGAACTATTCGCTGAACATTGTGAATAATGAGTATTGGTATTACATACTATATAATGAGCTTCAGACAGGTGTCGACTTCCACACAGGCTATGAGTCGCTGGTGAAAAGTATCTCACCCGCCGATATCAAACAGATGGCCCGCACATTGATCCATGCTCACCGCCGAATTGAAGTGACGATGATGCCAGAGTGAAACTCCATTTGAAAATGGAGCGTTGAGAATAGATCATCCTCCTTTGTTCCCTCTCTTTCTTTTCAAAGGAGGCGGAGGGGGTATCTCATGAAGCGTTAGTTGGCGTGCAACTAACGCTTCATTGCTATGCGATTAAGCATTAGGCGCCTTTCGATTAACGGTTACTTGCAAGAGGAATGGAAAGGAGTTGGAGAGTGAGAACGTTGAGTCCCTGTGGAAAGAGAGTTTCCTACGTCTGTGGTTCATCATTTTCAACGAGGGAATTCCGCATTCATCATGGTGTCACGGGGTAATCATTCTTCATATCTAAGTGTTACTCAACACTTAAAAAACGTTGCTGTTTGCGCAATCAGTAATTGAAATTCCACCCGTATTACGATGATTCTTTGTATATTTGCGACGAAAATCTACGATTAAACCATCTAAATTGCAATGAATAAATTTCTTTTTCTTGTGGCGGCAACGTTTTTCTCGCTGCACACAAAAGCTGTAACGGATGGGAAACCAACATTTACTGAATGGCATGATTTGCAAATCAATTCGATCAATCGGTTCCCCATGCATACGGATTTTTTTGCTTATGAATCACTCGAAAAGGCGTTGGCAGGCGATCGAACAGCGTCAGCCAACTTCCTTTCACTCAATGGCGACTGGCAATTCAGATGGGTGGCAAATGCCGATGAACGGCCAACAGACTTTTACACAACGACCTTCGACGATTCACAATGGGGAAAGATGCCCGTACCGGTGTATGGGAACTCCACGGTTTCGGCGATCCTGTTTACATCAATGTGGGTTTTGCGTGGCGCGGACATTTTAAAAACGATCCGCCGAATGTACCGATCAAAGATAATCACGTGGCTCTTACCGCCGCTGGGTGCAGTTGCCCGAAACGTGGAAAGGGCGCCAAATCATTGCGCATTTCGGTTCAGTGACATCCAATATTTATCTCTGGGTTAACGGAAAATTTGTCGGTTACGCCGAAGACAGCAAGATTGCGGCCGAGTTCGATCTCACTCCTTACTTGCATCCGGGGCGCAATCTCATCGCCTTTCAAACCTTCCGGTGGTGCGACGGGTCATATTGCGAAGACCAAGACTTTTGGCGTTTGAGCGGTGTTGGTCGTTCGTGCTACCTATATTCACGCGACCCCAAAACGCACATGACAGATATTCGTATCACACCCAACCTCGATTCGCAATATCGGAACGGTTCACTTGAAATCGAAACACATTCGGAATGTCCTGCATTTATCTCCTATGAACTGTTAAACTCACAAGGAGAAAGCGTGGTAAAGGCATTTGGAACAGAGACGAGAAAGACATTATACGTCGAAAATCCACATCTGTGGACGGCCGAGACACCTTATTTATATACATTATTGGCGCGCGTTTTCACAATTGCTACACCTAAAAAGGAAGAACGCCCACAAAAGATGACACCATTCAGACTCCTTGAAGTAATCCCGTTGAAAGTCGGATTCCGAAAGGTAGAAATCAAAAATGCGCAGTTGTTAGTCAACGGTAAGGCCGTATTTATCAAAGGAGCCGACCGACACGAGATGGATCCCGACGGCGGATATGTAGTAAGTCGGGATAGGATGATTGAAGATATCAAGATTATGAAACGCCTCAACATTAATGCCGTGCGTACCTGCCACTATCCCGATGACCCGCAGTGGTACGACCTCTGCGATAAATACGGGCTCTATGTCTGTGCTGAGGCCAACCAAGAGAGCCACGGATTCGGTTACGAAGATACGTCCGAAGCTAAGAAGCCGCAGTTTGCCAAGCAGATTATGGAGCGCAATCAACACAACGTGAAATCATTCTTCAATCATCCAAGCATCATTTATTGGTCAATGGGAAATGAAACCGTAGACGGCCCTAACTTCACTTCGACCTACAAGTGGATAAAAAATACGGATCCATCACGTCCCATTCATTGGGAACGTGCAGTGAAAGGAGCCAACACCGACATCTTTTGTCCGATGTATCGCTCGCAAGCCGACTGTGAAACTTATGCCAAGAGTACTGCTCCCGAAGATCAAAAGCCGCTCATCCAGTGCGAATATAACCACACGATGGGCAATTCCGGCGGCGGATTCAAGGAGTATTGGAATCTCGTGCGCAAATATCCGAAATACCAAGGAGGTTTTATTTGGGACTTCGTTGACCAAGGTTTGCACGGTAAAGATAAAAACGGGACGCCCATTTACACCTATGGCGGCGACTATAATGATTATGACGGCAGTGACAATAACTTCAATTGCAACGGTATCATAGGCCCGGACAGGCAACTGAATCCGCACGCTTATGAAGTAGCTTACGTGCATCAGAATATATGGGCAACACCCATTGATTTGCAAACAGGTAAGATCAAGGTATTCAATGAATATTTCTTCCGTGATTTAAGCAACTATAAACTGG
Source organism: Hoylesella enoeca JCM 12259 (assembly GCF_000613405.1). Taxonomy (GTDB): domain Bacteria; phylum Bacteroidota; class Bacteroidia; order Bacteroidales; family Bacteroidaceae; genus Prevotella; species Prevotella enoeca. The sequence continues at coordinate 148,932 of NZ_BAIX01000001.1, read as the reverse complement.
TGTGGAAACTACTTGCCGGCGGTCGAACCATTCAACAGGGAGAAATCGATCGACTGAACATCGCACCACAACAAACGGCAGAATATACACTGCCTTATCATCTTGACGCGGTGACGAACGCTGACGAGGTCTTGCTCAATATCGATTTCAAGCTGAAAACTGCCGAGCCTCTGATGGAAAAAGACCAAACTGTGGCTTACGACCAGTTTGTAATTAGAGGTTATAAATATCTTCCGAAAGGAAAGATTTACAGTGCATCGAAAAAAAATATCAAAGTGATTGATGACCGAAAAGCAGATGAAATCGTGCTGAAAAATGCTGATATCGACATCCGTTTCAATCAAAAGACAGGACTTCTCACCACTTATCAGGTAGGCGGAAAATCTTTCTTAGGCGCAGGCGGTACCTTACGTCCCAATTTCTGGCGTGCAGTGACCGACAATGATATGGGTGCCAGACTGAACAAGAAGTATCGGGTGTGGCACAATCCGCCGATGAACGTCACCTCAATGACTGTCAAGAAAGAACGGAAAACACGTTCGACAAATGTCATCGTAACCTATTCGATGCCGACAGTAAAGGCAGAACTCACGCTCTCTTATCAAATCTTTGCCGACGGAAATATCCTTGTCAACGAGCAAATGATTACAGACAAAACGGCCCAAGTGCCCAATATGTTCCGCTTCGGAATGGTAATGGACTTGCCTTATACGATGGAGCAAAGCCAATTTTATGGTCGCGGCCCTATCGAGAACTATGCCGATCGCAAGCTCTCGCAACGTATCGGCATCTATTCACAGACTGCGACGAGCAATTCTACCCTTACATCCGTCCCCAGGAGACCGGAACCAAGAGCGATATACGCTGGTGGAAACAAACGGATGCCCACGGTCAGGGCCTTCACATCGTGTCCACAGATGCCTTTTCAGCCTCTGCGCTGCACTACAACATCGCTGATCTCGACGGCGGTTTGGAGAAAGCACAACGTCATTCGCCACAGGTTCCGAAGTCAAAATATACCGAACTCTGTATAGATGGTATACAAGCAGGTGTCGGCGGTATCGACAGCTGGAGCCCGAAAGCCACAGCATTGCCTCCCTATCGAGTCACTTACCAAGACCGCGGCTTCACATTCTGGTTACAACCGATAAACAACTAAAACAAAACGGACAATGGGGAAGAACTCCATTGTCCATTTTTTATATGCCTTTGTCAATCCTTTCACGTTTCGACTCGATATTGATAACGCCTGATTTCAATGGCATTGACAAGGTTTTGCCATAAGATGTAACAGCCAGGACCTACTGACGAGAGAGGACTTAAATAGGCATTGGCAATCCAAATAGCAAAAGCTGTATTCTTTTGTCCCAATGCCTGTCCGGCATTTGTTGTAGAACAAAAGTGACTCCCGATGTAACGGCCCACGCCGAACTGTATTAAACAGAGAACGAAACTGCCTGAAGCGATGACCAAAAGGAAGCTGATGGTGGTATCGGCGTGCACGATATTCCGCGCCGTTGTACCCATCACAATCATCAAAAGACATCCCCATAAATAATAAGAAAGATCTTTCACACCGATGATCCATCTGTGAAAACGCGTCATTCGGTGCTTAACAATATAGGCAAAAAGCATCGGGGTAAGCAGCACGATGCACACTTCATAAAGTATTTTGAGAAAAGCAGCAATAAATCCCGCATCTGCCGACTGATGAATCAACGGGAAACAAGACGGTATCAGCACAGCAGTGATAAAATTGGAAATGAAAGTATAGGTGGTCATCTCTTCAAGATTGCCACCCAACTTTTGTGTAACGACAGCCGCGGCAGATGCACACGGGCAAGCAATGCTGGCTAAGAGTGCTTCTGCCAGCAGCAAGTCATTACCCGTAAGATGCAGACCGAATGCCAATCCAATGGTAGTCAAGACGAAAATAATCTGAGATACACCCACCCAAAAGTGCCATTTCACGGGGCGGAGACGCCGAAAGTCTACTTTGCAGAACGTAACAAAGAGAATCAGAAACATAAACAACGGTAATATCCGATTGAAAAACGGGGCGAGTGTAGTTCCCATTCCGTCGAGTGCCGGCACAAAAGCGAACAGCAAGTAGACTGTTATGCCGGTACACATAGATATCGGTAACGTCCAGTTCTTAATGAATCGAATGACATTCACGGCATCTCCCGTCTTCAATCTTGCTGCCTTTGTATTTTCATTGTCATTTCTTCCTATGTTGAAATTTCTCTAACTCTTTCTTCGCCAACGCCAATTGCTTGATAAAAGCAGGACAGGCGTGGAGACGGGCAACCACTGCCGAGGCTGCGATTCGGGCTACATCAACATCGCTCTGATAGTGGAACCCGGCAATAACACGACTCTCCCCATAATCGAATCCTCGTTTGAGAATCTCCGTTTGATGCGCAGGATTCAGCTCACTCAGTACCAATGCAATGGCCCAACCGCGTGCAGAGTGCCCCGAAGGATATGATCCTGATCGGCGTAACTCCTCTTCATCCCAAGGCACCGATGTAGATTCGTGGAACTGCACGTATGGACGTGTGCGTTGATACTTGCGTTTTACACTGCGCACTCCGGCACTTCCGTCATTTTCCACACGCTCGATCAAGTCGTAAGTCACGGGGGTCTGCTCTCTTGTTACAAGCATTCCGAAAGCCTCGGAAAAGCCTTTCAGAATAGAATCCGTCTGTACATACGCATCGAAAACAGCCTGTCGACCGCGCTCAGTACCGCGCATCGATTTGCCCCATTGATACCGATGGAAGTCGTTCAGATATGCCACACTCGACGTGTCGGGTGGAGCCGGAAGATAAACCGTGCCTTGCGGCAGTTCGTCTTTCGCCAAAAATCCCGTCATTCGAGGCCTCTGCTCCTTGTTTTGTGCCGTTGTCGCCAGCGTAATAACAGTTGAAATCAGTATCAGCAATAATTTTTTCATGATCAAATGATTTGTCTTCTCAATTTTCAGTTTACCTTTGTTTCGTACATTTTACTGCCACAAAGATAGCCGAAATTCTTGTAATGACCAAGCAAATCTTACGCATTCATTTTCAGGCCAATAGTTAGCCATGAATCAAAGAATAATTAATTGCACGCCGTTTAAGCGTTAATTGCACGCCGATTAACGGTTAGTTGTTGTGTGACTTATACTTGATTGAAAGTCAAAAAGATACAAGTCACACCTTATTTTTATTCTGATGCTCTCCAACTTGAAATGCAATCGAAGAACGCTTCACATGCTATGCTCACTTCTTAATGCATTAGTTGTGCAAACGTTTGCACGCAATTGGACCGTAATTAGGAGTTGAGAGCGTGACAAATATTGATGAATAATGTATAACTTTACAGCACATTCACTAACTTAAACCAATGATTTTAGATTTCAGTATTGACTATAAAACAGCCTATGGAGAGCAACTCGTTCTCAATGTCGTGGCTGATGAGACTGCCGAAACGGCGGAAACAACCGCGTATAGAATGGTAACGACCGACGGATTGCATTGGACTTGCCGAATGAATATCAAACAGGTGGATCTACAACCGCGGTTAGATTATTATTACTCCGTGTTCAATGCTGACGGAGAAACAACTCACGAATGGATCACAGAGGCTCATCGGCTCGATTTCTCTGCGCTCAACGGCACGCATTATGTCGTTTACGACCATTGGATCGATATTCCCGAGGACACCTATTTGTATAGTTCGGCTTTTACGGAGTGTATTCATCATCGGCGAGAAACCGATGTCAAGGTTACTCGTTTTGGTAAAACGTTGCGTCTGGCGGTGCGGGCACCACAGCTCAGGACATCTCATCGTCTGGCGATTGTGGGTGCGGGTGAGGCACTCGGAGCGTGGAATCCTGCGCGGATGATTCCGATGTGCGAGCACCATTACAATGAGTGGGTGGTAGATCTTGATGCTTCAGAACTTGAAAGTCATCAAATCGAATTCAAATTCATTGCTTTCAACGCCACTGATAAGGCTGATGTGCTATGGGAAACGGGAATGAATCGAACGGCGGAAGTACCTCGGATGAGCGCAGGTGATGTCGTGGTGTATAGTCTTTCACAAGCATTCTTCCCGCTGTACGATGTTAAACTGGCTGGAACGATGGTTCCCGTATTCTCGCTTCGGTCGAAAACGAGTTTCGGAGTGGGTGATTTCGGCGATCTGAAAAAGATGATCGACTTTATAGCTCTTACCCGTCAGCGCGTGCTTCAGGTGTTACCCATCAACGATACCACCACTACCCACACGTGGACAGACTCTTATCCGTATAGCTGTATCAGTATTTTCGCTATTCATCCGCAGTATATCGACCTCACACAGCTACCTACGCTCAAAGACGAAAACGTAAGAACGCATTTTGAGGCATTGAGAACGGAACTCAATTCGCTGCCGCAGATCGACTACGAACGTGTTAACGAAGCTAAGACGGCCTACTTGCGTGCCGTCTATGAACAGGAAAAGGCGAAGGTGTTGAAGTCTTCCGGTTTCAAAACTTTCCTCAAAGAGTCCGGTCGTTGGCTGGTTCCTTATGCCCGATATTGCAGCCTTCGTGATGCGTATGGTACCGCAGAGTTTGACAAATGGCCTGCACACAACAGCTGGGACGAGGTCGATCGCAAGGTGCTTACAACCGCTTCGACCAAGGTTTTCAAAGAAGTGGCATTCTATTATTTCATTCAATACGTGCTCAGTGAGCAGATGTCGGCCGTACACCAGTATGCACGTGCCAAGGGAGTAATCCTTAAAGGAGATATTCCTATTGGTGTGAGCCGTTACGGTTGCGATGTTTGGATGGAGCCGAAATACTTTAATTGCAACGGACAAGCAGGTGCCCCACCTGACGATTTCTCTGTAATGGGACAGAACTGGGGCTTCCCTACCTACAATTGGGATGCTATGCTGAAAGACAACTGCCGCTGGTGGGTGCGCCGTTTTAAAGCAATGGCCAAGTATTTCGATGCTTATCGCATTGACCATGTACTCGGATTTTTCCGCATCTGGGAGATACCTATCGACTCGGTACACGGTTTACTGGGTCAGTTCTCACCCTCGTTGGGAATGACTCGTGATGAGATAGAGGCTTACGGACTGCATTTCCAGGAACAACAGTTCACCAAACCTTTCATTGCCGACTGGGTTTTAGATCGCGTTTTCGGTCGGCACGCTGCCGAAGTAAAAGCAAAGTACCTCGTTCATACACACGATGATATCTACGATTTACGGCCGGAATACGACACGCAACGCAAAGTCGAGGCTGCGTTCGAGGGCAAGTTGTCGGCAACGGACATTCAGATTCGCGACGGTTTGTATGCACTCATCAGCGATGTGCTGTTCGTTCGCGACCGCAAGGACCGTGATAAGTTCCATCCCCGCATATCCGTTCAGTTCAGTTTTGTTTACGAAGCTCTTTACGACAGTGATAAAACAATCTTCAATCGCATTTATAACGACTATTATTATAGGCGTAACAACCGGTTCTGGTACTATGAAGCGATGAAGAAACTACCGCGACTCGTTGAGGCAACACGTATGTTGGTGTGTGCCGAAGACCTTGGAATGGTGCCCGATTGCGTGTCGTGGGTGATGAATAAATTGCGCATTCTCAGCCTCGAATTGCAATCTATGCCCAAGGATTCAAGTGTTCGGTTCGGTAATTTGGCGCATAACCCATACCGAAGTGTATGTACCATCAGCAGTCACGACACCCCGACGCTGCGCCAATGGTGGCAAGAAGACCGCGAGCGCACGCAAGTCTACTATAATTCGATGCTCTATCGCGGGGGTGCCGCACCTCAACCGCTGCCCGGTTGGCTTGCACGCGACATCCTTTCAAACCATCTCGCCTCTCCGTCAATGCTTTGCATTTTCAGCATCCAAGACTGGATGGCCATTGACGAACGGCTACGCATTGCCGATCCTGATGCCGAACGCATCAATATTCCGGCCAATCCGAAGCACTATTGGCGCTATCGGATGCATGTAAACATTGAGGATCTTATTGCCGATCGCGATTTCCGCGACAACATCTCAGAGTTGGTGGAGCAGAGTGGGAGAAGTAATTAGGAGTTAAGACATCGGAAATTAAGGAGTTGAGCCATTGCTTTTGACTTCTTGTCGGGGCGCGTCGGCGTGTTCTCTCGCTGTTAAGAGACACCTCTCTTACCGTTTATCTCTCATCGCTTATCCGTCCACAGCGTTGCAACTAACGGTCTTTCGTCTTGCGATTAGATGCTTTTCGCACGCCATTTAACGGCTTTTCGCCTTGCGTTTAACAGTTAATTATCGTGCGTTTAACAGTTAATCGTCGGAGGATATACGGTAACGGAGAATTTAAACAGATATAACGATGCTGATAAGAAAAATGTTTGTCACGGGTCTTTTATCGCTGATCATCGGCCAGACGACGGCCGGACAGCCCTTTGAAGAGATGATATACAGTAAGAAAAAGACTGTTTTCAGACTCTTCGCACCCACGAATGCCAAGCGTATTGTGGTCAGATTGTATGCCGATGGACTCACTGGCACACCGTTGAAAACCGTTAAGATGAAATCGACTGGTGCTGATCGATGGGAAGTTTCAGTACCAGGCGACTGGCGAAATCGCTTTTATACGTTCGAGATTCCAAGTTTCGGACGAGGTGAAACACCCGGAGTCTTTGCCCGTGCAGTAGGTGTCAACGGTAAGCGTGGTGCTATTTTGCCGCTCGGAGCGACCGATCCTGTGGGCTGGGAACACGATGTTCGACCGGTATTGAAGTCGCCTGCCGACCTCGTTATTTATGAAATGCACCACCGCGACTACTCTATTTCGCCTACGTCGGGCATCAAACACAAGGTAAATTCTTAGCTTTGACCGAACCACAAGCCATCAATCATTTAAAGGAGTTGGGCATTAACGCCGTTCATTTGCTTCCTTCGTTCGACTATGCATCGGTTGACGAAACGAGACTTGATACTCCTCAATACAACTGGGGCTATGATCCGCTCAACTATAACGTGCCCGAAGGCTCGTATTCTACTGATCCTTACGACCCCGCCGTGCGTATCCGTGAGTTCAAACAGATGGTGCAGGCTTTGCATAAAGCCGGTATTCGCGTTATCTTAGACGTGGTTTATAACCACACGTTCGATATAGATGGCAGCGGTTTTCAGCGTACTTACCCCGACTACTACTATCGCAAGCGTACCGACGGCACTTATTCTGACGGGTCGGGATGCGGCAACGAGACTGCCAGCGAGCGTGAAATGATGCGCCGCTTTATGATAGAGTCGGTGCGTTTTTGGGCCAAAGAGTATCACATCGACGGTTTTCGGTTCGATCTGATGGGCATTCACGACATCGAAACGATGAATGCCGTGCGCCGCGCTGCCAGTGAAATAGATCCTACCTTATTTATATATGGCGAGGGATGGAGCGCCGGAGGCTGTGCACTTCCCATCGAAAAATTGGCCGTCAAAGCACATATCAGTCAGCTTCCGGGCATCGCAGCCTTTTCAGATGAGCTTCGCGATGCCCTGAGAGGACCTTTCTCGGACGATCACAAGGGTGCTTTCCTGGCCGGTTTAGCCGGTTCAGAGGAAAGTATCAAGGCCGGAATCGTCGGTGTTATTCGTCATCCGCAGGTCGATTATGCGCAAGTCAACTACACAAAAGCACCTTGGGCCACATCGCCTACACAAATGATAGCGTACGTAAGTTGTCACGACGATATGTGTCTTGTGGACAGGCTGCGTGCAAGTGTGCCCCAAATCACCGACGACGAACTGATTCGCTTGGATCTGTTAGCGCAGACTGCCGTGCTCACTTCACAAGGAGTGCCCTTCATTTTGTGTGGAGAGGAGATGCTTCGGGATAAGAAAGGCGTACACAACAGCTTCAATTCGCCCGACAGCATCAACCGGCTCGATTGGCAAAACTTGGCAAAATACCCACAGGTTTTCCGTTATTACAAGTCGCTGATACAGCTTCGAAAGCACCATCCGGCCTTTCGGTTGGGCAATGCAGACCTCGTTCGGCGTCACTTAGAGTTCTTACCCACGCAGCCATGTGTGGTCGGTTTCCGACTAAAAGATAATGCCGGCGGCGATGAATGGCGTGATATCATCGTCATTCTGAATGCCAATAAGGATGCAAAGATGGTCGAGATTCCGGCCGGTCAGTACACAGTCGTGGCCTGCGATGGTGTGATAGACGAGCGCGGTTTAGGCGAAATGGAAGGTGGAAAAGTAGAAGTTGATCCGCAATCGGCGCTGATTCTCTATCGAATGTAGCCCCTTCCTAACTTATAAACTTGTGAACTTATAAACTTAAAATAATGAAATGGCTTTTTCTTTCTGCCTCATAGCAATGAATATGATGGCTAAGGCTGCTGTAAATATCGATAGAATCGATCCCGCCTATTGGTTTGCGGGAATGAAAGATGCGTCTTTACAGCTGATGGTTTACGGCAAAGATATTCGCAATTGCACGGTAACGGCAGGTAACCAAAGTGTTAAAGTAGACAGCGTTGTGCGTTTAGATAACCCCGATTATCTGCTTGTTTACCTCGATGTAAGTGCTGCCAAGCCTGGCGTTGTACCGTTGAATTTTGTTTCGGGAAGTGCTAAACGGCAAGTGAAATACGAACTTCGGGCCCGCGAGATGAGCGGAGAAGACCGTCGCGGATTTACCAATGCGACGTGCTTTATATGCTGATGCCTGACCGTTTTGCGCGAGGCGGCAAACAGAAAGATCCTATCAAAGGGCTGAAGCCCTATCGTGTGGATCGCAATCAGCCCAGTTTACGACACGGAGGCGACCTTGAAGGCATTCGCAAACACCTCGATTATTTCAACGAACTGGGTGTAACGGCGCTGTGGTTTACGCCTGTTTTGGAAAACAATTCACCCGATCGCGACGGGCAAAGTACCTATCACGGCTATGCAACGACCGACTATTACCGGGTAGATCCGCGTTTCGGAACCAACGAAGAGTATCGAAATCTCATTCACGAAGCCCATCAACGGGGCTTGAAAGTGGTGATGGATATGATCTTTAACCATTGCGGGAAAGACCATCCGTGGCTTGTTGATGTTCCATCGAAGGATTGGTTCAATTCGCCCGAGTATTTGCAAGGCGGCAAATACTCGCAAACCAGTTACAAACTGACGCCTGTACTCGATCCGTATGCATCCCAAATAGATAAACAGGAGGCCGTAGACGGCTGGTTTGTACCCACAATGCCCGACCTCAACCAGCGTAATCCGCACGTTATCAAATACCTGATTCAGAACAGTAAATGGTGGATCGAGACCGCAGGAATCGACGGAATACGAATGGATACCTATCCTTATGCCGACCGAAAAGCAATGTCTGAGTGGATGAAAGCTATTGATTGGGAGTATCCCAACTTTAATACCGTAGGCGAAACGTGGGTTACCGAGCCTGCATATACGGCTGCTTGGCAAAAGGATTCGCGGTTATCCGCGATCAATAGTTACCTCAAAACAGTGATGGATTTCAGCTTTTTCGATAAGCTGAATCAAGCTAAATACGAAGAGACCGACGGCTGGTGGAAGGGCTATAACCGTGTTTATAATAGTCTGGTTTACGATTATCTCTATCCCGATCCATCATCGGTGATGGCCTTTATAGAGAACCACGACACCGACAGATTCCTCGGATCGGGACAGAATGTGCCTGCTTTGAAACAGGCATTGGCGCTCTTGCTCACGATGAATCGCATTCCCCAGCTCTATTACGGGACTGAAATCTTGATGAATGGAACGAAAGAAGTGACCGACGGTAACGTGCGTAAAGACTTCCCCGGAGGCTTTCCGGGCGATAAGCGCAATGCTTTCACCGCTGCCAGTCGCACCGAAGCGGAGAACGAAATGTTCTCTTGGTTGAGCCGATTGTTGCATTGGCGCAAGGGAAATGATGTAATTTCGCGAGGTCGACAGACGCAGTTTCTTCCCTATGAGGGCGTTTATGTCATTGCACGTCGTTATCAAGGGCGTACTGTTCTGACCATTCTCAACGGTACAAATAAGGCTGCAGTGATGCCTGTGGGGCGTTATGCAGAAGTCATCGGAGCCGCCACCGAAGGCACAGATATTCTCACCGGCACCTCGATCCGCTTAGACCGAGACATCCGTTTACAGCCGCGCCAAACGTTGGTTGTAGCGTATTGATGGCCGACATATTGTTTTATATTTCCTCTTTTTTGGTATTTCGCCATAAAAAAGGTAATTTTGCAGCGGATAATATATAAGAAGATTATGGCTTACAATTTATTAAAAGGTAAAAGAGGTATCATCTTCGGCGCATTGAACAATATGTCTATCGCCTGGAAAGTAGCTGAACGCTGTGCCGAAGAAGGTGCCAAGATTGTTTTGAGTAACACTGAAATGGCGCTCCGAATGGGCGAGTTGAACGAGCTTTCAGATAAGATCAATGCACCGATTATCGCTGCCGACGCCACGAACTATGATGATTTGGAGAACGTTTTCGTCAAAGCGCAGGACGTTTTGGGCGGAAAAGTCGACTTTGTACTACATTCCATCGGGATGAGTCCTAACGTTCGGAAGCACAGAACATACGATGACCTTGATTATAACTGGCTGAACAAGACGTTAGATATATCTGCCATCTCATTTCATAAGATGTTGCAAGCGGCCAAAAAGACGGATGCCATTGCCGAATACGGCTCTGTTGTGGCGCTGACTTACATTGCTTCGCACCGCACTTTCTTCGGATACAACGATATGGCGGATGCAAAGAGCCTCTTGGAGAGCATTGCCCGCAGTTTCGGTTACATCTACGGTCGTGAGAAAAGCGTGCGAATCAACACCGTTTCGCAGTCTCCCACGCCCACGACAGCAGGCAAAGGAATCAAGGATATAGATAGTATGATGGACTTTGCAGATAAGATGTCGCCGTTAGGTAACGCCTCGGCAGACGACTGTGCAGACTATTGCGTAACGCTGTTCAGCGATTTGACGCGTAAGGTTACGATGCAAACGCTGTTCCACGACGGTGGTTTCTCGAATATGGGAATGAGCCTTCGAGCCATGAATCAGTACAGTAAAGATCTGGATGCCTATAAAGACGAATCCGGAAAAATCATTTACGGCTGATCCATTTCCGAACAGTCTCACCCCCGCCTTTTCCACTTTTCTCGGAAAACATTTGCCCATTTAAGATTCTTTCCTTACCTTTGCCCCCGGCTTAGCCTCTTCCGCCCCCTAAGTTAGGGGGATGGGGGTCTGAACAAATAAGAATATGACAACAAAAGCAAATATAAACAGTCGTAACGCGATGCAAAAGGACTCCGTTTCTCTTGCATCTTTTAACGCTTTATATTTGCATATCTCGGAAAAAGTCTTAACACACACACACACATCTTACCTGGCATAGACGCCTTTCACGTCTCACCCTACGCGCGCGCGTAAGGCGTGAGCTAATCCCCAATAAACAAAGGGCTTCTCGGAGTTCCCTTTGTTCTCTTTTTCATGCCCTTTTGCCAACCGAGCAAGGGGGAAAACTTCACGAATTTTTCACTCAAAACAACATGAAATAATGAAGAAACAAGTAGAGAGTTTAACGGCTTATCTGAAGCCCGAATGCCATGTCGTCGAAGCGGCGACAGAGCGATTTATTTGCACGTCGGTGCGCCCGCACCCAGGTTCACAGCAAGAGGATTGGGATCCGGACGAGGATGTCGACGGAGGAGAGTATGAATTTGAGTAATCAGCAATTAAAAACATTAAGAAAACAATGAAGAAATTTCTATTTTTAAGCGCAGCGCTGTTGCTATTGACAGCGAGTTGCAGCAATGACGAGAATAACGAACAGAAAGAGCCGACGCAAACGGTACAATTCAGCTTTACCAACGAAGACTTTGGCGAAGACGAAACGCTGACAAGAACGGCAGAAACAGCCAAGCCACAAATCGTAGATTTAGGCGACTGCGAAGCCGAAATTAGTGTAGAGAGCGAACCGGTAGCTAAAACGCGCGGCACCCAAACGCCCGCCAATGGCCACTACACCATCCGTGCCTATCAAGCCGGTACGCTGAAAGGCGAAATGAGCGGCACGTTTAACGGCGGAACTTTTACGCCCGATGTAGCGAATAAGGGCAGCATAAAATTAGCTCACGGCACTTACGACTTCGTTGCCTTCAACGACGACGTGGTTCCCTCGGGCAACGAGTTGACCGTTGCACGCGACAAAGCTGCAACGGCGATGATCGGAATAGCAAATGCCGAGAGCATCAACCAGGAGCCTGACCAACAAGTCACATTTACGATGAAGCACGTCGGTGCCCGCCTGCGCACCCAATTCGTCTGCCAGAAGCACATCCCCAACGCCATCACGGCCACGCTCGAGCAGACTGCCGCCAACGTTGTACCTGCCAGCATAGCCTACAATCCGACAACAAAAGTTTATACGGCCACCAATGGAGCCATCACTCCTTCTACCTGCAATTCGCCGGCCAGCACCGGAGCCATGTACTCGGCTTCAAACTTTGGCCAGGATTATGCGTATACTTCCACAAGCGCCGATTACCATTATTTTCTGCCTGGCACCGAGGCTTCTAACCTGAAACTTAGTTTCTCGGCCGGTATCGTATTTTGGAAGTCTCTCACCGCTGCACAAAAGCTGAACTTCGCCCTCTCGATGCAATCGAATAAATCGTACCTTGTCAAAATCAAACTCAAACCCAGCTATACTTACCTGATGAGCGACGGCACCACCGGCCATTTCAAAGACACCACTTTCGGCGGCGCCCCTGCAGCAACAGCAAAAACGCCCATCGCTCTGGTAGTAGACCAAGATAACCATATAGCCATTGCCCTGAACGAAGCTAATAGTGGAGCAATGATGCGGTGGTGCAATAATACCGACAATGCATATTGGTACTTGCAAACCAACACGCATATGGTGCCTATTATGCCTGAAGACGCATTTACCAGTCAGACAACCAGTGGTGTAGATGAGACATGGGATCCAAGTTATTCAACCAGCATTGTAACCGGCAATAAGGTAAAGGGCCAGAATCCCGACTTTCTCGCCTTTAAAGCCGCCGCCGACTATAATCCAGGCGTAGCCTATACCGGTTCACCAGCGCTGCAATGGTACTTGCCATCGGCCAACGATTTTCTGTTGCCAATCGTCGTTTTGGGCTTTGGTAATAAGATAACTTGGATTTATAAAGCTTACGGTTATTATCAAAATCTAGTTGATGTCGCTTTTACTCAAGTGGGAGGCACCTCGATTTTTACGACAGGTTTTAAGTCTTACTGGACGAGTACTGAGTACCACTATAACGGAGCCTATTGCGTCAACCTAGGTATGGTAGGTATGCCTTGGAATACTACTTACAAGGCTAACCCTGGCCTCGTCCGTCCCTTCGTCAAATATTAATTCAATACATCCATTCCAAATGGAAAATGAGGAAAACCTACAGGTTACAGCCCTTTCCCGAGCGGAAATTGAGAAAAACTTGCAGGTTATGGCCATTCCCGAATGGGAATTAGGAAAAACCTGAAGGTTTCCCCCCTTTTTCAGTAAGAAAGCAGTTTTTAACCTCAAAGTAATAAATGATTATGAAACAGATTCAGAAAATTAACATCTTGCACCTTACCAATGCGGCGCACATTCTGTTTGTGCGCACGGCGGTGGGTCGCGCCGAGGCCTGCGACGCCCTGAAAACGAAGGCGACGGAGGAGTTGAAGGCACTGAAAAAGGCGCTGGAAAAGGAAGACGAGCTGTTCGTGCAGTCGCAAAAAGACCTCACGACGGGGCCGCGCACCTACTGCATGGGCCAAAAAGAATCTCCGATGGGGCCGTGCACCGCTGCATGGACCAAAAAGAATCTCCGGTGGGGCCACGCACCTGCTGCATGGGCCAAAAAGAATCTCCGACGGGGCCGTGCACCGCTGCATGGACCAAAAAGAATTTCCGACGGGGCCGCGCACCGCTGCACGGACCAAAAAGAATTTCCGACGGGGCCAAACTATTGATTTCACCATAAAATAACAAGCAACATGAAACCTATTAAGCAAATCAACAAAACATTGAGTTCGAAATTCTCACTCGGCCTGCATGCCGACTTGCAAATTCGGTTTTACAACATGATCTCGAAGACTGCACCGGCCAAGATTCTCCTGGAAGCCGCCGACATCGCCCTGTGGAAGACGGGTATCGACACAGAGAGTGAGGTGGCCCGAGAGACGACGGCCTCGGAAGAGACGGCGCGACTCGCGCAAAAGGACCAGGAGCGCGATCGTCTCGTTACGGCCATCTTTGAAGAGATTCGGCAGGCTGCTAAATCGCCCATTCCGACTCGTGCAGAAGCCGGTCGCAAGCTCAAACTCATTGTAGACACGTATGCCGGGTTGCAACGGGAGACGCTGGCCGAGGAAACGGCCCATATCACCGGACTGCTGACGGATTTGGCTAAACCTGCCGCCTTGGTCAATGTCAATGCGCTTGCTCTTGCTCCGCTTATTAATTTATTGCGCAAGGCCAACAGCGAGTTTGACGTCATCCGCACACAGCGTGCACAGGTGAAGGCCGCCGACATGTTGCCCACAGGGGCTGCCATTCGCAAGAAGAACGATCAAACGATAGCTGCTATTTTTCGTCATATCGAGGTGGCCTATATGATGGCTGCCAATGATGCTGATCGCAAGATCGCTTCTGATCTCATCGACAAACTGAATCGCATTATCAACGAGTCGAAGACCAGTTACAATGAAAGCACGGCGCAGAAGAAGAGAAAAGACGGCGAGAAAAAGCCCTCGGGCAGCAAGAAGACAGTGGAAAAATTGCTCCCAGCCTTTGAACAGGAGAATGGCTTCGCCCCCGGCACGCTTTCGCTCACCGGCAAAACGGCCAAGGGCGAAGATGGCACAAAACTCTATGAACTGAAATCCGCCAGCGGCGACTCGCTTTGGGTGAAGGTCGAGGATGGGAAGCTGGTGAAGGTGGAGAAGGCGAGTTAGGCCGGGGAAAAGTGAAAGAGTGAATTAGACCGGGGAAAAGCGGGAAGGGTGAAAAGATGGCTGGAGAGCTTCTTTTCACCCTTTTGCTTTGCTGGTTGTTGGTGGTTTGATGAATGGGGGCAATGAAACATTTAATTTTATAAAATAATCCCGGTTTCCTTCTTTCGTTCACCCGAAATTGACTACCTTTGTCCGAATTATTTTTAGATGTTAGTCAAAACAATAAGATTTTAGATGAACGTAATTACGAAAACAGTTCAATTGCCTGATGGCAGAACTATCAGCATTGAGACCGGGAAAGTTGCAAAACAGACCGACGGTTCAGTTGTCCTGAGAATGGGAAACACCGTACTGCTCGCAACTGTTTGTGCAGCAAAGGATGCAGTTCCCGGCACAGACTTTATGCCTTTGCAGGTTGATTACCGCGAGCAATACGCCGCAGCAGGACGTTTCCCTGGCGGATTCACCAAGCGCGAAGGCAAAGCCGGCGACAACGAGATATTGACTTCTCGGCTGGTTGACCGCGTTTTGCGGCCGCTTTTCCCATCAAACTACCACGCAGAAGTATTTGTCAACGTGATGCTTTTATCGGCCGACGGTGTCGATCAACCTGATGCCCTTGCGGGTTTCGCTGCTTCCGCCGCGATGGCCGTATCAGATATACCTTTTGAATGTCCTATTTCCGAAGTTCGTGTAGCTCGTATCAACGGCGAGTATGTCATCAATCCTACTTTCGAACAGATGGAAGATGCGGATATGGATATTATGGTCGGTGCTTCGGCCGAGAATATTATGATGGTCGAAGGAGAGATGAAAGAAGTTTCGGAGCAAGATATGATCGGTGCCTTGAAAGCCGCAATGGATGCTATCAAGCCGATGTGCGAATTGCAGACGGCTCTTTCCAAGGAGTTGGGTAAGGACGTCAAGCGGACGTATGATCACGAGATCAACGACGAAGAACTGCGCAAACAGATCGCCGATGAGCTTTATCAGCCCGTTTACGACATAACGAAACAGGCGTTGCCTAAACAAGAACGGCACGACGCCTTTGATCAAATCATTGCCGATTTTCTTGAAAAGTATGACGCAGCACATACGGATCTCTCTGCCGATGACCTTGAAGAGAAGCACGCTGAGGCTGCACGCTATTATGATGATGTGCTGCGCGATGCGATGCGGAGATGTATTCTTGACGAGGGCAAGCGTCTCGACGGTCGAAAAACGGATGAGATCCGTCCTATCTGGTGCGAAGTTAGTCCGCTTCCGATGCCTCACGGCAGTGCGATTTTCACTCGCGGCGAAACGCAGAGCCTCTCGACGTGTACGCTCGGAACCAAACTTGATGAGAAACTGATTGACGATGTGCTCGACAAAAGCTATCAGCGGTTTCTACTTCACTACAATTTCCCACCCTTCTGCACAGGAGAAGCTAAGGCACAACGCGGTGTCGGACGTCGCGAAATCGGTCATGGACACTTAGCTTGGCGCGGTTTGAAAGGCCAGATTCCCGCAGAATTTCCTTATACGGTGCGCTTGGTGAGTCAGATTTTAGAAAGTAATGGTTCGTCGTCAATGGCTACCGTCTGTGCGGGTACATTGGCTTTGATGGATGCCGGTGTGCCAATGAAGAAACCGGTAAGCGGTATTGCGATGGGACTTATCAAGAATTCGGGCGAAGACAAATATGCAATCCTGAGCGATATATTGGGTGATGAGGATCACTTAGGCGATATGGACTTCAAGACAACGGGTACAAAAGACGGTCTAACAGCTACGCAAATGGACATCAAATGCGACGGATTGAGCTTTGAAATCATTGAAGAAGCATTGATGCAAGCCAAAGCTGGCCGTGAGCATATCCTCGGGAAGCTGACTGAAACGATTGCAGAACCACGCGCAGAACTCAAACCTCAGGTGCCGAGAATTGAACAATTCGATATTCCCAAAGAGTTTATCGGTGCCGTGATCGGCCCTGGTGGCAAGATTATTCAGCAGATGCAGGAAGAAACCGGAGCCACAATCACCATTGATGAAGTGGACGGTAAGGGTACGGTTCAGGTCAGTGCACCCAACAAGGAGAGCATAGACGCTGCCATTGCCAAGATTAAATCCATCGTGGCCATCCCCGAAGTAGGAGAGGTTTACGATGGAACCGTACGCTCGATAATGCCTTACGGCTGTTTCGTTGAGATTATGCCGGGCAAGGACGGACTGCTTCACATCTCCGAAATAGATTGGAAACGCCTCGAAAGCGTAGAAGAAGCCGGTATCAAAGAGGGTGACAAGATTCAGGTGAAACTGCTTGATATCGATCCGAAGACAGGTAAATACAAACTCTCTCACCGTGTGTTGATGCCCAAACCGGAAGGATATGTCGAGCGGGAACGTCGTCCTCGGCGTGAGTCGGGCGACAGAGGAGACCGCCGCCAGGGTGGAAACGACCGCCAACCACGCCGTGAACACAGCGACCATAACGATCGACGCTCATTCAATAACGACCGTCAGCCACGCCGTTTCGAGCATCGTGAGGATCGCGAAGACCGCGAATTTCATGACCCGATGACAGAACGTGAACCGCGAGACTTCAACGACAGCTTAGACCATAACAGCGAGTTTGATCTCTAAGTCAAGCGAATCAAAACCCAAAAGACCCGCATTCCGGTGGAGAATGCGGGTCTTTTTTTGTAGCTGTTGAATGTTGTTTTCTATTTATCCAGATAATATTTCTTTATCACATTGAAATTGTCGTCAAACTCATACACCAACGGCGTGCCCGTGGGAATCTCCACATTGACGATCTCTTCATCCGAAATATGCTCGAAATATTTGATGAGCGAGCGAAGCGAATTGCCGTGAGCAGCAATCATCACACGCTTACCGGCCATCACGAGCGGTTTGATTTCTTGTTCGAAATAGGGCACTGTGCGAGCGATGGTGTCCTTCAAACTCTCGCACATCGGCACCTCCTGGGCCGGCACATCACGATAAGCGGGATTTTTGCGTGAGTTATAAGGATTGTCATCTTCCATCTTCGGCGGTCTCACATCAAAACTCCGGCGCCAGATATGCACCTGTTCTTCGCCGTATTTCTCTGCCGTTTCTTTTTTGTTCAGTCCCGACAGAGCACCGTAATGCCGTTCGTTGAGTTTAAACGACTTATAAACCGGCAGCCATTCGCGGTCCATTTCTTTGAGAATGATCTGTTGCGTGTTGATGGCGCGACGCAGATAAGAGGTGAAACAGATGTCAAAGTCAATGCCGGCATTGCGCAATGCCTGTCCAGCTCGCTTTGCTTCGGCACGTCCTTTATCGGATAATTCCACGTCAACCCAGCCTGTAAAGAGGTTCTTCTGATTCCACTCGCTCTCTCCGTGGCGGACAATTACTAATCTTTTCATACGTTTGAATGATTATGTTGATTATTGTTTAATATACTTTGCGCGCAAAGTTAACGATTCTCTTCGACGTTTGCAATACCTAAAAATGATGGTATTAGAAGCCACGGAGAAGTGAAGGGGAGGCCAACTAACCGTTAATCACGCTGCAACTAACGCTTAATCGGTGTGCAATTAACAGTGAATTACCATACAACTAAGCGTTAATGAAAAAAGGGCCAATCGCTTGTTGCCAAAAGTATTCTATCTTATTGATTTGTCATCGAATACGAACTTGTCTGCAAACAACATCAAATGCACGATCGCCAACACCGATTTGCCCCATGCGATATATCGTTCGAGTGCTCACAAAAATGTTGCAGTGCAACAAATGTGATAGACTTTGAACGATTTTTGATATTTGTTTAGAAACGATTTTGCTATATTCGCAGCGGAAATCTACTGTCTATTACATCTAAGCATACGGCTATGACGCATTTCAATCTACACCTCGGAAGATGGCAGACAGCGACGCTTGTTTCGCTGTTGTTCATTGGTGTTGCTCACGCGCAAAGCAATGCAGGAGCACAGAAATCAAAGAAAGAGAGTTCGCAAACCAATAAGGAGGAGAACAATCGTAACGTGATGCTCAACGCGGCAAGTGCAAACGGACCGCGCGAGATTCAAATCGGTCTGCCATCAGCAGATGTCAACGTCTTGGAAAACGGTTTGCCGGTGACCTATGCCACCAATCCGCACAGCGTCAACACAATTTGGCGCGGCGATGCAAGCCTCAGTCATCAGGGATTACTCAAAATATCGGAGACCGCTATCACAACAGGTAATATCGGTTATGCCGTCAATTCGTTTACAAGATTGGGACAAGAGGGGTTTAACGGACTGCTGAATTATAAGACCAATCACTTCGGTTTGCAAGAGATTTCGCTCAATCTGAACGGCAGTCTGGGTCAAGGATGGTATTACTCGGGCAACATCTATCAGGATTTCGACCCCGGTACGTTCAAGATCAAGTCTTCGCAGTATCAGGATCGCACGCAGATTTACAAGGCAGCCATCACGAAACGCTATGCCGAGAACTATAAAAATGATTTTGCCTTGGACACGTGGGCACCGCTCAGTCTATGCAATGGCACCACCTATCACCTCGACATCTTCGTTGGCAAATGCTCTGTGGAAATCTTTGTAGATGGTGGTCGCATCGCCATGACCAATCTCGTGTTCCCCACCGCACCCTACACTTCGGCCAGGTTATATACCGTGGGCGGACAAGCAACCGTTAATCACATGACGGTTAACCGTCTTTCGCTGTGAGACTAACCGTTAATCATCTACCGAAAATGATTCACTGCAAAAAACTGTAACATTCGCTCATAACCAAACAACAAGCTATGGATAAGAAAAATATCACTCAACTCATCCCCTTGATGCTGTGTTTCTTTGCCATGGGATTCGTCGATCTCGTGGGCATTGCATCCAACTACGTCAAAAACGATCTGCATTTGACAGACGCGACAGCCAATGTTTTCCCCTCGTTAGTGTTTTTTTGGTTCCTGATCTTCTCTGTTCCCACCGGGATACTGATGAATAAAATCGGACGGAAAAACACTGTGCTGCTCAGTCTGGTCATGACAATCGCATCGCTGATACTGCCTTTCTTCGGCGAGACTTATCTGCTGATGCTCATCTCTTTCTCGCTTTTGGGCATCGGGAATGCGCTGATGCAGACATCACTCAACCCGCTTGTGGCCACTGTGATACGTGGAGGAAACCTCGCCAGCACACTCACTTTCGGGCAATTCATCAAAGCCATCGCCTCATTTTCGGCTCCTTACATCGCAATGTGGGGCGCAACGGCATCGTTGCCCACATTCGGTCTGCAATGGCGCGTGCTCTTTTTGATTTATACATTGATCGGTGTGGCAGCCACACTATTGCTTTGCGCCACGCCTATTGAGGAAGAACAGCACGACGAGGGTGCTTCGTCTTTTGTCGATTGCATCCGACTTCTGGGCCGGCCAGTCATCTTGCTGTCGTTCATCGGCATCATGTGCCATGTCGGAATCGATGTGGGCACCAACACAACAGCCCCTAAGATCCTGATGGAACGCTTCGGAATAACCCTCAACGAGGCCGCTTTTGCCACCAGCCTTTATTTTATTTTCCGAACGATCGGCTGTCTCACAGGATCCTTTTTCCTACGAGTGATCAGCAATCGCGTGTTCTTTATCATCAGCGTTGCTATGATGGCACTCGCGATGTGCGGGCTGTTTGCAGGCACAACAAGGCTCGTTCTCTACACTGCTATTGCTCTCGTGGGTTACGGCAATTCAAATATCTTCTCCTTGGTGTATGCACAAGCGCTGCTATCTGAACCCAATCGCAAGAACGAAGTATCGGGATTGATGATCATGGGACTATTCGGCGGCACGATATTTCCGCTCTTGATGGGATTCGCCTCAGATGCTTTCCACCAGGCAGGAGCCGTTTTGGTGATGGCCGTTGGCGTGATTTATCTGCTGACTTACATACCGCAAGTGAAACATTAATCAACAACATACGACAATGGAAACAAACAATCAACAGGTCCGATACATCATCGGCGTGGGCGAAGCACTGTGGGACGTGCTGCCCGAAGGCAAAAAACTGGGCGGCGCACCAGCCAATTTCGCCTATCACATTGGCCAATTCGGCGAGCGATCTATTGCTATCAGCGCGCTCGGTGAGGACAAACTGGCCGAAGAAACCATCAAACAGCTTGACGCAAAAGAGCTTCGATACATCATGCCACACGTTCCTTATCCCACAGGAACGGTGCAAGTGACACTTGATAATGAAGGAGTTCCCACTTATGACATACGTGAAAACGTGGCGTGGGACAATATTCCGCTCACCGACGAGATGTTGGCCGTGGCCCAAAATGCCCGTGCTATCTGCTGGGGATCACTCGCCCAACGCAACGTTGTATCGCGAAACACAATCTATCAATTAATTAAAGCAACACCAAGCGATTGTCTCCGAATCTTCGATATTAATTTAAGACAGACCTTTTACACCAAAGAAATCATTCAGGAATCATTAAAACTGTGCAACGTTCTCAAAATAAACGACGAAGAACTGGTTGCAATCGGCCGGATGTATGGCTATCCCGGGCTGGACATTCAGGATAAATGCTGGCTCATTTTGGCAAATACGATCTCGACATGCTCGTGCTCACCTGCGGAATCAACGGTAGTTATGTTTTCACTCCGGGTACAATGTCGTTTCGAGAGACACCCAAAGTGGACGTAGCAGATACTGTCGGTGCCGGCGATTCATTCACTGCAGCTTTCTGTACGGCTGTGTTGAAAGGCGAACCAGTAGCTGAAGCACATCGTTTGGCCGTTGAGGTCAGCGCATTCGTGTGTACGCAAAACGGTGCCATGCCGCCTTTGCCGGCGCATTTATGCATCCGTTGACATCCCCATAGATTGCATACGCTCCTTTCGCATGTGCAAAAAGGCTGGTGAAAAAGGAGCGATGAGGATAACATCAAGACCAAAACCTTGGCGCTTTGCGCGTCAGGGGGCAAGGATCGGGCGCGAATGGGCACCAGCCTTTATACCTATCGAGAACCCATTCCCCCGTCCTTGATTTATCAAATGGCCGATTGAGAATTGAGAAATTCCCATTCATAAGACAAACATTCACAATGATCTCATTCACACTGAGATATATTCTCCCACATAACCAACCATTAGTTGCCTTGCGATTAACGGTTGGTTAGCGTGCGTTTAACTATTAGTTGCGGTGCAACAAACGGTTGATTGAAATCTCATTTGCTTTCTATCCGAAATCACTCGGTAACTAAATTCTCAATTAACAAAGCTCCATATCAAAATTTCCCGACATCAAATCTCCTACTCTTAACGAAAATGCGTAACTTTGCAGACCATAAACCACATTTTATCGGATAATGAACGGTATGAAAATCGAGAATCAGATAAGCCGCGCTGTGATAGCAGCCGTGAAGGAATTATACGCACAAGAGGTGACGGAAGCAATGGTTCAGTTGCAGAAAACGAAGTCAACTTTCGAGGGAAACTACACACTTGTGGTGTTCCCTTTCCTCAAAATATCGCGTAAAAAACCCGAAGACACAGCACAGGAAATCGGCGAATACATAGCCAAACACTGTGAGGCCGTGGCCGATTTCAATGTGGTGAAAGGCTTCCTGAATCTTGTCATCGCAGCGGAAGCGTGGATCAGTTTGCTGAATGACATCCATTCGGATGACCATTTCGGTGAAAAGCCTGTTACGGAAGCATCTCCGCTCGTAATGGTTGAATATTCTTCGCCCAACACCAACAAGCCCTTGCACCTGGGACACGTGCGTAACAACCTTTTGGGTTGGGCCCTTTCGCAGATTATGCAGGCCAATGGCAATCGCGTAATCAAGACCAATATCGTGAACGATCGCGGTATCCACATCTGCAAATCAATGTTGGCGTGGCTGAAATGGGGCAACGGCGAGACGCCCGAAACGAGCGGAAAGAAAGGCGATCATCTGATAGGCGACTATTATGTGGCCTTTGATCAGCATTACCGTGATGAGATTTCGCAACTCAAAAAACAATTCATCGGCGAGGGAATGACCGAAGAAGCGGCCGAAACAAAAGCCAAAGAGGAAGCGCCGCTGATGAAAGAAGCCCACGAAATGTTGGTGAAATGGGAGCAGGGCGACCCCGAAGTACGGGCTCTCTGGAAGCGGATGAACGACTGGGTTTATGCCGGTTTCGACGAGACTTACAAGGCTTTGGGCGTCGGTTTCGATAAAATCTACTACGAATCGGACACGTATCTTGTCGGGAAAGCAAAGGTAGAAGAGGGCTTAAAGCAAGGACTCTTCTTCCGAAAAGCCGACAACAGCGTCTGGGCAGACCTTACCGGCGACGGATTAGACCAAAAATTGCTTCTCCGTTCGGATGGAACGAGCGTCTATATGACGCAAGATATCGGTACGGCAGCTTTACGTTTCAAAGACTATCCGGCACTTCATAAGATGATTTATGTCGTCGGAAACGAGCAGAATTACCATTTCCAGGTACTCTCTTTGCTGTTAGACCGCTTTGGATTCGAGTGGGGAAAAGACCTCGTTCACTTCTCTTACGGAATGGTGGAACTACCCAACGGCAAAATGAAAAGCCGCGAAGGCACTGTAGTTGATGCCGATGAGCTGATTGAAGAGATGATTTCCGATGCACGGAAGACGAGCGAAGAGTTAGGAAAATTTGCCGATATGAGCGATGAAGAGCGCAATAACATTGCCCGAATCGTGGGTCTCGGCGCCCTGAAATATTTCATTTTGAAAGTCGATGCACGCAAGAATATGTTGTTTAATCCCGCTGAAAGCATCGACTTCAACGGCAATACGGGTCCGTTCATTCAGTATACCTATGCCCGAATCCGTAGTATTCTGCGCAAGGCCGACGCCGAAGGGCAGTCTGTTCCGACGTCGCTTGCCGGTGATATGCCTATCAATGACAAGGAGATTGAACTCATTCAGAAGATGAACGAATATGCTTCGGTGGTGCTGCAAGCAGGTAAAGATTACAGTCCCAGCGGCATTGCGAACTACTGTTACGAGCTAACGAAAGAGTTCAATCAATTCTATCACGATTACAGTATCCTCAATGCAGAGGACGAAAAACAGAAAATAGTACGCCTGGTATTGGCAAAGAATGTAGCAAAATCATCAAAAACGGTATGCGTTTGTTAGGAATCGAGGTTCCGGAGCGTATGTAAGCCATCCCGAACTCACATTATCTACTGTACCAACAGATGCTGCACAATCCACCGGAAACCCGCCACGATACCGTGCTTCCATTGCCTTTGGAAGTCAAGGCAGCTGCTATCGCTGTGGATGCAGCCTGCTCCGGAAATCCCGGACCGATGGAATACCAGGGCATTGACTTGCAAACGGGTACGCAACTCTTTCATTTCGGTCCTGTGAAAGGCACCAACAACATCGGCGAATTTCTTGCAATTGTCCACGCACTGGCCCTTTTAGAGAAGCAGAATATCACCAATCGGGTGATTTACAGCGACTCTTACAACGCCATTTTATGGGTTAAGAAGAAGCAATGTAAAACCAAATTAAAGCGCGATTCACAAACAGAAGCGCTCTTCGCAGTCATTGCCCGCGCCGAGCAATGGCTGAAAACGCACATCGTCAAGACGCCCATTATCAAATGGGAAACAAAAAAATGGGGGGAGATTCCGGCCGACTTCGGTCGCAAATAAATTCATCTGTGCCGATAAACATCAATTATATTGACTTCCATTAACTTACTTCCACCCTCATTCACTCGTCTACTTGCTAACTTGTCAACTTCAAAATTCGAAAAGATTTGCCGACTTTCAAGTTGTGCTTCACCCGGAATCGCAGGGGCTTTTGTACCTGTTTGCACAGTGAAAGATGCCGTTTCTACTCGAATTTCATCCCATAACTCAGCCTCGATAAAACTCCGATGCGTAGCAGCACCGCCCTCTACGAGGAGCGATTGCACGCCGCGCACATAGAGATCGGCCATCAGCTCGGACAACAAAAGCCTGTGATCAAGTACCAAACGCAATGGATTCTGCCCCCACCAATCGCGTACATCCAGGCGCGGATGCTCTCTTTCGTCGGTAATCCGGCCCACAAGGATGGCGTCGCTTTCGGCTCTCAGCTTATGAACTAACATTCGGGTGAATGGCGTCGAGAGCACAATGGGCCGTAAGTTGTCGTCTATGAAGCCGTTGGAAGTCTGTGCCCACTTCAAGATGACATACGGACGATGTTGCGTATTGACTGTTATAAAACGTCTATTGAGCTGCAAACATTCCCTTTCCAATACCCCGACAGTCACCTCGATACCTGCTTCGCGAATGCGTTTAATACCCCTTCCCTGTACTTTTGCAAACGGATCGACACACCCGCAGACCACTCTTCGTACACCTTTCTGCACAATCAGGTCAGCACAAGGCGGCGTTTTGCCATAGTGCGAGCACGGTTCGAGACTCACATAGACGGTCGATTGTGTCAGTAAAGGCTCGTCTTCGGCCCTCACTGACGCAAAAGCGTTGACTTCGGCGTGCCCTTCGCCAGGCCGAATGTGATATCCTTCGCCGATGATTCGCCCTTTATCGCTCACGATAACAGCCCCAACCATCGGATTAGGTCGAGCTGTCAGCAGTCCGTTTCGCGCCAATTGCAAACACCGACGCATATACATCTCGTCTACTTTCACTTGATTTTCCATTGCACAACACATGAAAGAACAAAATTATAAATAATCCGTCAGCGATTCTCAATACTCAATCCGCTCTATCAACACGACTGCATAGGCCGCTATTCCTTCCTCTTTGCCAATGGCATCGAGGTGCTCGTTGGTGGTGGCTTTGATGGAAACGTTGTCGGGATCGGTGCCGATGATGTCGGCAATACATTGTTGCATTGCCGGGATATGCGGATTTAGCTTGGGGCGTTCGGCACAAACGGTGGCGTCGATATTGCCGAGACGGTAACCTTTCGATGCAATCAAAGCTACTGTTTTACGCAGAATCACCTTGCTGTCCATATTTAATGTGTCGGCAGAAGTGTCCGGAAAGTGGTATCCTATATCACGCATATTGGCCGCACCGAGCATCGCATCGCAGATGGCGTGCAGCAAAACGTCGGCGTCACTGTGGCCTAACAGACCCGAACTGTGGTCTATCTTGATGCCGCCAAGCCATAAATCGCGGCCTTCTACCAAACGGTGGACATCGTATCCAAAGCCTACTCGAATCATTGGTAATTGAAAATTAATAATTGAGAACTGATAATTAGGAACCGTATTCATTGATAATCGGGAATTGAATGAATTCTCAATTCTTAATTATCAACTATCAATTCCCTGTTCATTTGCGCCGAAACAGATCCTTGATACCATCCATATCGAAGGTAAGAGAGAAGCGGAGGGTCTGGTCGAGTGGATTACTCTTGGTCGTGGCAATGACATATCCCGCATCCAAAGAGAACACATTCATCTTGAATCCGGCACCGACGGTAAAGTATTTAAGATCTCCTTTGTTGGCGCTTTCATTGTGATAGCCGGCTCGCAGACTGAATTTGTCATTGTAAATATATTCTGCTCCGATGCTCCATTGTACCTCTTGCATCTCTTCTTTGAATCCTCCGGGAGCGTCGCTGAAACTCTTGAAGATGCCGCTGATGCTCGAAACGTCGTAGTAATCGCGTTGAAGGCGGTCTTGGTAAGCCTGCGTGGTTTCGCCGTCTTGCTGTTTCGGTTTGGTGGGAACAAGCAATTTGTTAGCATCGGCAGCCAAAGTGAGCCGGTTGTAATTGTCAATGGGAATTATCAAAGCACCTCCCAAGCGCAGGTTTGTGGGTATAAAGTCGCTGTTGTCATCGTTACCCATATTGATTTTGCTGCCGATATTCGAGATGTTCAGGCCCAAGCCCAACTGGCATTCACGCGCTCCGAGCATGGGATAGGTCTGGTAATAGAGTCCCAAATCAGCTGCAAAGGCCGATCCCAGACTTGTTTCCTCGCTGTAACTGTATGTCAGATCGGAATAGATCCACCGCACACCGGCCGCAATCGACAATTTCTCACTCAGCATAATGGAGTAAGCCACATCGAAAGACATCTCATACGGGCGTATGGTCATTGCTGCTGTGCCGGGCTTGTTGGTCTCAACCTCGCCGAGAGAGAAGTATCTTAGTGAGCTTGAAACGGCCGAATAATTGCCGATTCGATAATAGCCTGCGAGATAGGCAAGGTAAATATCGGTGACCAATTGCCGCAGCCAAGGCGTATAATTCAGTGAAACGCCGGCCCGTGAGATGTTAAACGGGTACTTGGCGGGATTCCAATATTGTGAATTTACATCCGGATCGGTGGCTGCTCCGACATCACCCATACCAGCGGCACGGGCATCCGGAGCAATCATCTGCGAGGTAACGGAATAGTAAACGGGGTTGAACATCCGCGGTTTGTCCTGTGCCCGTATTATAATCGACGCTGTACAGAGCAGCGAGAGCAGGGCTATTCTTGTCAGTTTGTTCATTCTTCGGTCAATGATTTTAATAATGAAACGTTGTCATTGGGCTATTTATTGCTCGTAATGATTAGTTTTCGGGCTTTGGAAACGTAATGACTGCCGTTGCAGGCGATGCTTACGCGGTAGAGATAAACACCCGTTTCGAGCCGGTTTCCGTTGTCGGCGGTCAGATTCCAAGGCACGGTATAGGTGCCCGAAGTGCTCACACCGCGCTCTTGGTGGGTCCAAAGCGGGCAGCCGTTGAGGTCGAACACCTCGATGAGTACATCTATTTCGCTACCCGTTCGGTCGTGATTGATGATGAAACCGGTGGTCGTTGAGGCCGGGTTTTCAGTGCATCCGATGCTGAAAAGCGACGGTTCGAGACCTTCTACGACCGTGAATGAGAGGCGTGTTGTCGATGAGTTGTTCAGCACATCCCACGCTTTGAACGTGAGTTCGTGCTTTCCCGGTGTCAGCATCGGTATGTTGAAAGCCACTGATCCGGCGGTATATGAATTGAAATCGTATGTAAAGCGGTCGTTCAACACATAGCTTTGCGCGGCCAGTCCGTCGATAGTCAGCTGCAAGTCGTGCCCGATGCTGCTGCCGCTGACGTTCAGCCCGCTTTCGTCTCGTAGTTGAGCGACAAAGTAAGGTGTGCTGTTTACCTTTCCACCATTGGTAAACGAGGGTGAGTTGAGGTAACAATAGATGGCGGGTCCGATGGAATCGGTGCTCGAAATACCGCTTCCGCCGATGAGAAACCTATCTGATGAGCCGTGAGCAGTCATTGTTCGGCCGGTATTAACGGCATAGACGTTGATCAATCCGGTGCCTTCGGTATAGTCGATGTCTTTTGGAATGGCGAAGGAAAACGTGAAACGACTGCCCCGAACACTGTCGGAACCGTTAAAAATCGTGCGTGTCCGGTCGTGATAAGTGAATGGTGAGAAGGCGCCCGACTTCGAATTGTCGTTCAACCGGCATGTAATCAGCTCTCGTTTGTCTCTGACGAGGGCCGTAACGATACCTTGAAAGTTGCTGATTCCCTCTATATGGCCTTTCACTGTGGCTACAGTGCCGGCCCGCAAACGTGCAATCGCTGTGGCAGAAGCTGTCGGAACATCGTTCACCGAGTCGATAACAGCTCGTAAGGTGGGCTGATTGAGAGCCAGAGCCGGGTCTCCCAAAAGGGCGTATTGCAGTTTATTAGTCGTCAAGTCTTGCTCGGTGGTAATCAATTCATTCTTAGCCAGTCGCTGAGCTTCGCCTATCGGTATAGGTTTTCCGTCTTTTTTGCCGAGCACGTAGCGTAGAAACGCCATATTGATAACGCGGTTTCGGTCGGCATAAACGGTACGCGTGGTTCCGTAAAAGGCCACAGCGCCGCCCCGTTTGTTGAGAATGGCTGCCTCGCCAATAGTCGGCACAGCACCATCGAACGGCATAATGTCGCACGACGCAGTAATCCAAAGCGGCAGATTCTTATTTGTGAAGCGCTCGAAATCTGTGAGTTTCAATACCGATTCGTGCGAAATTACATCCTCACGACCGTGTCCTGCATAATCCATTATTAATGCCCCATCGGTCTGTTGCTGCTTAATGGTGCGCTCAACATCGGGATATGTGAAGCCCGTAGACGACGATTCGCGACGGTAAGCATCCCACATCATCTTGCGAACAACGTACCCCGGATGTCCTGTTGCAGCCTGTTCGGCAGCGTCATCGGCGTCTTTCATATGGAGATTAGCGTTTCCGTCGTCGCCCATAAACAGCAAAGTGTTTTGCCACGGACCCGCGTTGGCATTACTAGCATAGGCTATCGTCTTGTCGACAAGTGTTTTGGCATCGTCTGGATCGACCACAGGGAAACGCCCGACAGCTACATCCTGCTTGTCGGTTTGCTGCAAATCGCCCCCCTCGCCGTCGTCTAACAGACAGAAAAAACCATCGTCCACGTAACACGAAACCTTGTTAAACGAATTCTCGCTTTCATAACATAGCAGGTAATCTTCGGGCTTTGCGGCAGCCCAATGAGCCGTATTCATTCGGTTATCCCACGCACAATCGCCGAAGAGTAACAGATAACGGGGCAGATCTTCGGCCTTTTCGGCACGGTCGTAAAGCATTTTCAGATAGCGGCGATAGGCATTGGCGTCGGGTGTTCCGCTGCTGAACTCATTGAGAAGTTCGTCTGCCGGCACGATGCGCACCCGCAATCCGTCGTGACGTTCGTGAAAAGCGGCCAACCGACGAGCCTGCTCCAAGAGCTTTTGCGATGTCGGAATGATGATTACCATATCGCAAGCTGCATCGGCGTGACGGTCTTGCGGGGTGATGTTATGTACGTATTCGGCAGCCGGAAAGGCATCGACAGCTAAGCGAGGAGCCGGTTTCGGCGTGTCGAATGTGATGGAAATATAATCTAATCGTACCGGACCACCGGCCGTTGTACTGACAGTGACGGCGTTATCGGGCGTTAGATTGTCTACGGGCAGTGTAACAACGGCTTCCTTTCCTTTCTCATACGTGTCGGCTTCACTGTCTGTCCACGTCATCGAAGCGGTTCCGATGCGTGTTCCGTTGCACGTGATGACGGCCTCGCTGGTGGTTCCCGCAGTTACGGCAACCGATAAAACGCCTCGCGATTGATGGCCGGGCGCTTTGACGTTGAATGTATGCGATGTGCCTTTGGCTATGGGAATGTCCTCGAAAAGATTGCGACCGCCTTGGTACCAAGCATAATTATCTACCTCGTGCAGAATGTGATAGTCGGCTGCCGAGGGATAAAACGATGCGAGAAAAACTGTGGAATCGACCGTCAGAGGTGCTGCATCGCTTTCTGTAATAAAGTAATAGCCATAGTCGGAATAGGGGTTTCGCGTGCGAATGGTGGTCTTTCGGTCGGCCCAACTCACTGTACCGCGACCGTAAAAAAGTCGTTGTCCGCCCACGATACAGGTCGGAATTTCTTTCAAATCGTCATATTCGGTCAGGTCATTGGCCGTCAATATCTCGTTTTGTAGGTGTCCGCCGTAGCCGTAAATCTTTACTTTCTCAGGATGGGTAAAGCCTGCCCGTCGGATCACTTCATCCGTCAGACGATGCACGCCGTTGTCTTTCACACGGATTTTTGCCCATCGTCCGCTCGCCAAAACAGAGTGATCGGCATACGGCAGACTACTTTTCGGGCTGCGTGTAATGGCTTTTGCCTGCACTGCGGACGACTTCTTGCGCCGCGCCTCTATACTGATCATAAAGCTACTGAGTATCAACCACTTGCCATTGCGGTGTACTAAGGGACAGAAATTCACTTCCAAGGCACCTCGTTTGCGGTCGACGACGATGCGACGGTTAATTCGCGGGAATGCAGGCAATACCGAATCGGTCAGCATCCGGAGTTTTTTCACTTCTGCAATAGGCATCTCCGTGAACTCGGGATATCTGATTCGGACGGTGTAAACAGAGTCTTTGAACTGATCTCCAAGAGCAAATGAGCGGGTAAAATACGGCAATCGTCCCTCGATTCTGACGTCTTTCGCCGCCAAATTTACAAACTCTTGCCCTTGCATCTGTGTGCAAAGCAAGAGCAAAAGACTGATACAAAGATGTCTAATAATTCTCATTCCTTTACTCTTCTCCCCTCAAACAGATTGCGAAAAATGAGATTTCTTGTTCTCATTCGTGTCTCCTTTCTTTCGGAGGGGCTGCCGGAGACCATTCATTTGCAATTGAATTCCATTACCTTTTGCTCTTCGATATACCCTTCGATGTGGTCATCGATGTGTACGGGACCCGTTCCTGCGGGCGTTCCTGTATAAAGAATGTCGCCCGTTTTGAGGGTGAAGAACCGACTGATATAGGCTATCAGCTCATCTACTTGAAACAACATATCGCTCGTACAACCCTCTTGCACGGTGCATCCGTTGATATCTAACCGAAAGCGAAGTGCCTGAATATCACGTAATTTGTGCACATCTATCCAGTCGCCGATAGCTGCTGAGCCGTCGAAACCTTTGCATAGGTCCCACGGCAGACCTGCTTTGCGCAGCCGTTGTTGCCATTCGCGGGCCGTAAAGTCTACTCCCAAAGTCACCGCATCATAGTAACGGTGGGCGAAACGCTGTGGAATCGTCTTGCCTAACCTGCTGATTCGTACCACGATTTCGGCTTCATAATCGATTCGTCCCATATCATCGGGGATGAAAAAGCTTATGCGACCTTAGCAAAGCAGTGTCTGCTTTGGTGAAAATGACCGGAGTCTCCGGTTTATATAACGTTCCGTCCAACTCTTTATTGTGTTGGATGTAATTCATTCCGACTGCAAATATCTTCATTCTGACAATTTTTTAGCCCTTTTTCTTCCCTTTCGGAGAAGTTGAAAAGGTGGGGTGAAGTGCTGTTTTACAAATTGATTATTGCTGATTAGTATTGAGAGCTTGCGCGCTTTATAGCCGGTTGAGAATCGAAAATACACAGAGTACATTGCCATTAATGCTTACTTGTATTGCGAAAAGCCGTTAATCGTTGTGCGATTAACTATTACTTGCACACCGTTTAATGGTTAGTTGCAATGCATGTAACCGTTAACTGAATTGCTATTTGTATCTCTTCTGACTCCAAATCGCAGCAGACTGCTTTATTCCTATATTAAAAATGCCGGCCCTTTTTTATAAAAGTGGCCGGCATATAATTATATTTACTAAAAATTTGAGATATGATCCGAATTTTATTCAGCCCGAAGTGTGAAGCGTTTAAATGCTGTCACGGTGAGCTCTTTATCCGCAGCGTGCAGGTAGTCACTGACAGTGAGCTTGCTGTCTTGGATAAATTCCTGGTTCAACAGGCACGAATCTTTGTAGAATTTAGCCATTCTTCCCTTGGCAATGTTCTGTATCATCTGCTCGGGTAAGTTGTTAGCTTTCTCCGTTGCAACGTCTTTCTTGATGCGACGGATTTCTTCTGCTTGTGCTTCTGTTATCTCTTTCTTAGCGATTCCTTCTGCAATGTGCTCCTCGTTTTCGGCTATATAGAGATTGAAACCGGCCTTCTTCAAAGCTGCCTGAACAGCTTTCTCAATCTGTTCTTCCTTTGTTTTCTCGATGGCTACCTTCAACTCGTTGTCCTTAACGTCCTGAGGCACGCTCGCTTCATCAAGAGCCACGGGATTCATAGCGGCAATCTGCATCGTCACTGCGTGTCCCTGCTCTTCTGCCGGCTTGTTTAACTGAACCAAAGTGCACAAAAGATTCTTGTTCATGTGGTTGTATGAGTAGATGTTTTGGCCTTCAAGATAGTTGTATCCGTCAAGTTCCATCTTCTCACCGGTGATTCCTGAGCGTGCAATAATTGCCTCTTGAACGGTCTGTCCGTCGTTGAATTTCAGGTTTTTTACCTCTTCTAAGCTCTTGGCTTTGGCTGCAACGGCCTCGTTGAGGATGTTGCGTGTGAGCTGAATATAGTCTTCGCCGTTGGCAACGAAGTCGGTTTCGCACTTCAAAGCGATGATGGCACCGAAGCCGTTAACTACTTTTACGAGCACGCAACCATTGGAAGTCTCGCGGTCTGAACGCTTAGCGGCGATGGCTTGACCCTTTTCCCGGATGATTTCTATTGCCTTTTCGATATTGCCCTCACTGTCGGTGAGTGCCTTTTTGCAGTCAGCAAGCCCCGCACCTGTCAGTTTACGGAGTTTCTGAACATCAGCTATTGAAACATTCATTGTCAATATTCCTTTGTCATTTAGATATTAATAATAATGAGAAGAATTATTCTGCGGCAGGTGCTTCAGCCTCAACCGGAGTCTCCGTAGCAGCTGATTCTTCCTCTTTGCGTGCCTTACGAGATGTGCGGCGACGACCTTCTGCGGCTTCTTCTGCCTGTTCTGCGGCTGCTTTTTCATCCGCTTTCTCGGCTTTCCGTTCCTCTAATCCCTCGGCAATAGCAGTGCAACAAGCTGTGAGAATCACGTCGATGCTGTCTTTTGCGTCGTCATTGGCCGGGATAATAAAGTCTATATTCTTCGGATCCGAATTCGTATCGACTATTGCAAAGACAGGAATACCAAGACGGTTGGCTTCTCTTACAGCGATATTTTCTTTCATTACATCAACCACGAAGAGTGCGGCGGGCAGACGGGTAAGGTCTGCAATCGAGCCGAGATTCTTCTCCAACTTGGCCCGTTGACGGTTAATCTGCAAGATTTCACGCTTTGAAAGGTTGGCGAAAGTGCCGTCATTCATCAGTTTGTCGATGTTCGTCATTTTCTTAACTGCTTTCCGAATAGTCGGGAAATTGGTGAGCATACCGCCCGGCCAACGCTCGATTACGTACGGCATATTGATGCTTGCAGCTCTCTCTGCAACCACTTCCTTAGCTTGTTTTTTAGTAGCGACGAACAGAATCTTCTTTCCTGATTTGGCGATTTGTTTCAAAGCGTCGGCTGCTTCATCGATTTTGGCAACTGTCTTGTGTAGATCGATGATATGGATACCGTTTCTTTCCATAAAGATATACGGTGCCATAGCCGGGTTCCATTTACGACTGAGGTGGCCAAAATGGCTTCCTGCCTGTAATAATTGGTCAAAATTAGTTCTTGACATTTTGTTTTCTTTCTTTTGATTGTTTACTTTCTGTTGAATTCTTTTGTTAGAACCAGCCGCCGAGTAGTACTCCGATCGAGTGTCTTGACGGTTTAGATGCTAAACGAATTGTCTGTTTTTGAGTTGAGACGTTAATGAGTTTATAGGTCGATTCACTATTTCTGACAAGATATCTGTCACAAACTTAGAAATGATAAACTTAAAAACGAATACTCTCAAATTAACGCTTGCTGAACTGGAAGCGTTTGCGTGCCTTTGGACGACCCGGTTTCTTACGCTCAACAGCACGTGAATCGCGTGTGAGGAATCCTTCGTCTTTCAGCGCTTTCTTGTCGTCGGCATTGATTTTAACCAATGCACGGGCAATGGCAAGGCGCAAAGCCTGGCTCTGTCCGGTGAAACCGCCGCCGTCAAGGTTTGCTTTGATATCGTATTTCTCGGTAACATCGAGCAGCTGCAGCGGTTGTTTAACAACAAATTGCAGGATAGCTGACGGGAAATATACCGTTAAATCTTTTTTATTGATCGTGATCTTACCGGTTCCCTCAGTGAGGTACACACGAGCAACGGAGCTCTTACGGCGACCGATAGCATTAATCATTTCCATCTTTTCCTAATTATTTATACTGGTTAATATCAATTGCCGTGGGCTTTTGAGCAGCCTTATCGTGCTCAGCTCCATTGTAAACGTACAGGTTTTTCAATATTTTGCGGCCGAGAATACCCTTCGGAAGCATTCCCTTTACGGCGTGGCGGATGATCTTTTCAGCACCATTGGGGCGCTTACGAAGCTCTGCGGGTGTGCTAAAACGCTGTCCGCCGGGATAACCGGTATAACGAGTGTAAACCTTATCTGTCTCTTTCTTGCCCGAGAAAACAACCTTCTCGGCATTGATTAAGATGACATTGTCTCCACAATCCACGTGTGGTGTGAAGCTGGGTTTGTACTTTCCGCGAAGCAATTTGGCTACTTTGGAGCACAACCGACCCACAACCTGGTCGCTGGCATCGACTACCACCCACTCCTTTTTAGCTGTTTCCTTGTTCACGGAAATAGTTTTGTAACTTAAAGTGTCCATTTCTTCTTTTCAATTTTACTACTAAAAAACATTTCATTCGTTGGCTCCGGACGATTCACTAACCGTCGCGCTCGGCCAAAAGCACGACTATTAACACGCCCGAAAGTGGGGACTCTAAGTTCATCCCCGAAATAATCGGACTGCAAAGTTACATATTTTATAAGAGAAACGCTAGTCGGGCAAAAAACGAGATGCTATAAATTACGAATTATTAACTATTTCCTCCATTTCAATCAACCATTAATCGCGCTGCAACTAACGGTTAATCAGCATGCAATTAGCGATTAGTTGCAGCGCGATTAACAGTTAGTTGAAAACTTGATAACCGATCATTAGGAATTGATCGTGAATAGCTCGGTCTGCATTTGCCTATCAGCCGAACAAGCATTTTCGCCTCTTTCAAAGGAGCGGAGACCGATATTTGCCCATGCTTGATCATTGATTGAACTGCGTGTAAAAGCGAAGCGGAATGTCATCTTGTAAAAATTACAAAATCATGACTGTCTTCCCACCAAATTCATTACCTTTGCAACAGATTTCGGTCAACAGTTGTTGGCCGCGGGTTTTGCATAGAAACGCATAACACATTATTATATATATACATCTCAATGGAAATAACCAAGCGGACGGGCGCGGTCGAATCGTACGACAAAGAGAAAATTGCTGTGGCCATCAGAAAGAGCTTTGCCGGTACGGGTAAAGCCGTCGACGACACCAAAATCTACGAAATGGTGACCACAGTCGAGGCTATCATCAATGCCGATCAGGATAAACGGAATGTAGAGAGCATTCAGGACGAAGTGGAACAATGCCTGATGGAGAACAGCTTTTATAACGAAGCCAAAAGCTACATCTTGTTCCGCGCACGCCGAACGGAGCAACGCCGGGCACTCAACGGCATTGCTGCCGAGATCGGAGACGAGCAGATCGTACCCGTATTGAAGCTATTGCCACCGACTTTCAAGGTAACGAATACAATATTTTAGCGTTACACGAGAAGTTTATCGGCTTCAACAAAGCCGGGATGAGCCACGGAGACAAACTCGCGGCACTGATTAAAGCAGCCGTGGAAATGACGACACAAGAGGCGCCTCATTGGGAGTTTATTGCTGCCCGACTGCTTTCGTTTGGACACGAAAGGGAAGTGCACGCATTTGAAAAGGCCGAAGGGATTTACGGTTTATATGAGAAGCTGCGCTATCTGACAAACGAACGGCTCTACGGGAGTTACATTCTCGATGCTTACTCGCAGGAAGAAATCGACGAAGCAGCCGCATTTCTCGTTCCCCAACGCAATCACTTGCTCAACTATTCGGGTTTAGATCTGCTCGTCAAACGGTATCTGATACGCTCATATACGCACAAACCCATTGAAACCGTACAAGAAATGTATCTCGGAATCGCCCTGCATTTGGCAATGAACGAGTCGAACAACCGGATGAAATGGGTACAGAAGTTCTACGATATGCTGAGCAGACTCGAGGTAACGATGGCTACTCCCACGCTGGCCAATGCCCGCAAACCTTTTCATCAGCTGTCGAGTTGCTTCATAGATACTGTTCCTGACAGTCTCGAAGGCATCTATCGGAGTATCGATAACTTCTCGCAAGTGAGCAAATTCGGCGGCGGAATGGGGCTGTATTTCGGTAAAGTGCGTGCCGCCGGCGGTAAAATCCGCGGTTTTAAAGGTGCGGCAGGAGGCGTAATCAGATGGATGAAGTTGGTCAATGACACTGCCGTGGCCGTCGATCAGCTTGGTATGCGACAGGGAGCCGTAGCCGTTTATCTCGATGTTTGGCACAAAGATCTGCCCGAATTTCTGCAATTGCGCACCAATAACGGCGACGATCGAATGAAAGCACACGATATTTTTCCCGCCGTCTGCTATCCCGACCTGTTTTGGAAGATGGCCGAAGAGAATCTCGATCAGCCTTGGTCGATGTTCTGCCCCAATGAAATTATGTCGGTGAAAGGTTATTGTTTAGAAGACTTTTACGGCGAAGAATGGGAGCAAAAGTACTTGGAATGTGTGGCCGATAGGCGTCTTTCACGGCGCGTAATGACCGTGAAAGACATCGTACGATTGGTTCTTCGGTCGGCCGTCGAGACCGGAACGCCGTTCACTTTCAATCGAGACATCGTGAACCGGGCCAATCCCAATGCGCATCGGGGCATCATCTACTGCTCTAATCTGTGTACGGAGATTGCACAGAATATGGCGCCTATCGAGGAGATTTCCAATGAGATACATACGAAAGAGGGCGAAACGGTAGTCGTAAAAACCGTTCGTCCGGGCGATTTTGTGGTCTGCAACTTAGCCAGTCTGTCGTTGGGTCATCTTCCGTTAGAAGATGACGAGAAATTAAAAGACTCCGTTTCGACTGTCGTCCGGGCACTCGATAATGTCATTGACCTCAACTTTTATCCCGTTCCTTATGCTCAGATTACCAACCAGCGCTATCGAAGCATCGGTCTCGGGGTAAGCGGTTATCACCACGCTTTGGCTCTTCGGGGTATCAAATGGGAGAGCGAGCAACACATATCATTCGTAGACGATGTGTTCGAACGTATCAATCGCGCCGCCATCGAGGCCAGTTCGGATCTCGCCAAAGAGAAAGGCGCCTATCAATATTTCGTCGGCAGCGACTGGCAAACAGGCCGTTATTTTGTAAAACGCGGCTACACGTCGGACGACTGGCAGCGACTGGCAGCCAAAGTCAGTCAACAGGGAATGCGAAATGCCTACCTTCTGGCCGTGGCTCCTACGAGCAGCACGAGTATTATAGCCGGAACCACAGCCGGAATAGACCCCGTTATGAAGCGATTCTTCCTTGAAGAGAAGAAAGGAGCAATGCTTCCACGCGTTGCTCCAGGACTTTCCGACCACACATACTGCTTATAAGGGCGCTTATCTCGTCGATCAACGATGGAGTATGCGTGCCGCGGGAGTCCGCCAACGGCATATCGACCAGGCACAGAGTGTCAACCTTTATATCACCAACGACTACACGATGCGCCAAGTACTTGATCTCTACCTGTCAGCGTGGCACAGCGGCGTGAAGACCGTGTATTATGTACGCAGTAAGTCATTAGAAGTGGAGGAATGCGAAAGCTGTGCTTCATAAATCGGTAATGTAAAAATGAGAATTGAAAATGAATAATCAACTGAAAAGAAATGCCCTTTTCAATCCTGAGGGCGATACGGATCTGCGGCTGCGCAGAATGATCGGAGGCAACACAACCAATCTGAACGATTTTAATAATATGCGTTACCAGTGGGCAAGCGACTGGTATCGGCAGGCGATGAACAACTTTTGGATTCCCGAAGAGATTAATCTCACGCAGGACACAAAGGATTATCCACGACTCGATAAGGCCGAACGAACTGCTTACGACAAGATTCTGAGCTTCTTGGTGTTCCTCGATTCGCTACAATCCAATAATCTCCCGACCCTGAGTGAATACATAACGGCTAACGAAGTGAACCTTTGTCTGCATATTCAAGCCTTTCAAGAGTGTGTACACAGCCAAAGTTACAGCTATATGTTAGACTCGATTTGCAGCCCGGAAGAGCGCAACGACATCCTCTATCAGTGGAAAACAGACGAGCATCTGCTGCGTCGTAACACCTTTATCGGCAACTGTTACAATGAGTTTCAGGAGCATCGAGACAAGTATTCGCTGATGAAGACTTGCATTGCAAACTTCATTCTTGAAGGGATTTACTTTTACAGCGGTTTTATGTTCTTCTATAATCTGAGCCGAAACGGCAAGATGTCGGGCTCGGCCCAGGAGATCCGGTACATCAATCGGGATGAAAACACGCATCTATGGCTATTCCGTAACATCATTCAAGAGCTGAAAAAGGAAGAGCCGGAAATGTTTACACCCGAGAAAGTGAGGGTTTATGAAGAGATGATGCGCGAAGGAGTGGCACAGGAAATAGCGTGGGGCCAA
The DNA here is from genome assembly GCF_000613405.1 of Hoylesella enoeca JCM 12259. Taxonomy (GTDB): domain Bacteria; phylum Bacteroidota; class Bacteroidia; order Bacteroidales; family Bacteroidaceae; genus Prevotella; species Prevotella enoeca. The sequence goes on along the minus strand of NZ_BAIX01000001.1, from coordinate 109,809 downwards.
TACGTAATCGGTGATGATGTGCAGGGACTCAACGGCCGGATGGTCAACGATTATATTCGATATTTAGGCAATCTGCGCTGGCACAGCCTCGGATTCGGCTATCTTTTTGAAGACAATATCAAAGAACCCGAGCATATGAAATGGGTCTCTCAATACTCAAATGCAAATATGGTGAAGACCGATTTTTTTGAAGCCAAAAGCACGGCGTATGCCAAAAGCACGGCATTGGAGGATGATTTATAAAACTATTCGATGCAGATCCAATTACGAGGATAGAAATCCCGCGTCTCAACTCCATTGAGATGATAGCGTGGGTGGACAACAATCTTTGAGGGATTGTCGTTCAACCACGCTCCCCACCAGCTGAAAGTGCTATTGGCTATGATATTATATCTGCATTGCGTCATCATCAACAAGTCACACCAAGCATCTTCACCGTGGTTCAAATCGATAATATGAAAATTGGGATCGGCGCCGAATTGCTCACGGGCATACGTCGGATCGTCTGAGAAGACGAAGTATTCGGGGCTCTCGATTTGGCTTTCCAAATAGGCGATGGCGTGCTCATAATAAGCCTCTGTGCATACACCCTGAAACTCACTGAGCCCCAGATAGTCGCCACGACGAAGGTGGAGTGACACACTCTGACAGCTTTTGATTCGGTCGATCACCGCCAACACCGCAGCGTCTTGTATCTCCGGAAACCGAAATCGACGTTTCACCGCATCGGCAACAGCTGTAAAATTCAGTTCTGAATGCCATCCCCCGCGATAGAAAACGATACCTTTTTGATGGGTGAAATGCCGCATGTCGAAGTCGCGCGAGAGCGGTTCGACAATCATTTTCACGCCTAACAATCGGAGCGTAGGCCGCAAAAGGCGTCGCAACCAACGATGATTGGAGAAATGTGCTTTATCTAATGCCCGATAAAGTAGAACCAAGACGGCATTGTGACGATATGGAATGTCGAAGAGTTTGTCTAATGAATATTGTGTCCGCGGCCCCAAAACACAATAAACTGTGTGGTTATTGCGCTGCCGTTTAGCCAAATAAAAGGCATATTGCGACATCTGATTGCCCAGTCCGTTGAAGATTAGTACGATGTCCATAGCCTTATTTTCTGAGTTGTTGAAACCGCTTTTGACACCTCACCTTATAATTATAGTGCAGCAAATGCTTCTGAATCTTACGCCAATTATACGCTACCACGAATCGGATTACATCCCATCGGCGTGGCTTTCCGTCATCATAAATTGAGCGGGGAATATCTACAAAATAGAGATCCACAACCGTATCGAAAGCCGAAAACGCGTTGTGCACACGCTCAAAGAGCCACACTTCGGAGTAGAAACGATTCTGTCGGATAACCGATGGATTGAATTCGGGCAGCTGACGAACATACGAAGAGCGTGCCCACCAGAAGCTCCCGGAGTACATTCGATAATCTTTCGGAGGCCAACGATAGCAACCATACGTGTCAAAACCATTGCAAAGAGCATTCACTGCTACGTTCCACTTAAAGAAAATAAAGTGTTCCAACATCTCGCGCCACGACCAAATCTTGTGCACGAACGACTGAAATGCACGGTCGTTGGCCGTTACCGACTGATAGGTTATGCCTTTGGAGTGAAAATAATAGACCAAACATTCCTCGCGTTTGCACAACGATTGGATGAACTCCAACGCCGGATACTCATACCGTTTGGGATCGCTTGTACACGCGATCACTTCCACCCGCTCGCCAGTAAGCATCTTTTGCAATGCAACTAAGTCTTTTTCATCCTGCGAAATACAGCTAATGAAGAGGCGATTAGTGCTCTTTAAGAGTCCGCTTTGCCGCAAACGTTCGATTTGCTGAGCCGCTAACGCCTGCCAACCAGTGTCCATCAAGATGTGATAAACGCCGTAAATGGGCGGATGCTCACGTGGAATCTGCTCCCAAGGGGTGAGATCTCGCCGCTCGAAAACACCGGAAGACGGAATCGTAAATACGTCTAAGAATCGAAATCATCACGGTCTTCTTTTAACGATTCGATCAATCGCGAGAACATCTCTCTCAGTTCATAGTGTGGTTGCCAACCGATGGATCGGATCTTAGTTGTGTCGAGTCGCAGTTTGGTTGTGGGCGAATAACCCAGTCCTTCTTGCAAATTTAGCACCACTTTCCGCGTCGGACGGAATACGCGAAGCACCTCTTCGGCCATTGCACGGATAGAGATATAGGTGCGTTCGTTGGCTATATTATACGCTTCGCCGTCTTTTCCACACAGCAAAATATACAGTATCCCGCTCACAGCATCCATCGTATAACAATAGCTTCTGCACAACTCGCCACGCGTATGCAGCACAATGTTTTCGTTGTTGATGATGCTTCGAGCGAAATGTGCAAATACCCGACCATCTGTTTGATGCACACCCGCGCCGAAAGTTTGTGCCAATCGAGTCGTTTTCACGGGTGTTTCGTATTCCGAAAAATAGGCATAGCACAAGCATTCGGCAGCTCTTTTGCCCATCGGATAGCTGCTTCGGGCATCCATCGGATTGAGATAGCCCTGCATTTGTTCATCAATTGCGCGTGAATCGTCGTCGATCGTGCCGTAAACTTCCAATGTCGAGACATAAACCAATGATTGCAAGCGATGCTGTCGGGCGTATTCGAGCACCGATTTCGTGCTGTCTACCACCGTCGTAAGCGTCTCTGCAGGGTGTTCTATAAAGTCTTTTGAAGCCGTGGGAGCAGCCAGATGAATCAGGAAATCGGCCTCTTTGCCGGGCAGGAAAGGCTCACCCGACGCGAAGTCGTGCACGATTACGCGATGAGCAGCCGTTTCTTCACCAAACATCCTATATGCTTTAGTCCGACTCCGGACCACACTCACCACCTGCAAAGCTAACGAATATTGCTCGTTCAGTGCCAAAAGACATCGCACCAGGCACGAACCCAACAGACCGGTAGCCCCTGTGATGACAATGCGTCGGCCTCGCAGATGTTCCCAAAGGGCAAAATCTGCGGCGAAACGAGCAATGTCTTCCTGTAAGATTCTATTCATATCAAAGTCCGAATATCTGTTGATCCTCGTGCACTTTCACCATAGCGCGCAACACAAAGAAGTCTGTCGGCGTGGTAATCTTGATGTTTTCCATCGGTCCGATGATGGTTTCGAGTTTGTAACCATAATGACTCATCATCGTACAAGAGTCTATAAAGTCGTGTCGCTGATCGGCAATCGCACGGCGATGAGCTGTTAGAATGTCTGCAAGACGAAAGCTTTGCGGGGCTCGGGCAATGAAAGAATCAGCACGCGAAGGAATCTCCAACAAACCGTCCGACTGCTTCACGATAAGCGATTCGGTAGCAGGTACGCACGTGATACACGTTCCACACGCCGCCACCTTATTAATATTGTCGGTGATCGTGACTTCATTGATTAGCGGACGAACGCCGTCGTGGATCAGCACCGTAGCCTCCCGGCCCTGCGCATAAGCCTCAGCTGCACACAGACCATTATAGATCGAGTCTTGCCCCGACGGTCCTCCGGGCACGATTTTAACCACTTTCGTAATCTCGAACTTGCGTAACATCTTCTCCAAAAACGGTATCCAGCTCTCGATACAGGCCACAACGATGGCATCGATAGCGGGATGATTGTCGAAGATTTCAAGTGTATAAATGATGATTGGTTTACCATTCAAGTCGAGAAACTGTTTCGGACGCGACTTCGTATGCATCCTTAAACCCGATCCTCCAGCAAAAATCACGGCGATGTTCATAGTCTTTTTCTTTTCCATTTCAATCTAAGAAGACGATATCTATTTTGTGTCGATCGCGCCGGTCACGCGGAGGCAGCTCCCAAAAATTGCCGTATGCAATGCGGCAAAGCCTTCGGGATCGGCCGGCCCTTCAAAAACGTGCCCCTCGAAAACGATGTCCCGATGCGGAATCATCATCCGTTTGGGATTCTGTTCATAAAACCACGCACCGTAAGAGTGCATATATAGCTCCGGATTTCCAAACAAACGACCTACTCGTCTGAACGCAGGAAACACGAGATAATGCAACAGATTATACCCGATCTGCGCCAGATGGGGATGCACACCGGCACAACGCAGGTTGAGATTGACTGAAAGTTTGGCTGCCAAATGCTGCAACCACGGAATCATATAACCCTCATAGGGGAAGATGTCAATATGCAGTCCGCGGTATTTTTGCGCCTCATGGGTGCGCCGGTCGCAGCTGTCAGCATTGTCGTGACTGCGGTTTTCGCTCTTCAAGTCGCGCAAACAAGCCCACTCTTTATAAAATCCGGGGTCGGTCTTATTGGTTTGCAACACATACTGCGGGTGCGGATGGGCAATCAGGTAGCGGCAGAGCTTCTTATAATCAGTATAACTTACGACGACGTCTATATCGTCATCCCACGGTATAAAACCGCCGTGGCGCAAGGCACCAAGTACATTTCCACCGTCGATTCGGCACGCCACACCAATTTGTTTGCTCACGTCCTGCAAATAAATCAGCATATCGAGCAGCCGCATTTGCGCTCTGCGGAGCACCGATCCATCAGGATTGTAGTCCCGACGGAGACTTTCCTGCGTCTCTCCTGTGTTGAATCGTTCCATCATTACCTGTCGTTCTCACATCTATTGACTACATTTCACAAGATGAAAATAGCCCTTAGACACGATTTGCAATATGCAAATATAGTGTAATTTATCAAATTATCTACCCTTATATGCCGTTTTTCATACATCCGCGAGCAATCTTTCTCCGTTTATCCTTGCCTTTCCGCCCAGTCGCCTCGGTCGAGATTGCGATAGCTGATAGCCTCGGCGAAATGCTCGGGCGTAACTTTTTCGCTACCAGCAAGGTCCGCAATAGTACGCGCTACCTTTAAAATGCGGTTGTAAGCACGGGCAGAAAGGCTGAGCTTTTCCATTGCCGTACGCAGCAATTGAACACCATCGGCATCGGGTTCGGCAAACTGATGAATCATCCTTTCAGTCATTTGGGCATTGCAGTGGATGCCATTGAATGGCTTAAAACGTACAGCCTGTACCTCGCGAGCCTTGATTACACGTTCGCGAATGGCCGCACCGGATTCTCCCGGAGCTGCCTGTGAGATGTCATTAAAAGGCACCGGCGTGATCTCTACTTGTATATCAATGCGGTCGAGCAATGGACCGCTGATCTTGTTCATATACCGTTGGATCTGTCCCGGCGTGCAAACACAATGGTGAGTGGGGTCGCCGTAATAGCCGCAAGGGCACGGATTCATACTCGCTACAAACATAAAGGAGCACGGATATTCCGCTGTGTATTTGGCACGGGATATCGTTATCTTCCGATCTTCAAGCGGTTGGCGTAATACTTCGAGCGTACTCTTGTTGAATTCGGGTAGTTCATCAGCAAAGAGTACGCCGTTATGAGCCAACGAAATCTCGCCGGGCTGCGGTGTAGCACCGCCTCCCACAAGGGCCACTTCGGATATTGTGTGGTGCGGAGAACGAAAAGGACGTTGAGAAATAAGAGACATTCCCTTACCCAATTTACCTGCAACGCTGTGGATCTGGGTCGTTTCGAGACTCTCGGCAAGTGTAAGCGGCGGAAGAATAGAAGGAAGTCGCTTAGCCATCATCGACTTTCCAGAACCCGGAGGACCGATCATAATCAGGTTATGACCGCCCGCAGCAGCCACTTCAAGGGCTCGTTTCACATTGTCTTGGCCTCGGACATCGGCGAAATCGAGGTCGAACGCATACTGATGTTCATAAAACTCTTTGCGAGTATCGATTTTTACGGGATTGAACGACCGTCGATCGGTCAGAAAATCAATAACATCGGTCATCGACTCCATACCATATACATCAAGATTGTTGACCACTGCCGCCTCGCGCACATTCTCTTTGGGCACGATCAAGCCCTTGAAATGTTCGGCGCGAGCCCGTATAGCAATAGGCAAAGCACCTTTGACGGGTTGCAACTTACCGTCGAGTCCCAACTCACCCACCATCATATACTCGCCGAGATGTGCAGATTCAAAACTCGCATTGGCCGCAAGGATGGCCACAGCAAGCGGCAAATCAAAGCTACTTCCTTCTTTCCGGAGATCTGCCGGAGCCATATTCACAGTGATATCTGCTACCGGAAAGCGGTAGCCATTGTTCTGCATAGCAGCTGCAATACGATCGCGACCTTCGCGAACAGCCTCGTCTCCTAATCCAGTAAAGTGATAAAGCACCCCTTTTACGAGACTAACTTCAATGGTAACAGTAGTTACTTCAAGCCCATTGACGGCTGCACAAAACGTTTTTACAAGCATTTAGATATATTGAGAATGAAAAATGAGGAATTGACTATGGCGTGATTGAAAATCAAAAATGATACTTTATGACTTCTTTCACCCGCCTGTTGACTTTCAATCGTCAACTGTCAATTGAGCAATTTGTCCACACGCTCTTCGAGTCCTTTGGCATCTAAGCCGCGCGCTATGATGCGACCGCGCTGCAACACGATGTTGTCGGGAACGGAGAAAAGGCCCAACTGTTTCAAAACCGGCGTTTGCAACATCTGTCCATCACAGATTGTGGGCCACGAAATAGAGTCTTGACGGAGTGCATCACGGCAATCTTTACGACTGGCATCAACGCAAATACTCACGATTTTAAGGCGTCCATGCGACTTGGTTTGCAATTTTTTCAAGGCCCGCTGAATGTCTATGCTTTCATAGCTCCATGTTGCCCACACGCTGATAACGCTTACTTGGGCTGCAAGTAATGCTTTTTTATCGATCGACTCACCGTTAATTGCATAGCCAAAAGACGTTAATCGCAAACCGTTTGATGACAGTTGAGCCAACGGCTTGATATTCAAATACATACGATTAAGCTCTCCGTTGTCTGTCTGGTGCTTCATCATCTGTTCGATCAAGCAAAAGCCCGCTTGTAATCCGGCATGGGAGCAGTGATAAAATATTTGCGAACGAGATAGACACTGACAACAGATTCGGGATGATCTTCCACGAATTGGGCTGCGCATTTGGCTATTTCGGGGGGAGATGCACTAACAATTTGCTCGCGAAACCGATTCATCAATTCGTTGTCTTTCGTCCCGTCGACGGTCAACTCTTTCAAATGCGAGGCGTCGGCTTTGATTTCCACCGACTTACCTGGCTGTGCAAAAACCGGCTGTTCGGAGAAATTCGGGAACACAAGAACTAATGTAGCTGCCTTCTCGCACGGTATCTCATAAGCAAATCGACCGCCGGTTACCTTGATGGTATCTATTCCGTCGAGGCCACCATTGGTACTATAAACGTAAAACTCACCTTGGTTGAGGTTGAGCAGACGACCTTCGATCTTGAAATGATCGCTATCGGTCCCGCAGGAAACCACCACCAAGGTGAGTAATACAAGCGAAATGAGTTTACTCATTATTCTTTACAGCGGAAAATTCGAGGTCGTTTGCCGCGTAATCGGTCAGTGAAGGATCTTTCTGAAGCGCTTCTTTGAGGTATGACTGAGCTGCATAGTTGTTGCCTTGACGTGCACTGACAATGGCATGGAGGTAACTTGTCATTGCGTCGGGATTCTTCACATTGCCCAACGTGGCCTTAGCGTGGCATAATCCTTATTGAGAAGCTGCGCCAAAACAGCACTATTGCTGTTGGAAGTACCGAAATTCTCCTGCGCCTGAGCAAAGTTTCCTTTGGCGATATTCAGATTGCCGAGAACCTCTCCGAAGCCATTCGCCTCCACAGCATTGGCCAAATAATTCTCGGCCTGCTGCACTTCGCCATGCTTCAAAGCGATCAAAGCGAGATTGGCATTAGGTTCTGCGGCCTGCGGATTCTGTCTCAAAGCCTGCTCAATGTATCTTTTAGCTGTGGCTTCATCGCCTTCGTTGAAAGCGAGAACAGCGAGATTGTTGTAAGCGCGATAATCTTTGTCATAATAAGCAACAGTCCGCTTATAGATCTCTTGCTTCTTGGCGGGACTGTCTTCGAGACTTGCGGCATAGAGCATTTCCTCTACACTCAACTTGGCGGGGTCTGAAACATATTGTGCTTTGATCTGTTCGTCACTGCGACCCACAATTTCATAATTGATAATTAGGCGCGAACGGCGCAACTCCGGCAGTATACCGTCAGCCAATTCACGAAATCCCTCACTCATGTTACGGATCTGTTGCTCGCGTTCTTGCGGATCTTTATACATCGAAAGCACGCGAAGAATCACGTCTTTATCTTGAATGCTGGAAGCCTGAACAAGTTTCTGGAAACCATCCCAGTCCTGAGCGGTATAGTGCGCATCAATAGGTGTGCTGACTTTAGTTTGCTTCAGCTGTTGCTTCACATATCCTTCAGAAACGCCTTGACGCTTATTCGCAAGCTTATCGTTGAGCTTGAAGCCACCGTCGGGTGATGCATAAGCCTGCACTTCGACGTTTTTAAGATTCAAACGCTCACGATCTGCGTTGATTTTCTTCAACATCCACACAAACTCCTGCACCGAATTGTTTTGCAACTCACTCTTGCGCAGGTTTGCCTGATTGATAAGGAACCGCACATTAGCTTCTTGTCGGCGTGCTTTGATGCGTTGGAAAGAATCGAGTGCTAAGCAACCGCCGGCATTCATCAATGTTCTGCGATAGAGTTCTGCGGTTGTGATCACGCCCGTTGCCACTTTTACGGCCGGAATATTGATCTTTTTCTTACCGATATGCGCATCGAATGTGAGATACATATCGCTCTTTTGCATATCCGAAGTGAATGGGAATGTGGTCCTCATCGTATAATGTCCGCCCATTCGATAGGATATTGTCTGGTTGTTTCCGTAGACTTTCTCACCCTGGAATGTGGCTGTTGTGCCTTTTTTCGACAGTCCTCTGCCATAGCGGAGTTCAGGAATGACGGTCACAGTGGCCTTCTTCTTCATGTATTTTTCAGGAAAACTGCCGTTGATTGTGGCAGGAATCTGACCGCCTTGCGCCTCGAGTGGATTAGGAGTTACGGTGAAGTTGTCGGCAGACAAGGCTCCCAACTTCGAACAAGAAGTGAATGCCCAAATTGAAATTACCGATAAAAAGAGAAGTGATTTCTTTTGCATAGAGTTTAGATAGTTTATGAAGTGCCGCGAGCGGGACTCGAACCCGCACAGCCATTACTGGCCAAGGATTTTAAGTCCCTCGTGTCTACCAATTCCACCATTGCGGCATCGGAAATCAATGGATGTTGAGCGGAAAACGGGACTCGAACCCGCGACCCCGACCTTGGCAAGGTCGTGCTCTACCAACTGAGCTATTTCCGCAAGCATTCAGCAATGCAAAGATAGAGCTAATTCTGTGAATGGCAAAAGTATTTAGGACAATTTAATATATGAGTGTTATTTTATCGCTCTTCGAGAGAGCAACGGGTGGAATGCGGCTAAGCGTCGGTTAACGCGCAATATATTCACCATTCATGATACATCATAGATCATTCGCCATGCGATTCATGGTTAACGGGCGTGCAACTAATGCTTAGTTGTCGTGTGCTAAACCGTTAATCAGAACGCCAAAAGATGTTGGTTGCAAACGGATCAATAAACATTTGATTTTCATGTATTTATTCATCGATACGACGTTAAGATCATATCGATGGATAAACTCAAAAAACGACTGCTCAATGCACGGCAAGCTGTCCGAAAACACCGGTTGTTTGCGCCCGATAACGCGTCAACTTCTTGCCGGCATCGCCTTTAACGACAACACCGTCGGCATTGAGATTGTATTCGCGGTGGCACACGCCGCACCGTGCCAGACCGACACTTGTCATCGTGAGCGGCTTACTTCGCACCGGAACAGCATTGGGATCAAAACAGTTGGGACACTCTTTGTCGTAAGCATAAAATTCGGCGGGGATGTCTAAATTGCTGAATCCAACGATGATTCCGTTGTTATAGCCCAGTTGGATCGGTCGTTTCAGATCCTTGGCATTGGCTATGACACTGCTTTCGAGTCCTTGATTATTCTCGAACAACAGTTGAACAGCCCCCGATTTCATGCTTTGCGCGATGAGACAAAACACGCCCGGCACATTCGGATTCATCGCGCTGGCCAGCGTTTGATCCTGATGCGTGGCGTTGTCGAACACGAAAAGGGCTACACCGGTTATGTATTCGCTATGGGCATTGCGGCAAGCCGACAAGGCTAAAAGCATCCAACCGAGCAAAAGACCGTATCTTTTCACCTATTTATATTTGATATTTTGCAGCACATCGGCAATCTTTTCGATGCCCTCTTGCAACGGTTTCTTGACCATTCCTTTGATAAACGGATTGAGATCAGCCTTGATCGTGAGTTTCATTTTGCACGAAACATCAGTCACGGGCAGCAATTGTATCCAGAAATTAAAGGGCACCGGCGACTGTTCTGTCTCAAATTTGATACATGTCGGAGCCTCGCGCTCAACGATGCAGAGCTTGATTTTCCCCACAGGTGCCACATTAATCGAAATCGAATCCTTGTCAAACGCTAAGTCTTTGACCTTATCTTCGGGAATGCGATCAGCCACTTTGCCCAAATTTTCCAGGTTACTCAGACTGTCATACACTATTTGTTGAGCGTAAGGAATCGTCCTCACGCCACTTTCAAATTTACTATCCATCCTGTTGGTAAGTTTAAAAATTAATGAGTTTTTGAGTCTGCAAGTTGATCAGTCGCTCCATTTACGATCTTCACCAATTGTCGATCACAACAGCAGAATCCTATAAACGCATCAGCTCACAAATACATTGCCTTATTCACTCCAATGCTCCGGATCCTTGCGCCACTCATGAAGCACCTCCACATCACTATCGCTAATGTAGCCGGTCTTCAACGCTTCGGCCACCACATGCTCATAGTCGGTCAGCGTGATCAACTTAACCTTCGCATCCTTAAAGGTTTTCTGGGCCACGGGTAACCCGTAAGTGTAAGCTGCCACCATGCCAATCACCTCGCAAGCATCATTCCGAATGGCCTCAACCGCCTTCAAAGAACTGCCTCCGGTGGATATAAGATCCTCGACAACCACCACTTTCATGTTCGATTTCAACTCTCCTTCAATGAGATTTTCGAGTCCATGATCTTTGGGTTTGTTGCGCACATAGACAAAGGGCAGATGCAGGGCGTCGGCCACGAGTGCCCCTTGAGCAATGGCTCCGGTGGCAACGCCCGCAATGGCTTCAACCTCGGGAAAATGTTCCAAGATAGCATGCACAAGCTCATTCTTAACATAAGTGCGCAGTTCGGGATACGAAAGCGTCTTCCGATTGTCGCAATAAAACGGCGATTTCCATCCCGAAGCCCACATAAAAGGATTGTTGGGCTGCAACTTGATGGCATTGATTCTCAATAGTCTTGCAGCAAAAGCGCTCTTTAATGTGTCCATTTCGTTACTCGATATTTAAAATTCATCGTGCAAAGTTAGTGTTATTTATTCAGAAAGAGGTGTGTTGTGTGTTGAAAATATATTCGAATGGCCGTGCAATGAAGCCTCTTTTGGCACTCAACGGAGGCTTAATTGACGGCCCAAAGAGCTTTTGTTGACTCGCAAAAGAGCATTCGTTGAAATACGAAAGTTGCTCCTTGTTCGCATGGCCTTTCAATAAGCGAAACGAAACTCATCTCATAGCTGCTGCGCACTCCATAGATATATCAAGCCTCAAATTGCTTTTATTTAGCTTTCAATCCCCCAATTTAAGGAGCGAAGGAAAATAATAAATCGGACGAAAAATTACATAAAAACGCGAGAGAAATCAATCTTTCGCTATGTTTTCAATATCAAGCTTAGCAAATCCCCATACAAGTATGCTGATCTTTGCCGCTCCCGCCTTGACCAACTGTTGTGCATAAGCAGTGATGGTGGCTCCTGTGGTGACCACATCATCAATGATCAGCACGTGACGGGCTTGCACTCGTCGAGCATCTGACAGTTCGAAAGCGTCCGCCACATTGTCCGTGCGTTGCCAACGATCCTTATTGGTCTGGCTTTCCGTAAATGTTTTGCGCCGCACAGCACGGTTTTCGATGGGGATTCCAGTCACTTCGCTAATGCCGCGCGCAAGTTCTTCACTTTGATTATAACCGCGAATCCTGTGTCGCTTGCGTGTTAACGGCACAGGCAACAACACATCGATGCCATCGAAAAAATTGCTCCTCACAAGTTCGTGAGCCATCAATCGCCCTGCCATTACGCCCCATTCGCTCTTTCCGTGATATTTAAGACCATATATAATATAGCTGGTGGGACCGCCACGATGATAAAACGTGAAAGCGAAACACCGTTCCACAGGGATCAATCCCCAAAAACAACGCGCCAATTCATTATCATACGGATCGCGATCATAACCTGTTCGCGGAAGATGAAGATTGCATTGACTGCACAATAATTCCTCTCCGATGCTGAGTCTACGCCCACACATCGCACAGGATTGTGGTGAAATGAGATTCAACAAACGGTCCCAAAAACTAATCATAATCCTCTATTTCTGCCCCATCGATGCACTGACGAATAATGTTCCACTCAAAACCGCGACTCAATGCGAACTTCATCAATTTCTGATTACGTTCATATTCATTTGCAGCTTTGATCGATTTGCGTTTCGATCGAATGAGTGGACGCAGCACATCGATATATTCCTCGTCGTCGATTTCATCTAAAATCGGGCCCGACACGGCTTTGTCAATGCGTTTTTGATAAAGAGCCTGTTCCACTTTACGTCTTCCCCAGCCGTTGAATCGAATCTTATCACGGACAAACAAACGGCAAAATCGCTCGTCATCCACATATTTTCCCTTGATGAGATACGCCATCACACGAGCCTGCACATCATCATCAACACCCCATCTACGCATCTTTTCGAGCATCTCTCCTGTGCAATGCTCCGCCTTGGCACACTCGGCAGTGAGGCGAGTCAACACTTGTTGCTCTGTCATTTCTTTGTTCATAATTGAGCTTTCATCATTCGTTGATCGTAACCGAAATGTCGATCAACTTCTATTTCACGGAATCCAAAACTGCGAATCATCGTTTTCAACGCATCAACAAACAGTGGATTGATTTCAAAATAGAGTCGACCTCCGGGTTTCAAGGCATCGGCAGCATAACAAGTAATAGCTGTATAGAAACGGAGAGGGTCGTTGTCAGGAACAAACAGTGCTTTGTGAGGTTCGAATTGGAGCACGTTGGGCCGCATATCTCGCTTCTCTCGTTCGCAGATATAGGGCGGATTGGCCACGATTATATCATATTTCTCTGTGGCAGGAATGGGATTCAACGCATCCATCTGAAACAAACGGATATCTTGTTGTAATCGTTCGGCATTGCGCCGGGCCACTTTCAACGCTGCACTTGACAAATCATAGGCATCGACCGACAATTGCGGACATCGTTTCTTCAACGTAATCGCGATGCAACCACTACCCGTACAGCAATCAAGCAATCGTCCTTCTCCATGCCATTCTTCAACAATCCACCGACAAAGGGCCTCTGTTTCGGGTCTCGGAATGAGTACATCGGGCGTCACTTCATATATATCGCCATCGAAATAAGCCTGTCCCAGTACATATTGCACTGGTTCGTTACGTTCCAATCGCAGCATCATCTGTTTCAATTTGACTCGCTCTTCCTCGTTCATTTCGTCCAATTTGCCGCACACGACATCCGTCATTGTGATTCCAAAGCCCATTTCGAGCATCAGCAACACAATCTCCTTGCTTCTCGTTCGCCGTAAATCGGTTTAAGTCGGTAGTAGAGTCGTTGGTAAGTTGAAGACATCTGAGACTTTTATCTATTGTTGATAAGAGAAATAATGACATCTGTTTACGTCGTATGCAAAGATAAACAAATCTTTTGAAAACGAGGAGTGAAAGGGCGAAAAGACGGGAATTTCCATCTAAACACCTGCATTCAAAACTCCACATAAGGCTCCAATCGTTTGAGATCAGCGGAAGAAAATTCGGGCGAAAGACGTAAATCGGCCAACGAATGAAGCCTGCCTTTCAGGCGACGGTAATCGATAATCGCACGAGCTTGATAAAAATTGAGATAGGGATGACGCTTGAGTTGATTGAGTGTCATGCTATTGAGATTGAGTTTTTGGAGTTGGTCGTCGGGAATGATGAAATATTTCAGTGCCTCTTCGGGGAAATCTTCAATCTCGGTGAGCTGTCGGATTGAGTGAAAACCACCTAAACGAGCACGATAATTCACGATTTGTCGGGCGAAATAACTGCCAATTCCGGGCACTTTCTTCAACTGAACGGTGTCGGCTTCGTTGATGGAAAGGCGCTCAGTGGGCCGCAATTTGACAGGATGTTTGATGGTGTCGCGTTCGAAAACACGGGCTGTTTTCTTTTCTTCGAACAATTCGGAGGCTGGTCGATAAGCCTCGCCGATACGGATGTAAGGTGCCAATGCTCGATATTGTCCGCGTGTGAGACCGTATAATCGAGCAAAATCCTCGGGACGACGATACACGCCTCCGCGAGCACGATACTTATAAATGGATCGCACTTGCCATGGACGGAGTCCGAGACGGAGCAACTGCATGCTGTCCGCTGTATTGGGATCGAATGGGAAAAGCGTTGTTTGAAGTGCATTTTCTTCGGCATATCGATATGTCTTTGAATAAGACACACGCGACGAGAAGGGTGTGCCTTGACGATCGAGTGAGTCTTTTCTCTCTGCCATCACATCGTTTTCGCCACCTCGGATGCCGAAAATCAACAGCGTGATGCCCACGATTGCTATGAGGACGACGATGAGCACCGAGCGATCCGACTTGGGAAGATAAAACAATTCTTTTAAAAGCATAGGCTGTTATATGATAGATCATGATAGGGATATGCACATGTCGCATGTCTTTTTCATGCTTGTCGGCATGATGCAAAGTTACAAAACTTATTCTGATTTTGATAAAACACCCCACAAAGAATTCATCATGCACAATGCGTCATGCATCATTCGTCGTGCAACTCACCGTTAATCGCACGCTAACTCACCATTAGTTACACGCTGAATAAGCATTAATCGTCGTGCGACTAACAGTGAGTTGCGGAACGCATCAACCTTTTATACGGAGCGTTCGCATCGCATTGAATACGGCTAAGACCGTCACCCCAACATCAGCAAACACCGCCATCCACATCGTTGCGATGCCGAAACCGGCCAGAATGAGCACAAGCACTTTCACTGAAATGGCAAACCACGCATTCTGCATGGCTATACTGATCGTCTTGCGAGAGATGGAAATGGTTTTGGAAACCTTCGAAGGACAATCGTCCATCAACACAACATCGGCCGCTTCGATGGCTGCATCTGAACCGAGTCCACCCATTGCCATGCCTACATCAGCACGAGCCAACACAGGAGCATCGTTTATTCCGTCGCCGACGAAGAGCAGACTGCCGCCGGATTTCTTCTCACGCATCAATCGCTCGATGTGACTCACTTTGTCGGCAGACAACAGTCCGGTCTGCACTTCATCGAGTCCGAGTCGCATCGCCACGTCTTCGCCCACCTCTTTGCGGTCACCGGTAAGCATCACAGTCTTTCGCACACCCATCGTTTTGAGTGAATCGATGGCTTCGCGGGCATCATCCTTGATTTCATCAGCAATAACAATGTGCCCCATATACGTGCCATTCACCGCTAAATGAATGATTGTGCCGACCAACTCACATGGTTGCCAGCGGGCACCAATGCTTTCCATCATCTTCGAATTGCCTAAGTACACAGTCTTTCCATTCACTTCGGCACGGATTCCATGCCCAGCAATCTCCTCAACATGCTCCACTGTGCAGCCGTCTGCTTCATTAGGATAAGCGTCCCGCAATGATTGCGCGATCGGATGTGTGGAGAATCGTTCCACGTGGGCAGCCAAATGGAGCAACTGTTGTTGGCTGATCGACTCGGGATGTATGGCGTTTACCTTGAACACTCCACGTGTGAGCGTACCCGTTTTATCGAAAACCACAGTGTCGGCCTTAGCTAATGTATCCATAAAATTGGCTCCCTTGATGAGTATTCCTTGCCGAGATGCACCACCGATTCCACCAAAGAAGGTCAGCGGGATAGATAAAACCAAAGCGCAAGGACAAGATACCACCAAGAAGGTTAACGCACGATTCAACACAAAGGGAAGTTACCTCCGAAATCACCCGACAGCATGGCGGCAATATCGCCAATGCAATTGCGATGTAAACGACAATCGGCGTATAGATTTTAGCAAATCGAGTGATGAAGTTTTCACTCTTCGACTTGTTCTCACCTGCATTTTCCACCAAGTCGATAATCTTGGAAACAGTGGACTCACCGAAGCTTTTCTCGACCCGAACCTTAATTAGTCCGCTGACATTTACGCATCCGGAGATCACCCGATCACCACTATTGACAGTGCGGGGAACGCTCTCCCCGGTGAGCGCCACGGTGTTCAAACTCGACGAACCTTCAACGATCACGCCGTCCATCGGCACTTTTTCGCCCGGACGTATCACGATAACCTCACCCACTGTGATGGTTTCGGGATTGACCGTTTTCGTCGTTCCGCCTCGCTCCACATGTGCAATATCCGGACGAATATCCATCAGTTCGGTGATCGAACGCCGACTCCTGTCCTCAGCATAGTCCTCAAACAACTCGCCCACTTGAAAGAAAAGCATCACGAAGACAGCTTCGGTAAATTCGGGTTCCATATTCGGCAAGAAGCCGATCAACATGGCACCGATCGTAGCAATACTCATAAGCAGATCTTCGTTGAACGGTTCTCGTTCCACGATTCCTTCCCAAGCCTCGTCTAAAACATCGTAACCCACGAGCAGATAAGGCACCGAATAGACTATCAGCAATTGCCACATGGACAACGCCGCAGTCTTTTCCACCACGACGGCCACAATGAGCAAGAGCGCTGAAAGGATAATCCTTATTAACTTTTTATTCTTGATCATGATTCCTATTATTGATTTAATGACACAAAGTTAGGCTTTTTCTCATGCAACTCGATTGCAAAGAAGATTTGTAATGCAGCAAAGGTGAAAAAGAGAAAAGAGAAAAAGGGCTTGTCATTAACGCTTAGTTACACATCAACTAACGCTTAGTTACAGCCTAATTAACATTTAATCGGCGTGCAACTAACAGTTAATCGCACACAGCATGATGAAACGAGAATGCTCAATCATTCATGAGGAATTCAAATTTTAATCGTATCTTTGCACGCAAACCAACATGCTTAGATGTGACAACAATGGAAAACAAGACGATAGGGAAACGGCCGACACTACGAAAACCACGCTGGCTTTACACCACGATTGAGAGTGGAGAGAAGTATGGTTTTGTAGAAGAAACATTGGAAACAAATCATCTCCACACAATATGTAGCAGTGGAAAATGTCCTAATAAAGGGCATTGCTGGAAAATGGGAACAGCCACTTTCATGATTCTTGGTGATAGATGTACGCGCGCTTGCAGGTTTTGCGCCACACAAACAGGGCATCCACTCCCCCCGGATCCTCATGAACCGGTGAAGATTGCATGCAGTATCAAAGCGATGAAGTTGCGTCATTGCGTCATCACTTCGGTCGATCGAGACGATCTTCCAGATAAAGGAGCTGCCCATTGGGCCCAAACCATTCGTGAAGTGAGACTTGCCAATCCCGACGTGATCATCGAAATACTCATCCCCGACTATCGAGGTGCGAACCTACACACCGTTCTCAACGAGCAACCCGACATCGTGGGACATAATTTAGAGACTGTAGAAAGACTCACACCGGGTGTTCGCAGCAGAGCCACTTACCGCAACAGCCTGGGTGTTTTGCAAGAGATTGCCCAACGGGGCACCATCACCAAGACCGGTATCATGGTGGGATTAGGCGAGCGTCAGGGCGAAGTTGTCACACTGTTGCGCGATGCTTATGATGTGGGTTGCCGTATGATCACCATCGGACAATATCTCCAACCGAGCGAAAAACAACTCGATGTACAAGAGTATGTGCATCCCGACATCTTCGCTTTTTATAAAAAAGAAGCATTACAGATGGGTTTCGACAATGTCGAAAGCGGTCCATTGGTGCGCTCATCTTATATGGCGGAACAGTCGTTTATCAGTATGCTGATCCACAAAAAGAAGAAAGCGCAAATCATTTGACCACGATCGGATCAAGAGATTGCGGCATTACAGTTCGGCATCAGAGCTTTCCCTGCTCACCCAAATAACTGTCTTTGAATCCCAAGAAATACAAGATGCCATCGAGTCCGATGGTGTTCAGACTTTGATCTGCATTGGCCACGACCCGCGGTTTGGCATGAAAAGCAATGCCAAGACCCGCTTCCGAGATCATCGGAAGATCGTTGGCACCATCTCCCACAGCAATGGTTTGCGCGAGATTCACTTTCTCCACCTGTGCCAAAAGCCGCAGAAGTTCGGCTTTGCGATGGCCATCGACAATCTCTCCAACATAATTTCCTGTCAGTTTTCCATCTTCATCGATTTCCAATTCATTTGCATAGACATAGTCGATACCATATCTTCGTTGCAAGAACTCGCCAAAATAAGTGAATCCTCCGCTCAAAATAGCGATCTTGTAACCGCATCTTTTGAGCACAGACATCAATCGATCAGTGCCTTCCGTGATTGGAAGATGCTCTGCAATGTCCTGCATCACACCCACATCAAGACCTTTCAACAAAGCCACTCGCTCTTTGAAACTCTCCTTGAAATCGATTTCGCCACGCATAGCACGCGCTGTGATGGCAGCCACTTGCTCTCCCACACCGGCTCGTTTGGCCAATTCGTCGATACATTCGGTCTGTATCAGCGTAGAGTCCATATCAAAACAGATGAGCCGACGCATGCGTCTATACATGTTATCTTTCTGGAATGAGAAGTCGATTCCCAATGAAGTGGACAACTTCATCAGCTCCGATTGAAATTCGGAAGGATCGTTCGGTGTGCCGCGGAGTGAAAATTCGATGCATGCCCGCATGTTTCGCTCGGGACGTTTGATACTCATTCGTCCCGTAAGTCGCAATATTGAGTCGATATTCAACCCTTGTTCAGCAATCACTTTGGTCGCGGCCGCAATTTGTTTGGCCGACAAACTGCGCCCGATAAGGGTCAGAATATATCTGTTTTTGCCCTGTTGGTTCACCCAAGTTTCATAATTATCGTCGCTGATCGGCGAAAATCCGATGTTTACCCCGAGTTCACTGGTCTTGAAAAGCAGTTCTTTCATCACATCACCCGACTGTTTGTCGTTGATCCGAATGAGTACACCGAGCGACAACGAACTGTGAATATCGGCCTGACCGAGGTCTAACACCTGTGCATCATGATGTGCAAGGATTTCCATGATCGATGCGGTGAGTCCCGGCCGATCCTGACCAGTGATATTAATCAATATCTGTTCTTCTCTGTTAGCTTTCTTTTCCATACATGTATTACTTTTATACGCGAAGTTAATGGATTTATATAAGATGCCCAAAAGATCCCCGATAATTTGCAGCTAATTCATCCTGTGTCATCAACTTAATATCGCACTTCGTTTCATCCTGCATCATAAGCTATGCTGTTAACCGTTAGTTGCACGCCGATTAAGCCTTAATCGCACGCCAACTAACGCTTCATTGCACGCCAATTGAGCGTTAGTTATAACGCTTTTCATCCTTTCCTTTTTTCACTCTTTCCCTTTTTCATCCTCTCACTCTTCCGCACATACCATCCGAAAACGATGGGAGGAAGCACGTAAGTCATAGCAACCACCGACGCCATACCCACTATCGTGATCTCGCCTAATGAATGAAGAGCCGGGTGTCGAGCCACAATCAGCGTGCCCATACCGATAAACATGACCGCAGCCGACAGCATGATGCTGCGCTTGTAAGAGGCGAGAATACGGCGATGGTGTGTGCGTTCGTAGATCAAACCTTCTGTAATGAAAATGCTGTAATCGTCGCCTTGACCGAAAATAAACGTGGCCAGGATGATATTTACAAGATTGAAACGGATTCCCAAAAGGTGCATTGTGCCGAGAATCCATAGCCACGACACAGCCATCGGCATGAAAGCGATGAGCGCATGAACGAATTTTCCAAACGAAAGCCATAAGAATACGAATACGATCAACCCACAAGCCCAACCGATATAATTGAAGTTGTCGGACAGCGAAGTGGCTATCGCATTGTTCATTGATTGCACGTCGAAAGCCCATCTTCCGTCATTGCGTTGTGAATAAGCTGTAATGATGCTATCTGAAACTGCATTCGGCACATTCATCACGCATACAGCAGTATGTCCAATGATGCGCGTACCAATACCATTGGCCGTGAGCGGTGCGAAGAAATCGATGTTTTGAGGATGGAAAGGTCTGTTTAGAAGCGTATCGAAATCAGCAAAAGCCTCTGTTGAAAAACCGTATTGAGTGGCCGTTCGAGGCAGCGTTTCATAGAGTGCAATATGGTTTCGGTGCACGAAATTATGCCATCGGTCAATCCGTCGCTGCTGTTCGCGTCGGCTGGTAACGAACGCATCGGGAGCGTCTTGCTCGCTTCGCATCAACGCCTGATCAACAGTTGCCCCATCAGAGACAACGTATAGCTGTGTTTCGCCAGGTGTTTCGTTACGCATTTTACTGAGATGGGCCAACAACTCACGCTGTTCGGGTTTGAGATAGTTGATCTTTTGCATATTCGTATCAAACGAAGTGAAAAGACTGAAATAGCCCAACACGAGTGTGATAATGATGAGCAAGCCGACGACCCATTTGTTGCGAGGATAAGTTGGGATGTATTCTGCGGTCTCGTTCGTCTCTTCCTGCAGCTGGCCGACCACTTTTTGCACTGCGTTTTGCTTGCAAAGGTGGGGCAAAAAGACCATAACGAAGAGGATTGTGCCCATTAACATCAACGCAGCAAATATGCCTAAGTCGCGCAAAGCGGTAGAATCGAGCGGTATCAAGGCGCAAAACGCTCCCACAGTAGTGATGTTTCCGATGACCAAAGGCTCGGCAATGTCTTTCAAAACGGCGCGAGGCGAAGGCTGATGGGATAGATGCGCGACAAAATGTAACGGATAATTGACAGCAATGCCGATGATAATCGAGCGATGCCGAGCACGATTACCGACACGTGTTGGTGCAAAACCGACATCCCTGCCATAGCAATGAGCCAACCGAAAGCCAACGAAACCACGATGAATAACATCTTGCGGAGACTGCGTAATGCGTAAAAGAGCAGCGAAAGGATAAGAACGGCGGCGATACTCACAGCCCAAAGACTGTCGGTTTTGATTTGCTGCGCATTCTGAACGGCGATAACGGGTGCGCCGGTCACTTGTATCTGCACACCCGGAACGGCTTTTTCGACAGCTGATGCAGCATCATTCACCCGACCGATCAACGCATTGTTTTTGCTCGTTTCGCTCGAACCGTAAGGTGAATCAATCATAACAATGGCACGTTTGCTATCGGGCGTGAAGATGAAACTGTCATTGAGCGCATAGCGAATGCTGCTATTGGCAGTTTGAAGTCGAGTTATCAAGGGTGTGAACAGTCCCAAAGGGTCGCGCTGAATGTTGTTACTTACAAGGCTACCAGCAGGAAACAGCAGTTGTTCTTGTGCTCGTTTCAGGGCCGAAGCAATGCTGTCGGGTGCCAGTTGGCGTTCCATTCGCTTATAATCGGTAGCTGTCAGGAAGAGTGGTGCATTGCGATAAACGAACGAAGCGATGCCCATCAGCTTGTCATAATCCACTTGTGATGTTGTTTTCCAATGTTCCCGGACTGTTCGTTGGCCGAATAATTCGACCGCAGGAATGATTTTTTCGGGATCGATTTGCGATGAATCGCGCAACTGGAAGACAACGAAGATGCGGTCGGCCGCATTGATTTGCTGATAAATCGACATCGATTTCTGATATGCCTCATCATTAGGCAGAAAGTCACTGATGTCTTCATTAAAACGAAGACGCAGCGTGAGCAATATCGATCCAACGACAATCGCGGCCAAAAGCACATAACAGAGCCATCGGTTTCGATGCAGATAGTCGTACAAACGCAGTACAAAGGTCGTCATCTTCCTACTTATTTGAGTGTTCGTTGGGAGATAACGGGGTTGGCATAAATGCCCAGAAAGATTTCGCGCAATGCCGAGTCAGACAGCGAATTCATTCTATCGACAAACAACGAACGCTCTTTTGCAGTGCAAAAAGCCGTTGGTCGCGATGCAATATGCATCAAATCGTAAGCCAAGTAATTGTTAGTCATCAGCCGATAATGACTGATGATACGACGATCGATGAGTTTTGCCACATGATTCACGATTTCGTGCGAAGAAAGCCCACGATAAACGAGGAGTTCATCGGCCGTCAATGGTTCGCAGACTTCAATATGCACGCGCCCTTTCGGCTGTAAAATGCCTGTCAGAATACTGTCGATGTCTTCGCCGGGACGCTTTACATACTTCGCGGTTCGCGCCTGATGGAGTTCCCGAACTTTAAGAATATCGCAGGGTTCCCATTCATAACTCACGGCCACGGGCACGATATGAAGTTCCGAAAGCGTTTGAATCTTATCGCGTCCGCCCGCCATTGAAAACATATTGATCAGTCCTTGATCGGTCGCATCAATGCCGTTCTTAGTGCGGCCGTTGCGTTGTGCGATCCAAACAGACGACTTCTTGTGCGTCAAAACATAGTGAATATATTGCGATAAATGCAGTGAACTACGATAAAATTCACGTGCATTTCCACCACGTTCCACACGAAACATCTTATTGCTTTTACCTATATCGATGAGCAATGGATGGCACATCAGATTGGCGCCGAACGTGATTTCGCAGGTCGGGAAGCCCGCGTTGACCAACGCATATTGCAAAAGCGATGCGTCGAGAACGATGTCGCGATGGTTGCTTACGAATATATAAGGCTGCGACGGAGACAAATGTTGCAAACCGTTGCAGGTAAATTGCGTTACCGAATGCTTGATTACCTGTACGTTGAAATCGTACATCACCTTGTGTTGAAACTCATCCGACGTTTTAATTTCACGCAACATCGACCGAATTTCATCCACAGGCGTGTCGGGAAAGATAAACGCTGCCAACTTCGGCAATAGTTTGCTATTGGCAATCCGGTGCATCGCTGCGGGTATTTCCGCGTCGTTATAGGGCCGGATATCATCGAAAAAGCCGGGCGAATAATGGTTTTCTGCGGTGTGTGTCATTGTTTTTTGCGTTCGTCGATGAATTTAATGGGCTTACGACTTTTGGCCGGAAAGTTGATTTTTTGCACTTCTTCGGCCGGCAATATCTCAATAATGGGGGCCACACGAATGCGTGAACGGAAGTGATCTCTCAAATCTTTGATGACGTTTTCGGTCGATTTGCCAATCGATTCAGCCTTTAATCCAACACGAATAATGACTTCGTCGGTACCGGCCGCCGACTCTCGCACGATGACCACATAGTTCTCTATGTAAGAAGTATTGTCAAGTACGTCGTTGATAGCGGGCGGATAGAGCGTGGTTCCTTTGAGTTTGATGAGGTTGTTTTTACGACCCACGAGCGGAGTAAGCCGATATGCCCACCTGCCGCACTCGCATTTGTCCACACGTTTGGCTGCAATGTCACCTGTTCTGAATCTTAACAGCGGCATTGCTTGCACGCTGAGCGTGGTCACGACGACCTCACCCGTTTCGCCATCAGCCACCGGACGGTCGTCGTTGCCAATGATTTCGACAATGATTAACTCGGGATGGACATGTCCGCCACAACCAAACGCACACTCGGAAAACGTTGCACCCATCTCAGTACTTGAATAAGTGGCGAAGAGTTGTACCTCGGGCCACTTCTCTTGAATACGTCTGCCAAGCAGATTGAGTGTGAAATCCTGTTCACGAAGTCCCTCGCCGATACCGATAATGCGCCTGATGGAGGAGTGTCGGTAATCGATTCCGTGTTCTTCTGCATATTCGATGAGCCGCAAAATAAATGAAGGCACGCACATAATGGTGTCCGGATGGATGCGCATTACGGTGTCCCATTGCAGTTCGGGAATGCCGTTGCCCACGCGAATAACGCCTACGCCCAACTTGCGTAGCCCGAGAAAGTAAGCCATTCCGGCCATAAACCGCTTGTCGAGTGTGGTCATCAGTTGCACGATATTGCCCTTTTTGAGTCCCGCACATTCAAAAGACTTGGCCTCATTGAAGGCCAATCTATCCAGGTCTTGATCCGTACAGCCGAATGTTACGGGGTCGCCCAAGGTGCCGGAAGTGGTAATATAGTCGATGATTTCATTCTTCGCGACACACAAAAAGTCGTCATTGAAGAGCTGTAAGTCGCGTTTTTCGGTGAAGGGGAGACGTGTTAAGTCTTCAAGATACCGCACCTTTGCGATGTCGATACCGTGCTGATCGAACATCCGTTGGTAGTATTTTGAATGTGTGTTGAGGTACGCCAACTGTTTATGAAGCAGCTTTTCTTGAAAGCATTTGATGGCTTCGGGCGATTGAAATTCGATGTCTTGTGACATGCTCTGTTGTTGTTGTTTTACTACATCTATATTCATTGCTTTTCAATGAAGCGTTAAACGCGCAGCATTTAATACTTAACCGTCATGCGATTAACGGTTAATTGCAATGCCGTTTTTATCTCATTGCTTTGCTATCAATTACGCAAATGTTCGGCAAGTGGATCTTTTGCCGGAATGTCTACAATCTGTCCGTTCTCATTCCTCATCACAACAGACTCGCTATGAAGGGCTTTCTCTTCCAACAGCTGCCGTTCGGCGCTCTTCAATCCTTCATCAAGTTTTTTGAGAAATGATTCTATTTCCTTATCCGCTCTCATCTCTTCCGTTTTTGATTTTCTTCTTTTTCTATTCGGTTCAACCAGCTTACGCACTCCTCCTTACAACTTTACTCCTTCCTCTTTTGCAAAAGTAATACATTGTTTTTACATTCACAAATCGGGTGAATTATTTTTATCACAACGTAACTCCCTCCTACTGATATGCGATATTGATTCTTTTTACTCCCGTGTAAAACTAAATTTACACGGGTCTAAATTTGAATTTACTCCCGTGTAAAATTGAATTTATACGGGTATAAAATTGAGTTTGCTCAACACGATAATATTTTTCACACCCGGAAAGAATGTTTTTCGTCGTGTAACTCACCGTCAGTTGGCGGGCAATGAAGCGTTAGTTGGGGGGCGATAAACGGTTAATCGCATGGCCAAAAGATATTTCTCGCAACCAGGATAGAAACAGATCTTTCCACTGCCGACATTCTGCCGTGCCGCGTTTAAGGCTTGCACCGAAGCCGTGTCCGCCTGTTTTGAAACGAATATAACGGTGAGTGACGTTGCGAATAGTGAGTGCAGAATCTAATAAAATGCTATTTGCGGGATGCACGATAGCGTCATCGGCACAATTGGCAATGAACACCGGTGGACAATCCGACGGCACATGGCGCTCTAAGGAGAGTGAGTCGCGCATTTGTCTATTGCTCTTTCCCCACTCACCGAGCAGCCCTTTGCGCGACCGTTTGTGCACGAATCGCTTGTCAGAGAGTGTAACCACAGGATAAAGAGCGGCTACAAAGTTGGGCCGTAACGACACGTTGGCGTGTATTCCGAGTAGAGTCAGGAAGTTGGTTGCGGCAAATTCGGCCGCCGCCATTGCCAGATGTCCCCCCGCCGAGAAGCCCATCACGCCCACACTGTCGGTTGCTATATTCCACGTTTGCGCCCTTTCGCGCACCAATTGGATGGCACGCTGAATGTCGCAGAGCATATCCGGATGTCTCACTCCTCTGAAAAGGAGGCGCGAATGGGTGATAAACGGAATGATGCCCACCGTCCGATAGTTCAACACAAAGGCCGCAATGCCCTGTGATTGCAACCAAAGTGCCACGTCGCTGCCCTCTGCCTGTCGGTCGAGCCAATGATAACTGCCGCCCGGACAGATGATAACCGCAGCGTGTTTACCGTTTGTTGTCGGGAGATAAGGTGTGAGCGTGACGTTTGGTGCATATTCGCACGTTCCTTCCCAAATGTGGATTTGGGCGCGCATGACGGGCGATGATAGGATCAAAACCGATAAGATAAAGGCTCTTAACATCAATTCAATAACGCGACGGATGTATGGATAATTACTGAAAATAAAAGACTCACCGGCTGATCTCACATTTTTCGGATAATCTGATTCACCCCCACGATTGCCTCGGCAGTGTTAATCGCCGAGAGAGGAACGCCGCAAATGCCGTGAAGTCCGACATTCTGGCCCGTCAATAAAAGGTTGCTTACCTTGGTGAATATCGGTACTTGCGAGCGCAGAATGTTTTCGCTGTCTTTCGCATAACCATACAACGAGCCGTGTTTGGTGCGGAAATAGTCGCGAATAGTGAGTGGTGTGGCCGTGTAAATACGTTTGATAGCGCGCCGAAAGTCGGGATAACGCAACTCCATCAGCTGGATAACATCTTCTTGTCGGGCCTTTTTCCACGCCTCGTAGTCGGTTCCTCGTCGCCCCGTCAACGTGTTTTCCCATTGTGCCACAGCCTCATACGGCATAATACTGTTGATGATCATATGCGTGGCAAACGGTCCTTGATGGGCCGAAGTGGGCGTTATGTACATCAGTCCGGCAGGCCATTGCCCCTCGATATACTCGCCGAGGCGCCAGATATGACGGTAATCGCGCTCGTAATAACACGTGTGATTGATGTAGGGAAATGCTCCTTCGTGCAGCTCAATGAATAAGTTGAAGGTGGAATAAGTATTCGGAAGGCTCTCCAAACGATTGCGATAAGCACGTGGAAAAGCGCTCTCGTCGATGATGCGAAATAGCTCCGAGGGATGAATAGCAGCTATATAGCGATCGGCCTGATATTCGTTACCGTTGCGCGTCACAACCTTTTTTACCTCTCTCTCGCATACTTCAATATGTTCTACGGATGCATTGGCAACAACACGACCACCTGCTTGCTCGATAACTGCCTGTAAAGCCAGAGCCATTTGCAGGCTCCCGCCCTCGAAACGCGATGGCCCCTCGATGTAGAGAACGTTGATCAGTGCGTGGATATAAGCAGGTGTGTGTCCCTCAATACCGCCATACATCGGATTCATATACGCCAGAAGGTCGCGCAGTTTTGGTCGGTGACATAGTGGGCAATGAACTTATCGACTGGCCAGAGAAACTGTTCGCTGTGCGAAACGATGCCTTCCGAGGTGAGTCGAAGATGAAATATGTCGATCTCATCAGTGAGTTTATAGAGCGCTTCGACATAATTGTGCAACTGTTCGCGCTGCTTAGGGAAGTAGACTGCAAGACTTTCAGCAAATGCTTGTCTACCAGATGCAATGCGATAAGTAGCGTTGTCTTCGCCGTAAGTAATCTCATCCATACACCACTCGTCCACATCGCGCAACCGAAGACGGTCGATGATGCCGAGATACGTGCAGAGTCGGTGCAGGGTTCCACCCTTTCGGAATCCTCCGAGTATGTGCATTCCGGTCTCGAACTCGATGTTTCCGCGTCTGAAAGTCTGCAAACCGCCGCCGATAACGGCATTTTTCTCCAAGACGATAACGCGCAATCCCTCTTTGGCTAACAACGCTCCGGTTGTCAGTCCGCCCAAACCGCCACCTATTATGATAATATCTGCATTCATTCTTTTATCTGTTGATAAATGGTTTCGGCCGTAAGCAGCTCGCTGCAAGTGACAATTGTGCCTACAAGTACGCCCAACATTCCGTGCGAATTGATGTTCTGCCCGGTGAGCAAAAGGTTCGGAATCTTCGTCTTATGCTGTACGTGGCAGGCCGCTCCCTTGTTAATGTCTTTGGCAACACCGTACATCGAGCCTGCTTCCGTACCTGTATAGTCGAGGTAAGTGAGTGGAGTGGATGTCCAATAAGCCGCTATCGCCGCCCTCAAACCGGGACACTGGCGATCCGCCTCATCAATAAGACGCTCGGCTTTAGCCTGTTTAAAGGCTTCGTAATCGGCTCCGCGATGTCCCACTTGGGTGCCTTTCCAACGTTCTACTTCATCGAATCGCATATAACTCAACAGTTCGCCGCACTCGGCAAAACGCGGAATCGCACCGTCGGTCACGGTCGGACACAGATGCATATACAAGAATCCACGAGGCCAATCATCGTCGGTGTATTGCTCACAAGCCCACGGCGATAGACCGCGATAGCCATAATAATTGTGATTTAAATAAGGCATTGCATCCGGTTTGAATTTCATATAGACAGTGAAAACACCCGTAGTATTAGGCAACTGACGTATACGCGCCCTGTAAGCAGGTCGTATTAGTAGCGTATTCGGCAGCATTTCAATCAATCGAGAGGGATGAACGGAGGCTAAAATGAGGTCGGCTGCATAATGGCTTTCGTCTTCTGTGACCACACCCGTAGCTTTTTCGCTATCGCAAAGAATGCGGGTGACTTTCTTTCGGGTCATCACATCGCCGCCGTAACGCCGCAAAGTGTTGGTCAACGAATGTACAATGGCATCGCTTCCGCCGGGTATTCGGAAGGCACTTTGATTGTAAAAGTCGGTAATAAAGGCGTGAGTGGCAAAGGGAGTCTTACCTTTTTCGGCAGCGTAGAGCGGCAAATTTCCCACGAGAACATTGCGAAGTATTGGGTCGGTAATGATCGAATCGACGACGTTGTCGATACTCCGTATCTGGTATTCGGTATTGATGGCAGCATTGCTGTCGGCTTGTCGCAATGAGTGCAATGATGAAGCCTGTGCTATTTCTTCAATTAAATCGTAGTATTTAACAATGTGATCGGTTTCGTGCGGGAATCTTTCGGATAATTGTTCGATGAAAGGCCCCCGACCGTTAGCCAACCGAAAGCATTCACCCGACAGTGAAATAACGTCGTAACCGTGCTTGTCGAGCCTGCTCAAAGGTATATTATCCATTTCAAGATAGTGCATCAGACGGTGCAAAGTCTGCCCTCTTTCGGCACTTCCGATGAAATGCATCCCTGTCTCGAACTTCACTCCGTCTCGCCGGAAACATTGAAGACAACCGCCGATTTGTGTTCCTTGTTCGAGAATCGTTACCTGATAGCCGTTCCGAGCGAGGATAACGCCACACGAAAGACCGCCTAATCCACTGCCAATAATAATGCAACGCTTCATTGAAACATCATTCATTTTGAGTCCATTCGATATATTTCCGACGGAAAGTCTTGGCTATTTCCATCGGGGTTGAGCCGTACTCAGAGCCGGTTATATGTATTCGGGGCTTGATTTCGACCGTAATCTCGCCGGGAGTGATGTGCTTTGCCCGTTTGTTGAGCACCACTCCGGTACCGTGAAGTACGACAGGCACAATGTCGAGAGCGAACTTTTGTGCTAAGTAAAACGCTCCTTGCGAGAACCGATGCACGTCTAAATCGGCCGAACGGGTGCCTTCTGGGAAGATCATTATCGAATAACCGCGCTCGGAAAGACGCCGAAGCAGCCGCTCGTTCGTATCGAAATCGTGTGTTACGGGTAGATATTCGGCGTAGCGAATGGCCAAACCGTAGAGCGGATTGCGCCAAACCCAACGTTTGGTCATGATGACTAAGCGAGGTGTGAGCATCATAATGCACAGCAAATCGAGGTGACTCTGGTGGTTGCTGATGATGACTGCGGGGCGGAGAAAGTCTTCTCCACTTTCGTTGAGGACGCGTGTCGTAACGCCGGGAACGTGTTTCAGCAACCAACGCGATACTTTTTGGATATACGAATGATAGCGAAGTCGCTGGTGTTCGGTTACCCGATGCGAGTTGAAGAAGATGAAAAGGGCCAGCTGAACGAACAACATCACGATGAAAAGAAGCAACAACATACCCATGGTGAGCACCGTTCGGATGAGTCGTTTGGGCCAAGCGTACACGAGAGCAATGCCGCACAGCACGGTATTCAATACAGAGATGCGGGCGAAGTCATAGTAAGATCGGAAGTGACTGACGCGCTCTGACTGTGGTGGATAATACACTTGAACGGGAATACTGCGGATGCCGACGTTGTGCCAAGCGGCAAACACCAGCAGCTCTAACTCGGCTTCGTAACGCGAAGTGATGCCATTCAGCCAGCGAAGCTGCCTGAGCGGATAAGCGCGGAAGCCTGTTTGCGTGTCGTCTAACCGTATACCGGTCTGCAAACGAAACCAAAAATTGCTGAATTTATTGGCAAATCGGCTCTCGGCATTCATATTCCGGCCTGTGGTTTCATTGAAAAGGGATGGGTCGAAACGGTTACCGACGATAAGATAGCCCGTATATCGGCGGATGGCTGCAATGAATTTGGGGATATCTGATGCGTAATGCTGTCCGTCACTGTCGATAGTAATGGCATAATCGAAGCCTTGTCGGCGTGCTTCCTCAAATCCTTTGCAGAGCGCCCTACCCTTCCCAGCATTATGCGGAAGCGTGATCACGGTGATGGGTAACGTGCAGTCGGCAAGCAGTTGAGCCGTAGCGTCGGTCGAACCATCGTCAACCACGATAATATCGGCCACATATCGGTTCACATCCCGTATCACTTTCATCAGCGTCTGAGCGTTGTTGAAAGTGGGCATTATTACACACACGCGTTCATTCATATACTATGGAGAATCTGGCAAATACTTTTTCATCGTCTGAAAGAGTGCCTTTCGCGATGTAACTAACCGTTTCTTGTCGTGCAATTTGATATGAAATAGAAAGCGAAACGACCGAAACATCGTCCGGACTCAATCGATTCAGAAACTTACAGTTCTTTATCTGTCTCAAAAGCAACGGTTTCCCGATACGTTTCTCCATCAATTCCGTCAACATTTCGATCATACATACCCCTGGCGTTATGGGTTGATTGGGGAAGTGGGCACGGTATATCACGTGCTCGCTGTTAAGTTTCAGTCGGGCTACAGCACCGCTTTCGCACTCTTCGTAAGTCTCGATACGGTAGAAATCATTCGCTAATCGCATTGTGTTCTTGTTCTAAGGGTTTGAAGATATAGTCGATCCCGTATTTCAGATTAGTGTATTCGCATGACCCGTGGGCGATGAGTTGCGGAATGATTTTCCGCAGATCGCGACGCAAAATGCGACGGATGTACCACTTATCGAGCATCGGCATTATATCGATTAGGCGTACCTTGTGTTTCCGTTCGTTGTAAATGAAATTGAAAGCTTTCACTCCGAACTCGTTGATAACGGCTCCTTTGACCATCCGATTGCTATCGATAGCCATTATACAGATGCCCGAAAGTGCTGCTTTTTTCATTCCGATCTGCACCGAAAGCTGCAAAGTGTCTTGCCGGGAAGCCGCTGTCGAGAGACTGACCAACAAGCAGATGCTCAGTAAGAGACACTTAATCAATCTTGTATTCATTGCCGTTGACAGATGCATTTTTAATTGGGTCGAGCAGTTCTATCACTGTATTGTCGCCGCCTTTCTCTATCATCTCAATGCGAATGGCCACCATCCGCTTGGTGTCGAACGTGATGAGGAGTTGTGAAAACAGCTGTTTCAGTTCCTTTTTAACCGGTGTGAGACATGCAATCCAGCTTGTTCCGCTCGTTGACATCTGCGTTTTGAAGTTCTGATGATCTGTTAAACACTTGCCGGTAACGCTACTCATCATTATGGATGTTATCTGTTTGAACACCTTGTTTTTGTTCGCGTCGATGACATCGGTACGTTTACTGTTCTTCATTAGTACCTTGTTGCCGTTCATAATGAATATATACTGATAAGGACTTGTATATTCCCAGCGCAGTTGCGAGGGCTGACTGTAACACATCCGGCCCTTGGATATCATCTTGTTTTTCAGTATTCGTAACGTCTTTGTCTGTCGGAAGGTGCATTGCAACGTCTTCATCGCCTGTGCGGCTTTATTTACTTGCTCCGTCATCTGTCGTGCCTGCGCTTCATTGACAGGTGTCTGCGCAGTTGCACTCACAGTGAGAAACTGTATGAAGACTATCAAAAGAACTTGTTTCATACTGTTTGAGTTTCTGAGTTTATCAGTTTTTAAGTTTGTGAATTATGCTTTAATAGCCTTTTTGAACAACTAATACTACTCCGATGATTATCAATCCAAGTCCGATCCAACGTGTAACGGGTACGTGTTCGTGGAATATCAGTACGGCGGCAAGCATCCCCATCACGTAGCTGAGACTAATCATCGGGTAGGCCATACTTAATGGATAGTGCTTGATAATGTACATCCAAAGGAGCGATGACACACCGAAACAAAGTCCGCAGAGGGCAAACCACACATTGGTGAACGTGCGCGCGAAAAACTGCCAAGACCAACTGAACGTGCCGATCTGCTGTAATGAGATCTTCAACGTTACTTGACCCAAGGCCAACAATGCTGATTGCAGTAAGGCTAATGGCAATAATCCCCACATAATTCACAAATTTTCGCGTCGTCAAGAACGACTGATTGGCCGTCGTTATCACCACTCAGGAAGATGCATAAGCTTGTTTCGTCTTGCTCGTCATATAGACCTACAAGTGCATTATGGCATTCTCCCAATTCGATTTGCAGTTGGGCATCGAGCAACGCACTGTGCAACGACTCCCGTCCGTGAGAAAACGTATTGTTATAACCGTGCGAATGCGTGTAGATTGCAATGAGGCTACCGATCGTATTGTGTGTAGACTGCATAAAATGAGTGGGTTTCAGCAATTCTTCTCCGCGTTCCTTGATCTCTTTCAAGAAGCAAACTGTGTCGTGAACACAACCCATCGCCGTGCCCGTAACAATGGCATCTGGACTTGATATACCCACTCTCTGCAAGGTGACAAGTGCTGTCAGTAAGGCGCGTTTCAGTAAACTGCTCAATCGACGGGCCACCATCGGCGGAATCTTAGGCATTGTTTCGGGGGCAATATCTTGATACTTTACCACCGTTTTCACGTAAACAGGGCGGCGATCGGCCATTTGAGGTATCGTTTTCGCGTGCTCATAATCGGAGAGAATGAGTGAAGTATCGTTGCCACCGAACCCGAACGAGTTGCAGAGAACGTGCTGTAAGCGTCGGTTGCGGATGGTTTTCGTCACGGGTATAATGCCGTCCGGCATCGGCGTTTGCCAATGGAGTGTAGGCGGGATGAACTTGTTCTGAATGGCCAAAAGGCAAATTACCGCTTCGATAGCCCCTGAAGCACTCGTGGTGTGACCCGTCATCGATTGGTAGACGATATGGGTGGCGTTGCGTTTGCAAATATCCGTTGCAACGCCCGACACTCGCTGGCATCGTTGTTAGGCGTTCCCGTGCCGTGAACATTGATGTAATCAATGTCCGATGGGGTCAAACTGGCCCTTTCGAGCGCCTTTGTCATAGCCCGAAAGGCTCCCTCGCCTTCATCCGATGAGGCCGTTTGATGGAATGCGTCGCACGCATTGCCCCAACCTGAGAGTACTGCCAAGGGCTTTACACCGCGTCGGTGGGCGCTCGCTTCGGTCTCCATCACGAGGAAAGCAGCGCCTTCGCCCAAGTTGAGACCGGCCCGATCGGCATCGAACGGACGACAAGGCGCCTTGTCGAGAATCATCAACGTGCGGAAGCCATTGAAGTGGAAGCGCGACAAACATTCGCTGCCGCCGACCACAACACGTTCGAATCGGCCGCTACGCAACAAGTTGGCGCCCACCAAAATGCTGTTGGCAGCTGACGAACAAGCTGTGCTGCACGTCGTAACCAAGCCCCAATCGCCGAAATAGGAGGCCATATCTTGCGTAGTCTTTCCACAGTCTCCGATGGCCGATTCGTCCTGACCGGCAACGTAACTAAGCTCTGTTAGATCCATACTTCCGACTGTCGTGCCGGAGATCAAAGCCGTAGTTGCTAAATGATTAACCGTTAATGACGCTGCGTTTAACGCTTCTTTGAGTGCCAATATACCGTTAATCGTCGTGCGACCAACAGTTAGTTGCGATGCGTTTAACCGTTGTTTGATTTCCGCATTGCTCATTTGCACTTCGCCGACAGGATATTCGCGGTGCTCGGTAGCTAAAAATCGCACGCCACGAATGCCTTCCCGACCTTCGAGTAGGGCCTGGCAAACCTCTGTCTGATTGTTGCCGATGGCTGAAACGATGCCGGCGCCGGTGATAACGATCATTGTTCGCTGTGGGTTTTTATGTAATCGGTCATCGAATTGATGGAAGTGAAGATGGCTTTTCCTTCTTTCGGGTTGTCGAGTCGTATGCCATACTCTTTCTCCATCAATACAATCAGCTCGAGTGCATCGATTGAATCGAGGCCTAAACCTTCACCGAAGAGCGGTGCTTCATCGTCGATGTCGGCAGGAGTCATCTCTTCTAACGACAGCGCTTCAATGATTTGCGCCTTTAAAGTGTCTTTTAATGTGTCCATATTTTATTTGTTTATAGTTGACGAGTGAACGAGTTGACAAGTTGACGAGAGGCTTCCGCCTTGTTAACTTGTTTACTTTGTCTACTCATTTACTTCTCCTTGCCTCCTTGTTTACTCGTTAACTTATCTCCTTATTTACTGTATATAATCCGAGCGAAGCCTCGAAATTGTCGTCATTATCATATTGAATCCACCCACCGATGATTTTATCTGTCTCGGCGTCATCGAATGTCGACGTAATGATTCGGTGGAAAAGCGTCTTGTTGAAAGCACTAAGTGCATAGTAAGCAGTCTCTCCGTGAATCTTGTGTCGAATGGCAATTTCGCCCGTTACGATGTTGGGCAGGGTGTAAACGAACACGGCCGGACTGGGGAAAAATTGCTGTTGGTCTTGTATCGTACGTTGATAGCGCTTGTCAGTAGCCAGACATCCGGTGTTGCCTACGAGTACGATAGCGCTGTTGGAGATGTCGATCGCAGGGTCGATCGTGGTGAGTAGGAGCTCAGTAGCGATGAATCCCAACTTGCTTAATCCGTCCATCTTGTGGAATTTGGGGTAATCGCCGATGTAGGTCTTATATAAATAGGTGAGACGAGTGGCTCCTTCGGGTACGTTCGGTATTGGTTTGTGGTCGCGGACGATATGGGTCGCACTGAGATAAACGGTGTGCGAGATGTGGCCTCGCATACTTTTAACCGGTTCCTGTATGCGTTTCGCCGGTCCGTTGGTCCATCTTACGGCGGCATTGCAACCTCCGAAGCCCGAGAGGAGCTTGATAAACTGGTGCTGATTGGTAGCTTCAAGGTTGTGAACGATGTTTACCGGGTGTGTCACTCCTAATTGTCGGAACCCTCGCGTAGGCAGAATGACACCCTCTTCGACGGCTTTCATTGAAAGGATCGTCTCTAAAACGCCGGCCGCTCCCAATGTATGTCCGTAGTAACCTTTCATTGCATTGACTGGAACTGATGTGAGACGGGCGCGCGAAAGGGCGATAGCTTCCATCTCATCGTTATATGGCGTGGCCGTGCCGTGCACATTGACGAAGGCGAGTTGTGCCTTGTTGCGTGGTAAGACATACTTCAACGCCCGGTAACTGCCCTCTCCTGTGCGTGAAGGACCGGATATATGGTTGGCATCATTACGAACAGCTGCGCTTTGGATGACCCAACTTTGCGGTCTCGTTCGTTTTGTTCCGCAGGCTTGCAGGACGATGGTTGCAGCGGCTTCGCCTAAGTTTAGCCCGCGCCTTTCGCTGTCGAAAGGTCGGCATTCGGCGTCGGACAGCGCCTTGAACGACTGAAATCCCGACACGATAAACTTGGAAAGGATATCGCATCCGCATATAACGGCACGATGATAATAGCCACGTTCCAAGAGTCTTTTGGCTATAACCTGAGCCGAGACACCCGAAATGCAGGCGTTGGAAACGACTACTGCGGGGACGTGAAAGCCGAAAAAGCTGTTGATTTGTTGTGCAGCCGCACAGATAGAAGCCCGTTCGCGAGGGATGTTCGACTGCTGATCGGGATCGAGGAGTTCGACATTGGCCTTGGTGGTAGATAAAATCAAGACCGTCTTTGCATTGATAACGCTGAATGAGAGACGGTCGATGGCCTCGCGAATAGACAAGATGGCGAGTTTCTCAAACCGTGTATAAGCGTCGCCGTCAGGGCTGATGGCGGCGAAACGGGCCTCAATGGCTCCGTCGTCGAACATCGAACCGACAAACGATTCTGGCAATCCCCACAGGCTGTCATATCGTTTCAAGCGTGTATCTCCACGCTTTACGTGCTCGAAATTCTCATTGGTCGTCCAGCCGAGAGGCGAAGTGATATTATCGCTAATACATTCAATCATTGTTGTTTGCTGTTATTGAATACGTCCCAACGGGTTTGCCATGCGGCGTAAAAGTCGGGACGATACCACATCAGGCGGTATTGCTTGTCCATAAACGCCTGCACGCTACGGCCTTTTGCATCAACTCGTCATCGGCTGAACTATGAATCTCGTAGTCAAAGACTATTTTTGCTGCCTCGGTAGGGCGATAAATAATATCTACGCGACACTTCATTCCGTAGCGAATAGGCCTGAGATATTGGAAAGAAAGGTCGACAAGTGGAGCGAAACAGCCGTTATCGGCGATGGTCATATACGCTAATCCGAATTTTGCTCCGAATGCTTCGCGGGCGTCTTCAAAGTAAAGCGCGTACGAACCGTGCCACACTACGTTCATCGAATCAACCTCGCTGAAACGTATTTCAAACTCTTTGGATGCTGTCAATGTTGCCATTTGCAATGCGTTTACGGGTCAGATGGTTTGTTCGGCGAGTGCAATTTTGATCTGTGTCGTGGCAATTCGCTCACCATCTACTTGTATCTCGGCCGACGCCAAGGTCATTCCCATTACGCTTTCTTCGACATCGACGGTGGTGATGAGCGTTTCACCGACACGCGGTTCGCGAGAAATCACGAGATTGCGCACGGCTCCGATGTAGCCGATCTGCACTGAATGGCGAAGAATATACTTGTTGATGAAACCCAGACGAGCGGCACATGACTGTGCGATATTCTCGATCAGGCCTGCTGCTTTGAACACACCTGCTTCGCAAAACAGATTGTCTTCCGGAACGGTGAAACTGCAAACTGTGCGCGTCTCATCGTAATGCAACAAGCGATCGATCATCACAAAGGGCGGTTGTTGCGGCAACAGCGTGTGTATGTCAATGCTCTTGAAAGGCGGAAAATGATTCGGTTGCATCTGATTCATTTATTTTTAGCATTGGGATCAGCCCAAAAGTCAAAGAAGTTAAACCACTGCGTAGGATACGCCCGCACGGTTTTCTCTACCCAAGCGGCGTATTGCTGTGCGATATTTTCGATCAATTCGCGCTTGGAGACGTCCTTTTCGGGCATCGAAAGACGATGAACGAAAACGTGATAACGACTGATAGACTCCTTCATAACAAAGATGGCGAGGGCCGGAACATTGCGTTGGGCGATTGTTGCAAACGGTCCCATCGGGAATTTGGCCGTCTGTCCGAAGAACATACACGGCACCGTGCGCTCTGACCCGTGGCATCTGTCGGCCGGCATACTTACTATTTCGCCGTCGCGCAACGCCCGATTGATGGCGAATAGATGACTCATATCTGGGCGAATGGGAATCATCCGGATGTTGGTTCGGCCGAACTGGAGCGTGCGATTGGTCATAACAGTCTCTGTTTCGCCAGCAAAGACAAGGGCATTAATCGGCTTTTGCTCGGAGACAAGGCTGTAACCGGCCATCTCGTAATTACCCGTATGGGCACTGAGCATCATAAACGAATCTGGCTGTGCGGCCAACTTGGCAAACGACTCATAATCGTCGACGTCTATCCGGAATCTTTTGCCGGCGTAAGTAGCAAACCGATCGATCATCACTTGCCCGAAACGGAAGAAGTTCTGATATGTCATTGCAAACGCACAGAATCTTCCGCAGCCGATACGATGCCTGAAAAAGTTATACGA
Organism: Hoylesella enoeca JCM 12259; assembly: GCF_000613405.1. Classification (GTDB taxonomy): domain Bacteria; phylum Bacteroidota; class Bacteroidia; order Bacteroidales; family Bacteroidaceae; genus Prevotella; species Prevotella enoeca. The sequence continues at coordinate 71,895 of NZ_BAIX01000001.1, read as the reverse complement.
TGAACGGAATCCGCGTCCAAAAATCATATAGAACGGCACGACAACCGCTACTCCCGCGTAATAGATGCGGAGGTTAAGAAACCGGAAACAGTTGATGAGTTGCTGCTGCATCCACCTGTTGCCGTCGGTCGATCCTTGCCATTCTTGCTGCATCAGGCGTTCACTTTGCGCTCGATATAATCACAGAAGTCTTTAAGGGTGACAACTCCCGACATCTCCTCGGGCTTGATTTTGAAGCCGAAGTTGTTCTCGACGATCACCACGATGTCTACAAAATCCAAACTGTCGATGCCGAGATCGTCTTTCAGTTTGCCCTCGGGCTTGATCTTTTCTTCATCGATTTCGAGATCCTCAATCAAAAAATTACGTACCTTTTCTTCTATTTCTGCACGTGTCATAATATTTGTTTTATTTTAATGTAACATCTAATATTGTATGTCCTTGGCCCAATCCGTCGTGGACTTCGGCTACTCGGAGACCCGCATCAGCAATCAATCGGATCATATCATCGCTGTGATACATTTTCGAGTTGCCGTTGGCCATCACCGTGAAATAAACGCTTGTCATCGTGAGACACAGTGAGGCAGGTTCGAAACGCTGTCGATCCCAGAACGTTTCCATAATCAACAGATGCGTGTTGGCTGTCATTGCCTGTGCTGCACGACGCAGGATACTACTGATTTCGGCCTCGGAAAAGCAGTCGAGAAACTGACTCATCCAGATGATATCCCACTGGCCGCGGGGCAATTCGCTATCCTCATCGAGCAGATTGGTGGCAAAACCGGTGATGCGATCGGCTCCGGCACACTCTGAAACATTGTTCTTCATCATCTCGATTTGCCCGGGTAGGTCGACGATTGTCACCTGCACGTCGGTATCGAAGCCCACACAGCGCAGCGCGAAACGTCCCGTATTACCGCCGACATCCATCAAACGCTTGGGCTTTCGAGTGAAAACGATGGGCAAGGCTTCGTCGAACGAGTGATCACTGTAAAAATGATCGAAGCTGAACCAGCTCTCTTGCACTTGCTTAGGCAAATGAGACAGCCCTTCGTAAATCGTCGACCATTGGCCCAAAGTCTTCAAACCGGCAGGCTTACTCCGGCGAAGCGCCTCCTCTAAATAGAACATTCCGCGGTAGTTGACATCGTGATTGAAGTTGAGATTGACGCGTGTGGCAGGGTCGGTGAGTAAAAACCAGCCCGTCTTCGACAATGTGAAGCGGTCGGTTTCAGCGTCTACGAGAATTGTTCCTGCACTCAGTGAGGCATCCGTAAGTATCTTCACGGCGTATTCTGACAACTTCGTATGCTTCGAAATGTCGCTCACGGTGAGTCCGTCACGATTATCGCGCAGCAGATCGAGTATGCCCAACTTCACCATTAGGCGTGAAACTTGAAACACAATAGGTCCCCACGCGATGAGTTCAGCCTTCCGTTGCGCTTCACGCGCTGACAGATGCTCTCGCGTATAGGCGTCGGCGATGGGAGGAAATAGATTCATTGGTGTTGCCGTTTAGGAATAATGTCTGTTCAACCGGTATGAGTCGATTACTCGCGATTAAATACATCGTCGTTTGATTCACGTTTCACCTTCTTGGCAGAAAGGAACTTTGCGAAATCTTTTCCATTCTTTTCACCGGCATCTCCGATAAGATTCTTGAAGGTTCCGAATGTTCCTCCCTTAGGCGAATCCCATTGCACGACGGCAATTTTATGGCCGCCTTTATCAGTAAAGGTATATTCTGCCGATGCCTTTCCATTGCGATCCAATCTGCTATAATCCACAGTCAACTTATAATCGGCTTTTTTCGATGTGAATACCGGTAGGTTTTTGCGATTCGCTATCTTGTTATAGCCTTCGATGAAGCGATAAAGAAGCTCGGGTGCAAGACTGCGATTCCATTCGTCTTTGAAGTCTTTGTAGTTGCGATTACTGAATTCTCGTTGTTCTTTTTCCATAAACTCAGCATAGGGAAGTCCCTGCACGACGGCGTTCTTGTACTCGAACACGACTTGAATGGCTTTTATCTGTGTTAAGTTTTTCAGCGAACCGTCGATCAATCGTTGTGCATTAGCACAAAGCGTGGCTGTGAAAGCCAATGCTAATAATATCACCTTCTTCATATCTTTATTGTATTTTGAATAACCAAAGCGCTGTTCGTGCCGCCGAATCCGAATGAGTTGGAGAGCACGGTATGCAGTTCTGTCTCTACGGTTTGCGGTGCAATGTGTAACGGTGCGGAGTATTCGTCGGGATTTTCAAAATTGATGTTGGGTGCAACGAAGCTGTTTTGCATCATCAGAATGCTGTAAACGATCTCGCTGGCACCTGCCATCCAGCACTCGTGACCGGTCATACTCTTAGTCGAAGATATCCAAGCACGACGTCCGGAGAACAGTCTTGCAAGAGCTTTTGCCTCAAACATATCGCCCTGCGGCGTCGAAGTGGCGTGTGCGTTGATGTAATCTACATCGTCGGGTGTGATTCCTGCGTCGGTCATTGCACGTTGCATCGCCAGTACACTACCGTCGTCCGAGGGCTGAGAGATGCCCCCTCCGTTACTCGAAAAGCCGTAACCGGTTACTTCGCAGAGTATTTCGGCACCGCGTGCAACAGCGTGTTCGTAGTCTTCAAGTACCAAAGCGGCAGCTCCTCCACTCGGAATCAGCCCGTCGCGATCGCGATCGAAAGGCCGAGATGCCTTTTCTGGCTCGTCCATTCGTTTGGAGAAAGCATTCAAAGCATCGAAAGTGGCCATCGAATAGCAATTAACCTCTTGCGCGCCACCGCATAAAACCATTTCTTGCAGGCCCTGGCGGATCATCATATAACCGAGCCCAATGGAGTGACTGCCGCTTGCGCAGGCTGCACTTATGGTAAAGTTGACGCCGCGGAGATGGAAAATGGTGCTGAGATTCATCGTAACTGTCGAGTTCATCGATTGAAAAATATAACCGCTTCCGAGCAATGCCGAGTCGTGTTTGGCATCCATTATACGGGCGGCTTCAATCACCGGCGTAGACGAAGAGTCGTTGCCGAAGATACAACCGATTTCATTTTGCAGCATATAAGCATCGTCGATGCCGGCCATTCTGAATGCTTCGCGACTCGCCATAAAGGCATATTCGCCTTCTTCGGGCAGTCCTGTGCGCACGCGTCGGTTGAGAAGACCTTTTAGTTTGGGCCGTTCTACGAGGCCGGTCAGCCCCGATTGATAGCCGTATGTCAATCGGTCGCGATCCAATCCGATGCCACTGCGCCCCGCTTTGAGGCTTTCCGTTACTTCGTCGATATTCTTTCCGAGGCATCCCCATAGTCCGATGCCTGTGATCACTACTCTTTTCACCATTATCAATACATTCCTCCGTTAATGCCGATAACTTGTCCTGTGATATAAGCCGCCTCTTCTCCGGCGAGGAAAGCGACCAAAGCTGCCACTTCTTCGGGTTTACCGAAACGGCCGACAGGCACGAGTCGTTTAAGTTCCGACTCGTTCAGGTCTTTCGTCATATCGCTTTCTACAAAGCCGGGAGCTACTGCGTTGACTGTGATTTTACGCGGAGCAACCTCTTGCGCCAATGCTTTCGTTGCACCGATAAGCGCTGATTTCGAGGCCGAATAGTTCACCTGGCCAGGTAATCCTTTCAATCCCGAGAGCGACGAGATGTTGACGATGCGCCCATCACGCTTTGTCATCATCCGCTTTAATAGTCGGCGCGTGGTGTAGAAGAATCCGTTGAGCGTTGTGTCGAGCACTTTTTGCCACTCGTCATTCTGCATAAAAATCATTAAGTTATCGCGACGGATGCCTGCATTGTTCACCAATACGCCGATGAAATCATCAGGATGGGCATCTTCCCACGCATTAATGGCCTGCTCGATTTCCTCCGGTTGCGACACGTCGAAGCGTAAAAGCTCGGCTTGTCCGCCCGCTTTCTCTATCTCGGCCTTTGTTTCCGTGGCTGCCGTTTCATTCTGAACATAGTTGATTACAACGGGAATGCCAGCCTGTGACAATCGAATGGCGACGGCCCGACCGATTCCTCGGCTTCCGCCTGTTACCAAAGCATATTTCATTTTTTCAAGTATTCTATTACGTTTGCTATTTCTTCGTAGAACGGTGTGTCCTCAACAAACTTGGGACAAATATCTCTTACCTTATTATATATAGCTCTTGTAGCGGGTGCTAAATCGTCGGTAATGGCCAGACAATCCGTCGCCTGTGCCAACGCAATCATCTGAATGGCCATCACTTGATAAGCATTTTCGATCACTTCTTTGCATAATAGCGCGGTGTTCGTGCCCATACTTACGATGTCCTGATTGTCGTTGTTGTTGGGAATAGAGTGTACATAGTTGGGCATTGCCAGTGTCTGACACTCTGCCGTGGTAGAAGTGGCCGTGAATTGGCAGGCCTGCATTCCGTAGTTCAGTCCTAACTTACCGAGGTTTAAGAACGGAGCAGGATGCCGTTAATGCGGTCGTGGAAGAGATAATTTAGTTGCCGCTCGGTCGTCATAGCAAGTCTTACCACGGCAATCTTCACTTTATCCTCTTCCAACGATATGTAATCGCCGTGGAAATTGCCGCCGTGATAAACGTTGTTCGTATCGGGATCGATGACGGGATTATCACAGGCAGAGTTCAACTCTTCGTCGATGACCTGATGGGCAGCAGTCAACGTGTCGTAAACAGGGCCAAGAATCTGCGGCGTACACCGTAAAGAGTAGTACGCCTGTACCTTATCGCGGAACACTTTCTCCGTATGTCGGCCCTGCGCATACAGTTCGTGTTCGCGCTTTACGAGTCGTTTGCTGCCCTGTGCAACGGCTCTCATCCGTTCGGCCATTGCTTGCTGACCGGTGTGCCGACGACAAACGTTGAGCCGTTCGCTCATCCAGTCGTCGTAAGAAGCCGCTATTTCGTTCATCCAAACGGCTGAAATCACGCACCAATCCAATAGCTTTTCGGCATAGATTTGATTGACAATACTGATTCCGGTCATCACGCTTGTGCCGTTGACAGCCGACAAACCTTCACGGATATAAATCTGAATAGGCTTGATATCATTCTCTTTCAGCACCTCTGCCGTAGGTCTCCACGTACCCCGGTAATGCACTTTCCCCTCTCCGATCAACGTCAGTGCGATGTGGGCCAATTGTACAAGATCGCCGCTCGCACCTACACTTCCGTGGCGGGGAATGAATGGATAAATGCCCGCATTAATCATTTTGACCAGCGTTTCCACCACACTCGGGTGAATTCCGGAATGTGCTTGGACGAAAGTTCCTACTCGGGCGATCATCGATGCCTTGACATATACATCCTCAAGCGGCTCTCCTGCGCCCGTGGCGTGACTGCGAATGATGTTGTATTGCAGATCTTTCAGGTCTTGATTGTCCACTCGCCATTGTGCCATTGGCCCAAATCCGGTATTGATTCCGTAGATAATCCGATCCTCGGCAAATGTTTTCAGAAAATCGTAACAGTGCCGGATATTTTGATAAATACCATCATTGATGGTCACCTCTTCACCTTCAAAAAGGTTTCTATACACCGAATTGACAGTAAACACACGTTCTTTCATATTCTTCTGAACATCTTCCGGGGCTTGGCTTCATTGCTTTCCATGTTTCAACCAGTCTGCTATCCCCTGTTATTTTATCATCTGCAAAGGTAGAAATTAATTTTCAGAAAGCCAACATCGATAATTAACTATTGACCATTGACATTTGATAATTATTGTCAATACCCCAAGTTAAAAGAGCTGTCATCAATTGAGAATTATTGTATTGTATTTCAACCAGAAGCACATGAAATCCATACGGTTCGCCATTCCAAAAAGAACGCTCATTTCTCAACGCTCAATTCTCAATTGATTAACCGTTAATCGGCACGTAACTCATGGTTAATTGCAGTGCGATCAACCATGAATGAAAACACAGCCTCACGCTTTTGTGAAAGCGTATAACTATATTTTAGCGTGAATTCGTTGCAAAATCTTTTCTAAGCGTAGGCCTATTGGCGATCGTTTTTATTTCCCATTAAAAAGTAAGGAAATGTGTTTTGAAGACGATTTTAGCTTACGGCTTCTCTTTGAAGATCACATTGTTGGCGCCGCTGGTGATCTTCAAGGCTTCGGGATGCTCTTCGATGAAACTGTCGATGTGGCGAATGCGCTTCTCTTCCAATATCTCATCGACAGCGATCAAGATGCCGGTCTCTTCTACTTCACCGAATCCGTAGTTGATGGCAGTGCCAAACAGCTTCATTGTTGGGCTGAGATTCATATACGCATTGACCAAAGGCGGGATGTTATAACCTAATTGTCGAATCTCGTGATTAAGTATCTTATAGTCTTCCCGAAAGTCATCTTTGCAGAAAAGAGCCTCTAATTCCTTGATGTCTGTCTCTATTTTGAGCGGTTTCATTGGTACAATGAGATTGTCTTTGTCGTCGAAATGCTTTTTAAGAAAATAGAGAATCATATCTCGTCCACGGCGAATGTAAGACGGATACATCGTCATTTTGCCGAAAAAATACCTCAAATGAGGATTGAGAACGGTTAAAGCACCGAGTCCATCCCATAGGTTATCGAGGGCGAAAATACTCTTGGTGTTGACCCGAACGTTCTGATATTCGAGCGAAACAAACGACCGTCCCAACTCGACTGTGTACGGAAGGTAATCGCGGATGAACTTATCCGAGAAACGAAACATATGACTTGTGGCCAGTTTGGGTTGTCCTTCATCGTCCAATTCGCAGTCAGTGCCATTGAGATAACGATATCCTCCGATGATCTCTTGTGCCTCGGGGTTCCACACAATGAGCTGTTTGTAACAGTTCTTACACGTGTCAAACTCATCGAGATCAAGTGATTTGCCCGTTCCTCCACCTGCTGCGCGGAAGGCAATTTCACGTAATCGGCCGATCTCTCGCAACACATTGGGTGCCGTGTGAGCCGTGATGACATAAATTTCGTTATGACTTTTATTCGTCATCCGGAGCTGCTTGTCGGAGGTCAGTTCCTCTCTGAGCAGCTGTTTGTCGACCGGTTGGATAATATCTTCTTCCATTTTATTCGAGTTCATATACTTTGTCTTCCACGATGTTAGCCCATTCCATTGGTGTTTTTGTATTGTCAAAGGTTTTCCAAGAGATGGGTTTGCCTATCGAAACACGGAAAGTCTTGTGCATGTTTTTATACATTTCATCGACTAAAAACAGCATTGCGATATTGAATTTGACGCGAAGTGCCTTGCAGATATTGGCCAAGCGATAGAAAAAAGGCGAGTTCTGACCACCGAAATGTATCGGAACAATATCGCGATGTGTCTCTATGCTTTTGGTGATGAATGTCTTTCGCCACGGCAAGTCGTGAATTCGACCACCTTGTTTACGGCTGCACAGCTGCGGGAAACATCAAAATGTGGTTCTCACTGTGGAATCCCGCCTCGACCATAGCAGGAAAACTGCGGCTCTGTAAGCCCGTCTTGTTGATGGGTATGCATAAAGGAGCCAGCCCGGGCAAGTTCATCAACAGATCATTAACCAGATATCGGAAGCGACCGTCATACTGTCGGCCGATGATTGAGCCCAAAGCTACACCGTCGATACCACCAAGAGGATGATTGGAAACAAACGTATAGAGTCTGCCATCAGCTTTATCGGGAAGATTTTCACGGCCGTTGACTTCGAGTGTCATATCGAGATAGCGCACACAAGCATCGAGCCACTCCACGCCTTGCTTCTCACGGTTTTCCCAAAGGAAGTCATTCACCTCGTTCTGATGCACGATCCGTTTGAGCCAAGACACCAACACGCTGGGCACAAACTTGGCTTTGCCCCCCATTTTGTCTTTTAGAATGTCGTCGATGTCTATGGTTTTCTCTATCTGTCTACCCATTTGGGAAAGAGTATTAATGCATTGCAAAAATACAATAACTTTTCATTATACAATTGTTTTTTGCTTGAAAAACGTCTCTTTTTCCACTTTTCGAGATCAACAAAGCCGTGGTTTAGAAAAATAAATGTATATTTGCCATGACTATCAAAACATTTGAAAGCTTATGAAAAGGATGGTTTTATTTTTCGTTTCCACATTTTTTGTTTTGTATTCTGCTGCGCAACAACCGCAGGATTGGGTGAAGTTTTACGACCAACTGGGCGACATCGACGACGTGGAATCGTCTGCCTGGGAATCCACTTACGACATTCTGTGCGATTTGGCAACACATCCCATCGCGCTGAACACGGCCACCCGACAGGATTTGGAGCAAATTCCGTTTCTCACCGACGCACAAATCGAAGAACTGTGCATGTATGTTTATCAATACGGAGGGATGAAATCGTGGGGCGAACTGGCGCTTATCGAGTCGCTGGACGAACCTCGTCGCCGGTTGCTTCCTTATTTCCTGACGCTCGATTCGGGCAAAGACAAAACCTTTCCCAGTCTCCGTAACATCGCGAAATACGGCCACAGTGAAGTTGTAACCGCGCTACGCATACCTTGTTACACGCGTAAAGGCGACCGAAAAGGCTATTTAGGCTATCCCTATAAACATTGGTTGAGATACACATTCAGTTACGGTCAATACGTGAAAGCTGGTCTGACGGCTTCGCAAGATGCTGGGGAACCATTCTTCTCAGGGCGTAATCGATATGGGTACGATTATTATTCGCCTTATTTGATGCTCCGAAACATGGGGCGACTCAAAGCATTTGCCGTGGGCAGATACCGCCTGCGCTTCGGGATGGGACTCGTCATGAACAACGATTTCGGCTTCGGCAAGGCTGCGTCGATCGCTTTATTGGGGCGTACTTCTACTTCCATCCGCGCCCATTCATCGCGTTCTGAAGCCAATTACATGCAAGGAGCTGCTGCCACAATTGGTCTTTGGAAAGGTCTTGAACTAACAGGCTTTGCCTCATTACGCAAGATCGACGCCACACTCAGCCGCGACAGCACATCCATTGTCACGTTGCTGCACACGGGATATCATCGCACACCGAGCGAGATGGCACGCAAACACAATGCCGAAGAGCAGTCAATCGGCGGAAATATCCGTTATTCCGGCGGTGGGTTTCACATCGGAGCGACGGGCGTTTTTATGCAGTTCAGCAAACCGTTGACCCCGAAGACCGAGCAGCTTTATCGTCGGTATGCTCCTGCCGGACGTCATTTTTGGAACGCAGGAATCGATTATGGCTACACAAGTAGGCGTCTCAACATCAACGGCGAGACTGCAACGGGCGACTGTCGGCACTTGCCACACTCAACAGCATCAGTTATCAGCTCACCGGTTCGCTCACGTTGCTTGCCATTCAGCGGTTTTATGCTTATCGTTATGCCGCGATCCATGCCGAAAGTTTCAGTGACGGCGGCGATATTTGCAACGAAAGCGGCATGTATTTAGGGGCTGACTGGCGACCAACTCGATCGTTTTCGCTCTCCGTTTACACCGATTATGCTTATTCACCGTGGGCAAAATATCGCATATCTCACCCCTCCCATTCATGGGACAATGCACTGTCGGCCATTTATACGCACCGTTCCATCACGTTTCTTGCACGTTACCGACTGCGCCGCAGACAACGAGACAACGCCGATAAAACTACAATCATCACGCGAACAGAGCAGCGCGGACGATTCGCCGTGGCTTATGACGGCGGTCGTTGGAACTCGAAAACACAGGCAGACATTGCTTGTTGTCGGGCCGAAACAAACAGTTTGGGTTGGATGTTGACACAAAACATCGGCTATTCGCATCGTTTTCTGACTGCGGATGCAAGTTTCGGCTACTTCCATACAGATAATTACGACTGTCGTCTCTATGTTTACGAGCGTGGACTGCTATACACTTTCACGTTTCCTGCATTCTTCGGCCACGGCATCCGATATGCATTTCGGGTGCGAACAGATATCACTCCGCATTTATTCGTCATTGCCAAAATCGGCACCACCAATTATTTCGATCGCACCCACATCTCCACTGCCTTGCAACAGATCAATCACAGTGCGCAGACCGACATCGATCTGCAAGTGCGTTGGCGGTTTTAATAATTGGGAATTGACAATTGAGAAATGAGAACTCATTAATGATTTTCAAACAAAAGGATGAAATCAAATTGAGAATTAGCAATTGACTATTAATCATTGAGAATCATAAATTCGTTGATTGAGCCTCAAGCAAAAAACAAAAGAACACATAAAATCAACATGTCTCACGCCAAAAAAATGATTAATTATCACTTATCCATTCTCAATTGGAGTGAGAGCATATTTCATCAAGCGTTAGTTGGCGTGCAACTAATGCTTGATTGCATGCTGTTTAAGTATCAATTACAGCGTGATTAACAATTAATTGAATCCCTCTCCAACTCCCATTCTGGAGAGAGAAAGCTCAGGAACTAAAAAACGGGTATCGGAATCACTCCGAAACCCGCTTATTGTAAATGAAAAAAGTATTTATTGGCACGCTTGCCTTTCGTTAATTAATACCAAAATAAAAAACTATTTCACCTCCATTGAGGCATGATGAAAGTTTATTTCTCGATTATTGCACTGTCGCAGTGCTGCCTTTTTGCGAAACACTCGCTTCTAGTTTATCGCCGCGAGGCCCCGAAGTAAACGTAACTTTACCTCGGCGCAGAGCCGTTTCGACGTTGGTAGTAACAGTAATAGTGGCCACTCCGTTTGCCGCTGATGCTTGTAGCCAGGCTCCATCGGTTGTTGCAGTGATGGGATAGCCTGCTGGCGAAATCAGCGGAAAGGTGAGCACGGTGTCTTTACTATTTACCGTGTACCTCGATTTGCCACGAGAATAAAGATCGGGCAGGCCCAATTGTTGCACGGTTACCTGCTGCGTGTCGTCGGCCGACCAAATGGTGAGCTGTGCAGCACGCCCGGTGAGCGCCATATTTTGTGTCACTTTAACCACAACGGCATTCCCTTCGATCGTGGCTGTGCACCAATCGCTAGTGCTCTCCACCTTAGTGATTCCCTGGGCAGCTGTTACTTTGACACGCCCAGTGCCTGGTGCATCTGTGAAATTTACCGATGCATTGTCGATCATGATAGTTTTCGTGATCTTCCCAGTGCCCACTAATTTATCATCGCTGCACGCTCCCGCCACAAACAACGCCATGGCGAGGAGCCAAATATTAACTATCTTCTCCATTTACTTCTTCTTTTTGAGTGTTTTCAAATCTTGAATAAATGCACTGTTGCCCATCAACAGATACGGCATAAATTCTACTTTATCAGCCGAATCTACGAGTTTGCCTTTCGAATTGCACACATACAGTATGAAACCGCTAACGGTGTAGCCACCGCTGGTTTTCCATACGCCATTATCAACGAAGTGATAAGCCTTCTCGCTTTCGTTCCATTGTAGATAGAGTCCGATGTTTGAGTTCATCCATATCATGCCAGCAACGGTATCCCAAGGCACCAATCGAATGGTACGGCGATTAGGAATTCTCGTCAATGTTTGGTAAGTAAGTAGCAGCCTGTCGTGCTCTTGGTCGTAAGATAAGTTGATATCATAATCGTCGTTCAGACCTTTTAGCGAATAATAAGTATAATCGTCGCCGGGTTCCAGCTGTACTTCGGTAGTAACCTCTTTCTTAACTTGGTCGCCATTGCTATCCATCACATAGGCGGTCATCGTCAAATCGTAGGTTCCTTCATAAGCGTAAAAGCGCTTATACCATCCTGGCAGGTCGGCCTGGAGCGTGGTTACATTTCCCTTGGTGTCCTTAGCCTGGTAGGTAGAGGTTTTTTGGTCGAATTCGAGTTCGGTCAACTCTACTCCTCCGATATTGATAGGCTCGTAGAGGCGTACCCCCTTATCGGTGAAAGCAAGCGTCTCTTTGTATTGCTTATCGCCGACGGTGACGGTGATTTTTCGGCTCGAGGGGCTTATTTCTCCTTTTACATCGATACCATTGAGCTTGCCATTGAAAGCATATTTCATCGTAATGCCGTATGCCTCTGCAAATTTATTTACCCGATCTAGATAGTCGGCAGCGGGCTCGTTGAGCTTTCGCAGATACATCACATTCTTTGTGCGATAGCCGTGCACACGAACCAGGTCGTCGCCGATGCTATCTACTACAAATTCGAAATCGCCTCGATAAGCCTGATAGCTTTGTGCAGACGGATTCGAAAATAGATGCATCAAATCGTTGTAAGTATCGAAAGTGATGGCTGGCCCATTTTCTGCTGTTATCCGATAATAGGATGTTGCCGTTTGGTCGGGGCGCAAAATGCTGCGTACTTCGGCCTGTCCTTTCTCAAATTTTACAGTGAATGCATATCCACCATATGGTTGCCCCTGGGCCGGATAGATCTCGAACAGCCAACCGTTAGTGGCACTTTCCAGCGTCGTTTTGGCTCGGCTCATATAGTCTTGCAGTCGAATGGCTGGTGCTTTATCGAAAGTGTCTTCCTGATCTTTCAAACACGACGATACGGTAAATCCCATCATCAAACATGCAAGGATGGTTAATATACTCTTTCTTTTCATTGTTTTGATCGATTAAAAATTATAACGAAATATCCGAAGGATCCACTTTGCCGTTTACAATGTCGGCTTCGCGGCGCAAGAAGATATCGCGCAGATTGTCGATATTGATACCCCACGAGTCGCGCATATAGTTACGCACAATATCGAGTTTGGCAATAATGGCACTCTTTTGCTTTTTGACTTCGGCAATATTCATCCATCTGTCCCACTGATCGGGCGTGTTGGTAACGTAGATCGAAAACATCTCGGCAAAATCTTCAATATCTGAATGCTGCGAATAAGCTGAAATAAAGCCATGCTCGAGACAATAATTGGCGTTAGAATAAGGCGAATTACTCCAGCTGTCGGCCACATAACCGTTACCGGTAATCAGTTTGAAGTTGGCCGAATAAGGCTTTGTCTGATTGAGGATATGCGTAAACTCGTGGTAAACCGTTTTGAGATAGTATTTATTAATGCTCTCTGCATCTTGCATATACCGCTCGATGAAGTTGGTTCCGGCTAGCAGAATCTTCTTTCCTCCTTCTGCCGTACCGAGTATATAAGTGCCGTTATTTTTATATTCCCAATTGCCTGTGAGGTAAATCAGCTTGGGGAAGTTGGCCCGAGTGAAGTCGATTCCGGCGGCTTCATCGAACGCTTCGAGGCACGAATACTTCACAATATTGGCCAACTTAACAGCCATTTCGTATTTGGCAGGCACGGTATAGTAGTGCATATCCGACTCGATGTCTTCATATCGATATTTAAATTGAATATTATACGTGCCCACATAGTTACGTTCGAGCCATTGGTCGAGCGGCGTGGGAGATTGACTATCGGTGATAATAACCGATTCCGAGGAGAGTTTTTCTTCTGAACAACTCACCGAAAGCAGCATACACGCACCGAGTAGACAAGTAAATATGAATAAATTCTTCTTCATTTTCGTATGGAATTTGTCGTTAAACATTCGTTATTTTGTTCTCGGATTGAGCGGCAATCCACCATCGTGAACTTCGGTTGGGATTTGGATAGCACGGCGCGGATCATCAGTTGTAATACTATCAGTTTTTTCTTCGGGTACACCACTTGTATTAATGCGACGGCGAATAATCTCAATGCCATAGCGTTTTATATCAAACCAGCGCAAACCTAAGTGTAAAGTCTCAATGCGTTTGAAGCTAAGCAGACATTGCAACATACACTCTTGCGTGCTACCTTCTGCATCGATGGTGAACTTCGGATGCAAATGTTTCTTAATGGTAGACGCCATTTTGGTCTTATCATCGTAACTATAAGCGAGCGGTTTATAGAATGAGACAATCGAAGCAGGTGTCAACACCCGCGAGGTATTGAGTATATTTTGCATCCAAAGAGTAAGATCAGCAGCCGCGTTATCATACTGTTTGAGCATGATATACGCTTCGGCACGATTAAGCAGACATTCATCAGCCGTTATTACAGGAAAAATCGAAGTACGATAACCCGTATGCGCTACGACATCCGTCTCTTGGAAGAGGTATGGAATACGCCAAGGAATATCGTAAGAGACATTCGATCCAACAGTATATATAAACGGACCGTGATCGTAGTAACTCGCACTGCCCCAGATGTTGGGCGCCTTAAAGGTTTCGTTATTATCTAAATACGGCCCGTGCGTGTACTTTTTATAGTAACGGTAATTATTGAACGCAAGCCCGGCATCGCTTGCTGCAGCCAGCAATAACAGGTTACAATTGTTTTGAGCATTAGTATATTTGAGCGAGTAAGCCTCTCGATCACGCTGCATGTTTTCGTAACTCTTCCAATCACGAAGCATTGTTTGGGGTGCATTTCCTAAACAAGCATTGGCGCATTCGATGGCTTTGGCCCACTCTTCATGGAACAAATAATAACGCGTTGCAAATGCATAGGCTGCCTTTCGATTGAAATGGAATTTGAGAACTTTCAAATGTGAGTCACCAACGAGCGGCAAACCCTCTTCGATGTCTTTACCCATCTTCTCATAAACAGCGGCTACCGTCTCTCTATCATGCACTTGTCCGATACGCGAGTCGGTGTCATACATATATGGAACACCCATATCCTTGCTACTCGTTTGCGAGTTATAATTCATGCAAAACAGGTTTACGAGCAGGAAATGAGCATATGCTCGCGCGATGAGTGCTTCGCCTTTGCACTCCCGAAGTTCAGTAGTTGTGGCTCCACCGAGATCTTCTATGCCTTTGAGTGCGGTATTGGCGTTGGCAATGGCAGAGTAACATTCGCGCCAAAGACGTGTTGGTGAATCATTAGGCGACGTTTCTGTAACATCTTCCCAACGATAAACTTCGTCAAGAAAACGATCTGAATAGTTGTTGGTATATTCATCGGCATTGTCCGACATGATCTCCGTCACCATTACATAACTCTTTCCTGGGTAGGCCGAAACAAGTATTGAGGACACCTTTTCGGGTGAATCGATCGTGGTACGGTTATCCGGATTGACATCGAGGAAGTCGTTGCATCCGCTCAAAAGCACGCCGGCCATCAAGATGCCAATACTTGTCAGTATTCTATTCTTATTCATATTGGTTGCTCCTTTCTTAATTAAAGTCCTACGTGTAACGTAAATGTAAACTGCTTAGCCATTGGAACGGCTACACCACCGGTATTAAAGAACTCAGGATCTTGCCCATTTAGCTTCTTATCTGCATAAACTAAAAATAGGTTGGTACCTTGTAATTTGACCGAGAGTGTACCCAAACCGAGATTTTGAACGAGCTTTTTGGGGAAATTATACGCCAATGAAACTTCTTTCAAACGAATGAAATCGCCCTTGGCTATACGCTCCGTAGAGTAGTTGTAAGCACTATATGCGAGGTTCAGTTGCGATGTTTCGAAATATTGCCGATATGTAGCGATGCCTGGAATATTTGTTTTTCGCTCGTCGCCAGGGTTTCTCCATCGGTTACGAAACTCTTTTGGCATAGCCGTCAAGTCAGAATAATAGCTTTTGAAACATGGATCCAGACGCACGACATTACCAAATGAATAGGTAAAGAACACATTGAGCGTTATACCTTTATATGTAAATATGTTGCCGAAACTACCTGTATTGGTTGGATCGGTTGGTCCTTCATACTTCAAAAACTTCAAACGCTCGGGATCGGTAGTTTGAAAATAGATACCAGTTGTGGTGATATTGCCATCTTCATCGTAGAAAGTGGGAAGTCCGTAACTGTTCACGCCGGCAAAAGGAATAGAGAACAACGCACGCGCAGGATAACCTTCACGGGCTAATCCCACACCACTAACGAGTCGTGCAAGACGTGTTCGGCTGTTGAGTTTGGTTATTTCGTTGTGCACATATGAGTAAATGAAGTTTGTTGTCCACGTAAAGTCTTTCGTTTTAATGTTTGTTGTAGACAGACTTAACTCCAAACCATTACTCTTCATTGATGCAACGTTACCATATTTCGTGATGAATCCGTCAGTACCATCGGTCTGCGTGGCTCCCACCAAATCATAGTTGTTACGTTTATACCAGTCTACTGAGAGATTGATTCGATTCTTTAAGAAACCCAAGTCGACACCTACGTTCAGCTCATGTTTCTTTTCATAGGTCAAATCCGGGTTCGCTGCATCGGTTCGTTCGAGTCCGGTTTCACTATTACCAGTGATATAACGCCATGGTGTTACGCTCTCGATAACAGCCAAAGCATTGGTAACAGGAGGCCGATCGGCCGTTAAAGAATATGACAATTTGAATGTGAAGTGTGACAAAATATTACCCACCTTTTTGTTAAACCACGCTTCCTCGTGGGCGTTCCAAGCACCCGATACATTCCAGGTAGGCAACCAACGCGACTGGCGCGAAAGTCCCAGACCATTTGTTCCTTCGTAACGGAGTGTTCCGTTGATCGTATAACGACCTTTCCAAGAGTATGTAGCATTACCAAAGAAAGCCGCACTGCGGGTCTGGGTATTGCCTAATGTGAAGTAGGTTGCACCTGCTTCCTGCTCTTTTTTAAACATTAAGTAACTCCAGTTAGCCACTTCACCCATATCATATTGCATACCATAGCCACGGAACCACGTGTTATGTCGGTTGTAAGAGTTGGTTTCCATGCCGACATATGTATTAATAATATGGTCTCGATTGAACACATCATTATAAGAAGCAGATGCCCGGAAATCCCAACCAAACATTCTGTTATCGGTGCGATTGAATATACCACCATAAGGCATCACCGTTATCGGTAGGGCAAAAATGTTATCGGGATCTTTGTAAAGATACGGGTTATCATCACGAATCACCGAAGTCTGCATGGCGCGATATGCCAAAGCTTGGTTTGATTTATCATTGATATTATGCTCGCGAGATGTTCCGGCAAACTTCACGGCACCCAAAACACTGAGACTCACCTTTGTAATCGGCTTGTAAGTGAGCTTTGCCTGCGCGCGGAAGTCAAATACATTGAGATCCATGTAATTGTTATTAAGTTCGTCCAAGATGTTGAATGGCGCGTAGTTACGAGTGTATGACGTGTGGGCATCCAATGTTCGCGACGTATTCACAGCGTAAGAGTACGGGTTAATATCAAAATCACGACTCACTTCGCCCGATACTGCGTTAAGTGTTGAGTTTAAAGTACCCGGCGCTTCTTGCTTACGGTATGAGCCATTACCGATAAAATTCACCGACAGTTTACGTGAAATATTGTATGATGTATTTAAATTCAGCGTGTAACGTTGCACTTTGCTTCGTTTCGACCACCCCGGATCAAACATCGCACTCAATGAAGCGTAGAGCTGAGCTTTATCCGTTCCGGCTGAAACACTTACTGAGTGGTTATGCATAATGGTGTTAGAAAACAGTTCATCAAACCAATTTGTGTTGCGATATTCAGCCTCGCGCAGATATTCTGCGCGTGCTTTCGGAGTGTTGGCAAGTGCAAACTGACCTGTATTGAAGTTATATTCGCTCAACATTTGATACATTTTACCATAGACACCGGAATTAGCAGCATTGGCAGTTTCGGCATATTTCAGCCAGCCTTTTTGTTCCATTTCGCGGTAAATATCCATTTGATCCTGCGAATTCATCAAATTCAGCTGTCTATAATTCGGTATCAGGCGCATCGTATATTCACCAGTGTAGCTGATATGAGTCTGTCCGGCCTTTCCTTTTTTTGTCGTAATGACAATCACACCAGCCATTGCGCGAGCACCATAGATTGATGTTGCCGAACCGTCTTTCAATATTTGGAAACTCTCGATATCATCGGCATTGAGACCGGCAATAGCCGATGATATTAGCGTTGAAGCATCTCCGGAAGACAAAGCATCTGCATCCACATTGACAACATCCTCCATGATCACGCCATCTACGACCCACAACGGTTTTGAACTACCATAAATAGAGGTAGCACCACGCACTCGAATCTTCGGCGCCGTACCGAAAGTGCCCGACACATTTTGCACACTCACACCGGCAGCGCGACCTTCCAGCGAGCGACTTATGTCCGGCATACCTGCAATTTTGGCATTGTTGGCATCAATCTTTGTCGTTGCACCCGTGAAGAGTCTCTTGTCTGTGGTGGTCATTCCAGTGACTACCACCTCTTGCAAAACCTGATTTGGCACGAGTTTCACGACCATTCCGTTTTTGGCTTTCACCGTTTGTGTTCCCATTCCGACGTAACTGATGACAATCATTTTGCCCTCGGCAACATCCAACGAGAAGCGACCATTGACATCAGTCATCGTTCCCGTCTTATTACCTTGAATGACAACAGAAGCTCCGATGATCGGTTCACCATCTTCGCCAGATATGACAGTTCCGGTGATTTTGTTTTGAGCAAAGGCCATTCCCATACAAAGGAAAATTGCGGCCAAAACCATACTAAGTCTTTTTTCCATATGCACTCTTTTTTGGTTTAATAAAGTTTTCACTGTCTTTCTCAATGTGCCAAAAGTACAAAAAATTTTGATTCATTGCAAGAAGATGGCAAAAAATTATCTACTTTTCGTTGAAAAATCTTTCTAAAACTCATTTTTTTACCATTCAAAAGAGTAAAAATAAATGGATTAACAGGTCAATTTCACTTGAAAATAGACAATTAGAAGTTCATAGTTAATAAATCATTAATGATGAAACGATCAACTATCAATTGGTAATTGTCACTATCAACTATCCTCATTAACAATTAATTGGCATGCAACTAACGGTTAGTCACACGCCAATTAACGCTTAGTTGTCTTGCAATTAACAATTAATTGTCAAGTCTATTGAGCAATCCTTGACACGCATCTTCAATCAAATCCAAAGCATAATCGAAGTCTTCGGGACCACCATAATAAGGATCAGGCACCACGGAAGCATTGGGATGATGCTGCAAATAATCAGTGAGCATCCGCACTTTAACTTGATCGGCAGGTGTTGGAGCCATCGCCGACACTGCACGAAAATTATCATGATCCATCACGAGAATGTAATCAAAGTGCGAAAAATCGTTTTTGGAAAACTGACGAGCTCGTGAATCAAACTTATAACCACGTTGAGCACCATGGTTCCGCATTCTGTTGTCGGGTAATTGACCCACATGCCAACCACCAATTCCAGCCGAATCGATTTCGAATTCATCATCTCTTCCGGCGTGATGCACCAGTTCACGCATCACACCTTCGGCTGCCGGACTGCGACAAATATTGCCTAAACAAATAAAAAGAATTCTTTTTTTCATTTCATCTTTATTCTTCTTCCGTTCCCACTTCAACATCTTTTTTGTTTCTGTAAACAGAAGGTTGTTGTTTGTAAACGTCTTTGAAACACTTGCAAAAATAGCGGGGACTCGAAAATCCATTCTTATCGCTGATCTCTGCAATACTGAGTTCGAGTCGGTTGCGAAGCATATCGGCAGCCTTTCTCAACCTCATATTGAGGATAAAACTCTTTGGTGTCTGTCCCGTCAATGTCTTCCATTTAGTAAAAAGGGCCGTTCTCGACATACCAATTTCCCTTGCAAAGATGTCGACATTAAAGTCAGAATCATTGTAATAACGGTCTATAATCTTCATGGCACGATCCAACAAGTCTTTATCCAACGGGTTGGAAGCCAACAATTCAGCATGCGTATGAGGATGCTGACTAAACTTTCGTTGGAGCAATCGACGCGTGTTAATGAGATTGTTGCAGCGCGACACAAGAATATCGCTATTAAATGGTTTGGTGATATAATCGTCAGCACCTATTTTGAGTCCCTCAACCGTATTTTCGATAGAGGTTCTTGCCGTAAGCAAAACGATCGGAATATGACAGATTGAGAAGTCTTGTTTGATCGCTTTACATAGCTTTGTGCCAGGCATATTGGGCATCACGATGTCGCTTACCACCAAATCCGGCATCTCATTATGAATAATTTCCAATGCCTCACGACCATCGACAGAAGTCAAAATGTGATAATACGGACTGAAAATATGAACAAGCAGTTGACGAATATCATCATGATCCTCAACAATAAGGATCGTAGCATCCAGTGATTCGGATGAATCATCAGACTCTTCTACTTGTTCTTCCACCTTATTTTCATAAGAGTTGGACATCACTTTGGGTTCTTCACTCTCTATTTCTTCATTACTAAACACGTTTTCATTTAATGGCAATTTCACCATGAATGTCGTTTGCTCTCCCACTTGCGAATCGACAGAGATTTCTCCATGATGCAATTCAACAATACTCTTGGCTAAATGCAAGCCAATACCTGTTCCGATGTCTGACAAACTCTCAAAATCTCGTATCTGATAATAAATAGTGAAAACCTTGTCAAGCTCTTGTTTAGGAATACCATTACCCGTATTTGTTACTGAAATCAATGCATTCGTTTGATCATGGGTCACAGTGAGGGTAATGGTTCCGCCTTGCGGCGTATGTTTAATAGCATTGGAAAGAAGATTGTTTACTACTTTTTGCATTTGTTTTTGGTCGAACAACACCATTAATGAGCCTTCCTGCCTAAATGATAAATTGATTTCCTTATTGGCAGTAAACTCTTTGAATAGCAGATAAATCTCTTGAACAAAAGCAACTAAGTCTTGTCGATAAACATGAATATGCATATGACCAAGCTCTTGTTTTTTGAAATCGAGTAGTTCTGAAATCAACTCTTTCAGTTGCTTGCTATTTTTATAAATGCCTAATACCTTATTATATATAGGGGCAGAAAATGTTTTAGAACTCAATAAAGCCTCTGATAAACCGATGATAATGGTTAATGGCGTGCGAATCTCATGTGAGACGTTGGTAAAGAAACGTATTTTTGCCCGATTACTTTCCTCTATATCCTTGACATGTTGCTGTTCATATTCCAGCGATTCGGTCAAACGGATACGATTCCGATAGTTGGATACCAGCCACCAAACACCGACCGAAGTTAAAAGTATATAACAGAGATATGCCCACCAAGATAAATACCAAGGCGGAAGAATGCGAATGATGAGTCTTGATACAGGTATATCTGATCGCTCAGAACAGAGTTCCAGTGTGTATTTACCTGCTTGCAAACCTGTGAAAATTAAGTTTTTCTGTCCTCTTTGAATAGGAATCCACTCCTTAGATGATCCTATCAATCGATATTTCAACAAATCTCCGTTGGCTTTGATATAATTGGTCGTGGAATATTCGATGCTAAACACCGACACCGTATGTGGTAAAATGATTTGCTTGGTATATGATAAATCGCGCGTTAAGATACCTGTTGAATCGCCGGGAAATACTTCCTTATTATTGACAAAGAGTCTACTGAATCCTAATTTATACGGTTTCGTGCGTTTATGTAAATCTTTTTCATTAAACGAAACCATTCCTTGTACGCCACCGATAAACACTTCCTGATTACGCGTTACATAAAGTGCATTCTCGTTGATTGTGGCCAATGGAAATCCGTTATCATGATCATAGTTCCGAAAATGCTGCGTATTGATATTGAAAATAGAGAATCCCCGATTGGTAATTAACAACAAATGATTAGCATCGAGTGATGAAGTGTGCGCGGTATAAACGCAATCACTTAACAAACCTTCATTCCTTCCGTAATTCTTAAATCCATCAATTGTTTCATCATAGAGGTCGATACCACCATAGGCTGTTGATAACCAAATACGTCCCCGACTATCTTTCATAATGTTATTGATGTAATTGCAGCTGAGACTTCCCTCTTCTTTGCAAAACAAAAAATGCGTGTATTTCCCCGACTGAATGTCGTATCGAAACACACCTTTACCGTCTGTGGCTATCCATAAACGATGTTGCCTATCCAAACAAATACTGGGAACAGCACCGAGTTGCTCCTTGACCAATATCTGTTTGAATGTGCCTTTCTCCGGATTCATGATCGCCACGCCGTCTTGTGTAGCCACAATGAGTTCGCGTCCGTCAGCTATGATGTCTCGAACAATGTCCGACGGCAGACTTTCATGATCTCCATTTCTATGTCGATAA
The DNA here is from genome assembly GCF_000613405.1 of Hoylesella enoeca JCM 12259. Classification (GTDB taxonomy): domain Bacteria; phylum Bacteroidota; class Bacteroidia; order Bacteroidales; family Bacteroidaceae; genus Prevotella; species Prevotella enoeca. Next base: position 49,899 of record NZ_BAIX01000001.1, on the reverse strand, counting down.
TAAACAGACCTTCCCGACTTAACATCTATCCTATCCAAACCACCTAGATGAGTACCTACCCAAATGGTGTTGCGCAATGCATCAAAATAAATTGCTTTCAGATTGTTTTGTGATATAACATTTCCCGGATAGAGATACCATGTAAATTGTTTGGTACGTGAATTATACATATTCAAGCCTCCGCCTTCGGTGCAAATCCACAAATTCCCTGCATCATCTTCGGTCATTCTGCCCACAACAGGATTACTTAATCCCGTTTGTTCACTATTAGTGGCCCGATAATGGGTAAATATTTCATATGCCGGATTAAAATAGTTGACACCACCGAAATAAGTTCCCAGCCACAAAGTACCTTGTTGATCCTTGATGATACTCCATATGCTCGAATCCGTCAGACCATCAGGCAAATTCATCGCCGTAAACAAACGAAAAACATTTCTGTATTGGTCATATTCCATCAGACCATGAAAGGTGCCAATCCACATCTTTCCCTCATTGTCTTCTTGGAATGCTCGCACAAAATCGGAGATCAAACCTTGTTCTTGCCGGATATTTTTGATTTGTCCGTTGGCATCAATCGTCCAAAAACCGTGATGCCAACTACCTATCCATTTAGTATGCCGACTGTCTTCATAAATAGTTGTGATATTTCCTTCACGTATGGGATGTGACAGTGTTTTACCTGCATAACAAAACACACCACTCGTTTGCGTACCGATCCAAAGCCGATGCTTGGCATCTGTCATAAGGCTGGTAATCTGTGTGTTGATAGGCAATTTCAGATGAAATACAAATTTTTTGCTCTGTGCGGAATATGTAAGAATTGTGTTTCCAACACTTATATACAAACGATTTTGATAACAGATGCTCCCCACTCTACCGTATTTGAGTGTCGTAAAACGGTGTGTCGGAATATCAAGTTCTGCTACTCCTTCCGAACAAAGTAGATAAATTTTACCTTTTCCATTGCCCGTGAGTCGCAACACGTTGTTACAGAACAAACTCTTGCCATCTCGCGGACTGTGTCGATACACTTGTATTGAATTGCCGTTATAACAATTCAATCCCACACGGGTAGCAATCCAAATCTTTCCATTCTCATCCACATAGAGACTATTGACCGAAATCTGCGATAATCCGTTTTCTGGCAACAGGTGATTAAACACAATATTCTGCGCCTGTAATGCAATAACGATTATCCAAAGAGTAAAGGTCAATAAGATTTTATTCATACCATGTAACACCATTTAAAACGTGAACAAAGATAATAAAAAAATAATAGACAGCCATTTTGCCATTATTATTATTTTCTTTTTCTATTTTTTAAAAGAAGAAAGAATGTTTGAGATGATATGCTGTGGATAAGTGGATAACTTGATTAAATTTTGTTTGGATATTTCGTTATACACACATAGAAATTATTTTCCACAGTTTATTCTTTTGATAATTTATTGATTAATAAAGCGATCAGTGTTTTATCCACAATTTCTCACTATTCGAGTGAAGTTGAAAAGTGGATAAATATTTTGTCATTGAGCAGGTGGAAAATTGAGTGAAATGACTTTTAAAACTGCGAAGATTTCCACATTTCGCGGTGATTCATCTTGGGTGTATGGATAATCAACAAATTTTCCACACATTTTTCCACAGAGTTATCAACATTTTTGACAACAATATGAGTAGTTGATTGTCATGAATAGTTTTATTGTTGATATGTTACTGTGAATCAGTCAGATATATCACAGATTCCAATGAACAGTTAGTTATCGTGCAATTCACGCTTAATTGTATGGTATTTAAGTATGAATTACAAGTTAATTCATGCTTAAATTGAAAGCTGATAGGTAATAATGATAGCTTTAAATTTTGTAATTGTATTAATGAACTATCTTTAATAAAAAAATGATGAATATTTATTTGGAATTAATATAATATTTAATTTTAGTTAAAAGCGTAACTTTCCATGCAAGAAGTTGTATTGATTACAGTTAAAACGAATAACTCTGCGGAATTAATCTAACTTACAATAGATGTAAAAGAAATGGATAATAGATAATGTTTAGTGTGTTGATAGCTGTCATTTGTTTTGTCAGAACAGGACAGCTGTGATGAAGATTGTTATTAAGGATAATAAGAGGTTACATTTAATATTAATAACAAAATCCTCGAATTGACTGTCGTGGGACACTTGATTCGAGGTTCTTACTTCTATTGATTGATGAGTTAATGCGTAAACAAATTGATTAATAGAGTTTTAATCAATACATTGATTAAAACATTATTACACTTTAATTTGCGCCGTTCTCAATTGAAGCATTTCCTTAGGAACAGCATTTCGGATTTCTTCTGTAAGCAAATCGCGAATCGTTTGGCGGATGAAGCTCTTGCCGGTGAGCATCACAATCTCGCGTGTGGGTATCGGAATGGCAAACGGACGGACAAGTTCCATTTGGTGATTATTGAATTGATAGGTGGCGAGTTCGGGAATAAAGGTAACGCCTTTGCCGCTTTCCACGATGCGCATAAAGGTTTCGATGCTGCCGAGAGAATAGGCTTTCTTGCTCTTATTGGCAGCTTTAAGATGACAGAACTTTACGAGTTGATCGCGGAAACAGTGTCCTTCATCGAGCAACCATAGATATTCTTCGGTGAGATCGCTTGTTTTGATGGTTTTGTTTTTAAATAAATTATCTTCTCGAGCCACGTAAGCGAAGAACTGTTCAAAGAAGAGCGGCGTGACGTTAAAGTCGTCCATATCATCTAATTGAGCTAAAATACCGGCGTCGATGTCATCGTGTCGCAAGGCACGTTTGATGTCTTCGGTCTTCATTTCGGCAACACGGATGTCCATTTCAGGATATTTTCGCATCAGTTGTGGTAAGAAACGAGGAATCAGATAAGGTGCAATCGTAGGCAGAATACCCACTCTGAACGTTCCCATCAACGAGTGTTTTTCTTCTTCTACGGTCTCTTTTATCTTGCGAGCACGCAGTAGTGTGCGCCACGCTTGCTCCACAACGAGTCGTCCAATAGGTGTAACGGTAATGGGATTGGTCTTTCGATCGAAGATCTTTACACTCAATTCGTCTTCCAATTTCTGCACCATCGAACTCAGGGTAGGCTGCGTTACATTACAGTTTTCGGCTGCTTTGGCAAAGTGTTTGTGGCGATACACGGCCACAATGTATTCCAATTGTTGTAGTGTCATATATATAAGGTTGTTCGCAAAGATAAGTATAAAATGCGAGATGAACAATGCTTACTTGCGTTTTTTCAGCTTGTTGTGTTTTTGTTACGATCGTGTGGAATGTTGATAAACAGGGATTCAAAGTGTCGTTTATAGATAATCTCAATGAGATGATAGGTTTTATCTGTTTGAAACAACGTGAGATCATCATACCTTTGCATCAGAATAAGAATTAAAACGATATATTATTAACTAAATTACTATTGTTTATGACGATACAAATGCCACAACTTCCGTATGCACCTAACGCATTGGAACCGATTATTAGCGAGCAAACCATCAATTTTCATTATGGTAAACACTTACAGAATTATGTCAATACGCTCAATAATTTGATTAAAGGTACTGAGTTAGAAGGCAAATCTGTGGAGGAGATTGTTAAGATTGCACCCGAAGGTCCGGTGTTCAATAACGCAGGACAAGTATTGAATCATACGCTTTATTTCACTCAATTCAAGTCTCCTGTCAGTGAAAACGTACCGCAAGGAAAGATTGCCGAAGCTATCAATGCATTTTTCGGAGACTTTGAAACATTTAAAAAAGAGTTTACACAAGCTGCTGTTTCGTTGTTCGGTTCAGGTTGGGCATGGCTCTCTCAGGACCAAAATGGTAAGTTGGTCATTACCAAAGAGGCTAACGGTAGTAATCCTTTGCACAGTGGCTCAATCCTTTGATGTGCATAGATGTGTGGGAACACGCTTACTATCTTGATTACCAGAATCGCCGTCCGGATCATATCGCAGCCGTATGGGATATTATCGACTGGGAGGTTGTGGGTAAGCGAATGCAGTAAATGACTCTCCCCTACCCTCTTCTTATTTGAAAAGGTGTAAGGATTCACTATTCATGGAATTTTCAATTTAAATTAAACAATTTATATTCATCCTCTCACTAACAACTCAATAGATTCTCCCTCCCTTTTGGGAGGAGTGGAGAGAGGTTTTAAAACTTAATCATTATGTCATCAATTATCAATTCACAAGCACCTGAGTTTAATGTAAATGCCTTTCAGAACGGCGAATTTAAGAAAGTATCTAACGAAGATATTAAGGGTAAATGGGCTCTGTTCTTCTTCTATCCGGCTGATTTTACCTTCGTATGTCCTACCGAATTGGTAGATCTTGCAGGTAAATACGACGAGCTGAAAGCAATGGGTGTGGAGGTATTTTCAGTAAGTTGCGACACTCACTTCGTACATAAAGCTTGGCACGATGCCTCTGACAGCATTAAGAAAATCAATTACACGATGCTCGCCGATCCGTTGGCTGTGTTGGCAAAAGGCTTCGGTGTGTATAAGGAAGATGAAGGATTGGCTTACCGAGGAACATTCCTCGTTGACCCGGAAGGCCTTATCAAGCTCTGTGAAATACAGGATAACAGTATCGGACGCAATGCAGACGAACTCGTCCGCAAGGTAAAAGCAGCTCAATTCGTAGCTTCTCACCCCGGTGAAGTTTGTCCCGCAAAGTGGAACGAGGGTGCAGAGACACTGAAACCAAGTATTGATTTGGTAGGGAAAATCTAAGAATGAATCCCTTTAAAACCCTCCCTCATAAGGAGGGTTTTATTTTTTTGAGTTTTATTGAAGTTTAAAAAAGAGTATTGATACGAATCAATCAAAATATAAATCCATAGAAATTACTTTCCCTCTGAGGGAAGAATGAGGAGGAACTCAATGTTAGATACCAATATTTTAAGTCAAGTTCGCGACCTGTTTCAGGGCTTGCAATCAAACTATACATTAGCTGCCGTCATCGGTTCTGATAATGACAAGGCAGTGGAAATGCGCGAATTTCTCAATGATTTCGCATCGACGTCCGACCGACTCACGGTTACTTTCGTCGAAGATGAATTTCATCAGTTGGCCTTTTCGTTATTGAAAGACGGACAAGAGATAGGTATTCGCTTCCGTGGAATCCCTAACGGGCACGAGTTTACATCGCTTTTGTTAGCTGTACTCAATGCAGACGGACAGGGAAAGAATCTTCCCGATGAGGCCATTAGTTGTCGGATAGCAGCTATTCAGGATGAGATAAAGTTTGAAACGTATGTTTCACTCACCTGCACGAATTGTCCTGATGTTGTGCAAGCACTCAATGTGATGGCGCTTCTCAATCCTTCGATCAGCAATGAAATGATTGACGGAGCTTTGTTTCAAGACGAAGTGAGTCGGCGGAACATACAAGGCGTACCCTCGGTGTTTGTTAACGGCGAACCGTTTCATACGGGTCGCGGTGATTTAGGTGAGCTTTTGCAGAAATTAGAAGACCGAATGGGCAGTTCGGAAACTGCTATCGGCGAACCGATCGAACGTACTTATGATGTCATTGTACTCGGAGGAGGACCTGCCGGAGCATCGGCCGCTATTTATTCGGCTCGCAAAGGTCTGCGCGTCGGTATCATTGCAGAACGCATCGGAGGTCAGGTGAAAGACACGGTAGGTATTGAAAATCTCATCTCCGTGCCTCAAACGACAGGTGCACAATTAGCTGCCAATCTCAAAGAACATATCGGTCGTTATGAAATCGATGTCTTTGAAAATCGAAAAATAGACCGTGTAGCGCTGCAAGGAACGCAGAAACGTGTATTCGTTCGTGGCGGCGAGGAATTTGTTTCACCCGCAGTCATCCTTGCGACAGGTGCCGGTTGGCGTCGGTTGAATGTCGAAGATGAAGCTCGTTATATCGGTCATGGTGTGCATTTCTGTCCCCATTGCGACGGTCCTTTTTATCGGAATAAAGATGTGGCAGTCATTGGGGGCGGTAATTCGGGTATCGAAGCAGCTATCGATTTGGCCGGAATCTGTCGGAATGTCACCGTGTTGGAGTTTGCCGATAAGCTCGGTGCCGACACTGTTTTGCAGGAGAAAGCCCGCAGTCTGAGTAATGTAGAGATCTTCGTTTCATCGCAGACGACTGCCGTACTGGGTGATGGAGAAAAGTTGACAGCCCTTTGTGTGAAGGATCGTAACACCGATGCAGAGCGTGAAATCAAACTGGATGGCGTGTTTGTACAGATAGGATTGAGTCCCAACAGCGACTTATTCAATGGGCAATTGGAACTGACTGCTCATCGGGAAGTAAAGATCGACGAGACCAACCGCACATCATTGCCAGGTGTCTATGCTGCCGGCGATGTGTCGAGTGTTCCTTACAAGCAGATTATCATTGCTATGGGCGGAGGTGCCAAGGCTGCTCTCTCTGCTTTTGAAGACCGCATCCGCGGCGTTATAGCCTCTTAACTCAGGAGGTATGAGAATGTGACAGAAATCCATTTGGATTAAAACGGAATCACATGTATATTTGTTTCTATACGTATAGAAGTGGTTTCGTCATATCTGTCACATTCTGTTTTGCAAACTAATTCGTTACTTCCACCTACCTTTCTTATTCTTGTATCTGAATGTCCTTATTATCTAATAAATTCTTGTCTTTTTAAACGAGATATCCTTGACGATCATATCTTTGGTTCGCTCTTGAATAGCTTGCATCCAAGTAGTATCATTGGGAAGATTATTCCAAAACTTTCTATCGTCGATCCATATATTCAAAGTTATTCTTACGACATAGACTTCTTGTTTATCATCCATTTCTTTTAGGGTCTTATTGTATAGGATGACACCTTTCATATATTCTTTTCCGTCGGGTTGGCTCCACGGCCCTTCGGACATCGTAGACATGTGTCTGATATGGAAGCAGCTGTGTGCTATCTTAGCATATAGCTTAGATACTGGTTCACCTATATAAGACTTTTTCGTACTCACAATATCATGTAAGAACTCTTCTACACACTTATCATTATTTCTAAGTGTAGTCGCTTTATCTATTCTTGCATAAAGCGATACTACACTTACGAGCAAGATTCCTAAGATAAATAATACTTTCCTCATATAATATTTATCTTCCATCTATTTCGATCTAATAAGTCATGGTTATTCTGTCTCACTGTATATCTGTGTCTTTTCAAACGAGATATCCTTGACGATCATATCTTTGGTTCGCTCTTGAATAGCTTGCATCCAAGTAGTATCATTGGGAAGATTATTCCAAAACTTTCTATCGTCGATCCATATACCTAAATCTATATATACGACATAGACTTCTTGTCTATCATGCATTTCTTTCAGAGTCTTATTGTATAAGATGACACCTGTCATATATTCTTTTCCATCTGGTTGACTCCATGGCCCTTCGGACATCGTAGACATATGTCTGATATGGAAGCAGCTGTGTGCTATCTTAGCATATAGTTTAGATAATGGTTCACCTATATAAGACTTTTTCGTACTCACAATATCATGTAAGAACTCTTCTACACACTTATCATTGTTTCTAAGTGTAGTCGCTTTATCTATTCTTGCATAAAGCGATACTACACTTACGAGCAAGATTCCCAAGATCAGTGTTACTTTCCTCATATAATACTATTTTATTTCATGACTTCCATTCCATCCGGTCTATTCTAATAAGTCATGATTATTCTGTCTCACTGTATATCTGTGTCTTTTTAAATGAAATATCTTCAACGATCATATCTTTGGTTTTTTCTTGAATAGCTTTCATCCAAGATGCGTTGTTAGGAAGACTATTCCAGAATTTTCTATCGTCGATCCATATATGCAATGCTATTCTTACGACATAGACTTCTTGTTTATCATGATGCATTTCTTTCAGAGTCTTATTGTATAGGATGACCCCCGTCATATATTCTTTTCCGTCGGGTTGGCTCCACGGCCCTTCGGACATCGTAGACATATGCTTAATTCTAAAACAACTATTTTTAAGCCTATCATATATATGAGATAGAGGCTGATGAATATAGTATGCCCTACTTTCACTACCTCTACTTATTTCAAGTAAAAGTTCTTGGATACACTTATCTTGATCAGAAGCACGAGTTTCTGATTTTTCTATTTGACTCCAAAGGGGGATTACATTTATAAGTAAGAGCCCACAAATTAGTATTAGCTTTTTCATATTATTCACATTTTACTGGTTTATCATTTTTACCTATCCCATAGGTGGTTATATTATTTTTCGCTTTTTTCTTATATTTGGTAATACCAATTCCTCCACCAAAGTGTTTTATGACAAGAGCTAATCTAGCTATCATCACATCATTATAAGAGAAACCTTCATATAGGGAGTTATTGCTTTCTAAATAGTTTTCGCATTTTCCATCTATTTTGAAGTTGTTATTTGGAGCTATTTCATCTTTTATAGAATCAAACAGTTTAGCTGCTTTTTCTCGATCTGTGATAGTCAGTCCATAAAAGGTCGAGTCTTTATCAGCATAGATTAAATACCCCTTAAAGTTGCGACGTGTTGTATCAGTAGCCATCTCACAAACTTCTTTTAAATCGAGTGGTGACGGAGGCGTTTGATTTCCATGATTATGAACAGTAAAAATAGTACTTGGTTGAGTGCTGACAGTGCCTTTGTTGCAGATGCATTGTTTGAATCTTAGATATTCTCTTTTCTCCATAGTCATAGAGTCCTACCGCAACAGCGTATTCAATAGAATTGTTACGATGTACGGAATCTGTAAATTCAGAGAACTCAATATAACGATAATTAGTTCCTTTAAGTTCCTTGGCTGAATCTAATATCTTCATAAAAGAATCTATCTCTGTCTTTAAATCTTCACTTTCTTGTATAGAATTACAGTCTTTTTCAAATTCATCATACGCTGTTTTTCCACTTGGATCTTTATCATTAGAATTATCTGTTTCTACGCTTCCTGTAGCACCACTATGCCCACCAGGAATAACTATATAACCTCCATGCTCTGAATAATTTGAGAGTTGAGCAATAGAAAAAGTATATTGTACGGTTAAATGAAAGTCTCTGTTAAAAGCTTTCATCTTTAGGTTTCGAATGAAAGTTTCGACAAATCCTAATATTGAATTGTAAGAGCCTAAATCATTTTCAAGTGGAATGAGAATAGAAGCGCGCCTAATACCAGTTACATAGAATCTGCACGTGTTTGGTTCTCTATTCATACTTCTAATGATATCTCTTGCCCATTCCATAATAGTTTCTGTTGACACTCCATAGATAATACCTGGAGAGTAACCGAAATAGTCTGCCATAAAAAAGAGTTCAAGATCTATACATTCAAATGGATAGGTTCTTGTCATTGGAGCATTGTTTATGTCTACCGCAATAGCTGAATCTTTCAGAAATTCGTAATCCAATAGGTGCTTTTCTGTTTTCAGCCCATTTTTGGCAAGATGGGCGAATTCGTGTGAATAGAGAAAACGTTGGGTGATAGGTATTTCATTATTCAAAATATCTGCATCAACCAATTTGGGTGAATGTAGAGCGTCTTTGAGGATTACAGAGTCATCCTCCCTCATTTCATATTCGACGGGGTAATATATTGCCCCGCTAATGACTTGGGATGAAGGATCTTGAAAGGGAATGAAATAAACCATTCCATATTCAGTGCTATAACTCAATTTGACGGAATTGTACAGAGGTTTCTTTCCTGCCAAAAGGCGATGATAAGCCGCTAACTGTTCAGGCTGATTGTTGATAGTTTGAATAAATTTAGCAGCATCTTTGTTTGTCTTGCCTTCCGAGATAGAGATCATTCCGCCATCTTCTATTTGGGTACATCCATAAAAGAGGCATACCGGTAATAGAATACCCATCTTCGCGAGGGTAAGCCATTTGTCAATCCATTTTCTTTTTGTTTCCATACGCACGATTTTGTTGAATTTAAAGATATTGTTTAGGTGTATTGTCCCATTTCCTCACACTGCACTCGTTATCCGGTTAGTGTTTGCAAATATAACGAATGATGTGATTCGTTGTTTAATTTTAATGTTAATAATTTAAAATATGCGTCTGAAATGTTTCCATGTGTATTGGGATAGATGTGTGATCAAGGAGGGGATGGCATGCAGGAGGAAAGTGTTTTCGATGGCTGTAATGATAAGTATGCGACAAGTCAGATAGTCTATTCTGAGAAGTATACGAGTAGTGGGGCAGCGCTATACGAGTGCTGCCCCACAGGTATACGACTTCTCAGCTTACCGGTTCTGACATGTTTTTTGGAAGTATAATTCCAGTTGTGCCTTGCGCACCAAGGCTTCCAAGTAATAGTAGTCGGCGTAATTGAGCGGCTTATCGAGTTCGTTGTTATGTGGAATACTGCCCACGGAGTGCATCAAGATGAAGTTGCCGTTGTGTCCCGGTCGGGCTGTGTATCTGTCTGATGCCAGGTTGCGGATGATCTTATCGGCATAAGTCTTGTAGTCTCCGGCGTTTTTGAGATCGATCGTACAGAGTTCATATAATGCCGATGCAATGACTGCTGCGCTGGATACGTCGCGCAACTCGTTAGGGATCTTAGGCGCACTCATGTCCCAATAAGGAATGCAGTCGGCTGGCATGGCAGGATGATTTTTCATCATCCGGAAAGTCTTGATGGCCTGGTTGAGGTAACGCGGATAACCCGTGAAGCGGTAACACATCGTATATCCGTAAATGGCCCATGCCTGTCCGCGACTCCAAATAGACTCATCGGCATAGCTTGGGCTGTTTGGCGATGGCGCACGTGGCCATCGGTCAGGTTATAGTCCACCACATGATAGCAACTGCCATCAGGGCGGAACTGGTTCTGCAACGTTTTGTCGGCATGACTGACAGCAGCATTGAAGAAGACAGAGTCGCCCGAGAGACGCGTGGCGTTGAACAGCATTTCGAGATTCATCATGTTATCGATGATCACCGGACACTCCCAGCCTCGGCGCGACTGCCATCCGCGATCGACATTCCACGACTGAATAATGCCGGCAGCAGGACGGAAGCGAGAGAGCAACGAGCGCGCCGCCGTGACGATCACATTTTTATCGGCAGGGTTGCCGGTCAGTCGCAGACTGTTGCCGAAGCTGCTATCGATGATAAATCCCACGTCATGATGGCTTGTGAGATGCTGTGCTTGCTTGATGGATTGGGTGAAAGCATTTGCCTTGCGTGCCCAAAAGTTGTCGCCGGTCAGCTCATACATGTACCATAGTGATCCAGGGAAAAAGCCACTACGCCAGTCTTCATAGTCGCAGTAGAACACCTTGTTGTCCTTTGTCAGCGTGACAGGATTGAGTAGCTTACCGCTTCGGTCGATCGTTGTCAGTTCGTTGCTGAGTTGTGTCTTGGCGTTGTCGATGATTTGCTTGATGAGATGCAAGTCTCCGTTGTCTGAGTTGGGCCAGGCCGTTGCCAGAAACGACAGGAAAAACAAGATCAGAATGTTTCTTCTCATAATCTTTATTTGGTCTTTTTAGTGATGACATAATTGTAGATGCCCTTTGGTGTCATTGTTCGGGCGGTGAGCGTCAGGCGATAAATCTCATTATCCCACACGTTGGACAGGCGCGGATCGGTGAGGCTCACGGTCTCAATGCTGGGTTCGAAGGTGGCGGCATCATATTGCAGCACGGCCGTGATGCCTTTCACGCGGATGGTTACAAGGCCTTTATGGCTGATGTCCACCTGTCCCCAGGTGAGGAAATTGATCTTGTTGGGCACCCGGGTCTCTTTCAGCACGAAATCGTCTGAGACGAGCAGTTTGTCCTTCTTCAATTGATATGAGCGGGTCCATCGTTGCACCGCGGCTTCGGCAGGATAGGCCCCTGCTATGTCGGCCGAGAACGATCGGCTTTTGGCATCGGCTTTCACGTTGCGCGCCTTGTATTGCGCCCCGAACTGCTCGGCTACGCCGTTGATCATCGGCAGATTGTGATAGTCGCTCTGCATCGTCCAGATCTTGTAGCGGTCTTTGCTGAATGTCTGGCGGGTATAGGTGCCCACGCCGGCATCGATCATCACCGGCACATTGTCGAAGGCCAGGATAAAGGTGCCCACATCGTTGTGGTTGTGACTCTCGTTGTTGAATCCGCCCTTGGCCGCCAGAAAGGCATTGCCGCTGCGCATATAGCAAAACTCGGTCTGCGGGTACCAGGTGAAGTCGGGGAATCGGAACTGCCCGGCTTCTTGTTTGAGGAGAGGTTGGAATCGGAGCGTTTCCAGTCCGATATAGAGATCCATCCAGCTTCCGGGTAGTTTAGCGGGATTGGCTTTCTCGCGCATGGCTGCCATCGCTTTCATCGTAGGGCTGTTCACCGCCACGCCGTAACGATAGATGAGCGACGTGTTGACTTCGCCGGCACGCGCCGAAGCGTCGGCGAAGTTCACCACCCATTCGTCGCCGATGTATGAGCGGGCGATATACTCGCCCATACGCCGGATCTGCTCATTGCCGAAGAGATTGATTCGGCCGCCCGTGATGAGGGATAGCGCCGAGAGATAATCGTAGAGCTTACCCGAAGCATGGCCCCAATAAGATGGGCCTTCTTCGCAAGCACCATCACTCTTGACATAGTTGAGGAACTGGTCGACCGACTTCATCGACTTGTAGATGGCCCGTGCCAGTGTGTCGGGATTGTCCTCCAACAGCATGAAGCATAGCAGGGCATTGGCGTTGCACCAGGGATTCCAGTTGTTTACCACCACACCCTCTTTATAGTTGGTGGCCATCCACCAGAAGTCGTTACGTTGCAGATAAGGATCAAGTTCGCGGCGTTGCAGCTCGTGGCGCAGACGCAGGGCGATCATCGGATCAATACGGTCGAATTGATCTTTCAGGAAGTAGTAAGTCCATGACAACATTTGGGCCATGCCGCCTTGGTGCAGCTCGAGAATATCTTCGCGGAAGTCGGGCATGGCACGATGCGTCTTCTGGTAGGCCGCCAGATGAGCCGACTCAGCCCACGATGTCATCTCGCTGAAAAACAATATACCGTTCATCAGGTCGTCGATGAATCGGCCCTTACCCTCGGCCAGCTCACCCATGAGTAGCACGCTGAACACCCGGCTGTTTTGTTTACCGGGATTCTGCATGGCATTGCGACTGCCCGAGCGCTCGTATTCCAGATAGTCTGACGCCCGCACCACGGTCCAGTGATAGTCCAGATAGCGTTCGGCGTCGCGTATGATGGTTTCCTTGTTGATCCCGGTGAGCCGATCCCATCCGGCGCGATCGGTATAGGCGGGGTAAGGCACCCATTGACGGTTCATTACGAGCGACTGCCGCACCTGTGCCTCGGTGGCGGCCTTCTCCAATAGGTTGCGTTTCTCGTAGGCCAGTGACGGCAGTGCTATCGCAATGAGCAAGACGATTGGTAGTATTATTTTCTTGATCATCTTTTGTTCTTTTATCGGAATCGGATGTTTGTCACCACCTCTGTGGACTTACCAATCGGGGTTCTGTGTCAGTTTATCGTTCTTCTCAATTTCGTCTGCCGGAATGGGCCAGAGATAATCGCGCGCTGTGACGGCACGAGTATAGCGAAATTTGCCGGTAATATCTTTCTCCTTCCGCTTGTCGAGAGTTTCGAGCAAGTGCCAGCGTTTCATATCGCTGAAACTATGGCCCTCGCCGGCCAGTTCCACAGCACGTTCGTGGCGGATGCGTGCGAAGACTTGATCTTTGGTTGTGGCTTGCAGATAGCTGGGGCCACTGTTGATCCCTGGCATCTGTACGCTCTTGCGGGCACGCACCTCATTGATCAATGCCACAGCTCCGCTGATGTCGCCCAATTCATTCAGGCATTCGGCCTGCATCAGTAGGACGTCGGCATAACGAATGAGCGGGAAGTTGATGGGCGTGTGGAGACGGTTATTGAGAGCACCTGCCATGTTACCTTCGGGAACGAACTTGCGCCAGAGATAGTTCTCATAGTTGCCGTTGACGCGCACGTAACCATTACCGCTGACGATCGATGGGGCGATGACGAATTCGCACTCCTCTTGTGCATTGGCATACCAACCAGTGTAGTGGGTATAAGGCAACAAGACGGAAGCATTCATGCGCGGATCGCGCTGCTCGTACATTTCCAGAAGTTTACCTTTGGCAGCGGGATAGGTCTTTACTTTTCCTTTTTCCATCGTTGCGCGGAATGTCTTTACCTTGATCTTGTCATCGGTTTTGATGCCTGGGAACCAGTCGTCCCAGTCAAAAGGTCGGCCGTCTTTATATTCATAGGTATCTACGAAGTGGGACGACACCATGACATTGTTCCAGCAACTGCCGTAGGATTCGCGCGCTCCCATGTAGAGACACATGGGCATGCCGTTGTCGGTGCCTGTACCTCCCATATTCTGGATGGCGAAGATCATCTCGTCACTCTCGTCGCCGCCTGGCTTGAAGAGGTCGGCATAATTGTCGTAGAGTGCAAACTTTCCGCTGGCAATTACTTCGCGGAAGCAATCGGCAGCTTTCTGGTAATCTTTGTGATAGAGATAGACCTTGCCTTTGAGCGCCAGGGCCGCATATTTGGTGGCACGACCGTAATCGTTTTTGGGCCACTTCTCGGGTAAGGTGGCGATGGCGGCGTCAAGATCTTTCACGACGAAATCATGCACCTCATCGGCCGTGTTACGCGGATTGAGCATGTGGTCATAACGATCTCTGATCACTACACTCTCGTCGTAGATAGGTACACCGCCCCAAAAATCTAAGAGCGTGAAGTAATAGAGGGCGCGCATGAATTTAGCTTCGCCTTTGTATTGTGTCTTCTGGGCATCGGTCATGTCGCATTGGTCCACGTTTTGGAGCACGCCGTTGGCACGAGCTATGCCCTCGTAGAGATGCTTCCACTTGCTCAATACCTTGCCATTCTTCACGTCGTAGTTGCCGCGCTGAAATACTTGATAAGAGGGATGGTCATAACCCATTGCAATGCCGCCAAGTCCGTCCATGGCAAACTGTAGCCCGAAGATATCATCGGCCTTCATGGTGCTATATACCGCCATCATCGCCTCTTTGGCATGCTCTTCTGTTTTGTAGAATTCTTTGGAGCTTAGTTGATCGGCCGGCATACGGTCGAGGTCGTAACATCCTGTGAGTGCTAAGGTCGCTGCGACCGTAATGGCCATGATATATTTCTTTTTCATGATTTGATACTTGATTAAAATGATACATTGATACCCATAACTGCTTGCTTCATCGAGGGATAAGCCATGCCGCTCACCTCGGGGTCAAAGCCTTTGTAGGAAGTGAAAGTGAAGAAGTTCTCTAAACTGCCATACACTCGCACGCGGCTAATGCCCATGTGATTGGTGAGATACTTAGGCAGTGTGTAACCTAATTGAATGTTGCGAATCTTCACGAAGCTCTTATTTTCAAGATAGAAATCGCTTTGCTTGGTATTGATTTCGTCTTGGTATTCAAGTAGGCGAGGATAGGTGGCGTCTGTGCGTCCTTCATACCAGCGACCGTCGGCCACTTTCTTATTGATTTGATAACCGTAGCGCACAGTGGGTGTGTTATAAGCATCATGCTTCCAATATACTTTCGCTCCGAATGCACCTTGCAGTAGTACGGATATGTCAAAACCTTTCCAAGCAGCATTCAGATTGAAGCCCATGAGGTACTTTGGGTTGGGACCGTCGCTCACGATCTCTTTGTCGTTGTTGTCGATGATGCCGTCACCATTGACGTCTTTGTAGAGGAGGTCTCCTTTTTTGGGTGTGCCGAACGCTGCAAACGGATTCACCTTTTTGCCGTCAGCTCCTATGGGTGCATTGTCGATCATCTGTTGTACGAGTTGCATATCCTCGTCGGTCTGTAAGAGCCGATCCACGCGCAGCAGATATTGTGAGTTGATGCTATGTCCTTCCCATATCAGGTTAGCACCGCTCACGGCCATACCATCTTTGCCGGTTCCTTTGAATTTATTTACCTTGTTGGTCACATACGTGAAGTTGCCGCTGATGCCGTAAGAGAAATCGCCTACATGGTCTTGCCAACCCAGGGTAAACTCCACACCTCTGTTGGTAACGGTGGCGCTGTTGACTTTTGGAATCGATGTAGTGCCGTGGACGCCAGGTGCCGGCAGATTGATAAGGATGTCGGTGGTGCGCTTATTGAAATAATCAAAGGTACCGGTGAATCGATTCTTGAAGAATCCAAAGTCGAATCCCACATCAAAAACCTTGGTCGTTTCCCATGTCAGCAGTGGATTGGCAAGTGCAGCCTGCGCCATACCTGTTGCGATGGTATTACCCAGCACATAGTTGAATTTACCCTTATTGCTGGTGTAGAGCGATTGTGAGTCGTAATTGCCCACAGCGTTATTACCCAGCGAACCGTAAGACATGCGCAGTTTGAGGTTGCTCAGTTTGTTTCCGAAAACACCCTCCATAAATTTCTCTTGGTCTATACGCCATGCCGCAGATGCCGAAGGGAAATATCCCCAGCGCTTGTTGGATTGAAAGCGTGAAGAGCCGTCGGCACGCAGGTTGAATTCGAAGAGATATTTATCCTGCCAGTTTAGATTCAATCGGCTGAAATAAGAATGCATTGCCCATTCGGTCCGGTTACCGTTGGCAGTGGCCTGGCCGGTAGCACCATCGAGAGAGTTCATGCTTAGGTCGATCAAATCTTGTTTTGTTACACCAAATGTCTTGTATCTGTACAGTTCTTGGCTGGCACCTAACATCAGGTTGAATGTAAGTTGATTTTTCAGCAGTTTATTCTCATACCGCAGCACAGCGTCGTTGAAGTAGCGCTCTGTCTTACTATTGTAATTATAAAAAGTTTGTTTCGTTTTGGTTGTGTAAGTAGCTTGCTCGGTCAAGAAATTCCATCCTTCAAGCAACACCGGCTTACGAGTTACTTCCTGATCCAGTAATTCATACGAATAACTCAATGCCAGCGAAAGTCCATTCAATGGCTTTAATGTAGCTAAGAAACGCGGATGGAAGTTGTTCTTTCTATTCTCGCCAGACCATTTATAGGCGCGAATCAGCGGGTTATTGGCCGAACTCTGCGCGGCATCTTCTTCGTTGTTGATGGCGCCGAATCGTCCGTCGGGTGCTTGGAACAACATTCCCGGTGTGGTGGCTGACGCATAAGTGAAGACATTATCAATCTCATGATTGCCAGGTTGCATGTCGGCCACATAACCACTGAGTTGCATTCCGATGTTCAACCATTTGCTAACGTCGGCATCCATATTCAAGCGGCCATTGTATTTTGTGAATCCGGCATTGTGCATCACACCCGGATTATTGAGATAACCGAATGAACCATAGAATCGAATGCGATCCGATCCGCCCGAAGCAGACACGACATGATTGGTGGAAACAGAGTTCTTAAACGTCTCGTCGATCCAATTGGTGTTCGGATATTTTAAAGGATTTTGTCCGGCATCGTTTCTCCAAGTGTCGATAGAGTTCTGACTGAAGGGAGCTTTCTTACCACTATTAAGATAACCTTCGTTGATCAGCTCCATGTAAGTGGCATAATCAGACACCGGTGTGAGTGTCTTCCGGATGGACTCAAACGAGACATAGCCATTGTAATTTACTTGAATCTTACCCTTTTTACCACTTTTGGTGGTAATTAAGATAACACCATTGGCAGCACGCGACCCATAGATGGCTGATGAAGCTGCATCTTTGAGCACGGAGATCGACTCGATGTCTTGTGGATTCACCGTATTGATACCGGCTTCCGAACCGTCGATGATGATAAGCGGAGTAGAAGAGTTGAGGGTTCCTTGTCCGCGAACGAGGATCGATGCATTGTCATTGCCTGGCTGATTATGGTTGGATGTTACCGATACACCGGCAGCCAAACCGGCCAAAGCTTGTGATACATTGGTGATGGGACGGCTCTCGGCCAATTTTGACACGTTGATGGACGAGACAGAACCTGTCATATTCACCTTTTTCTGTGTTCCGTAACCCACTACGACAACTTCGTTTAGGGCCTGATGGTCTTCACGCATCATGATGGAAATGGTTTTACGACCATTCACTTTCACTTCTTGCATCGAATAACCGATGCTCGAAATACTTAAAATGGCATCAGGTGATGACACTTTGATCGTAAAACGTCCGTTCAAATCGGATACGGTTCCATTAGAGGTACCTTTTTCCATGATACTCGCTCCTACCATCGGACCCAATGCGTCGCTAACATTTCCAGTCACAGTAAAAGCATTTTGTACGGGGGAAGTGAGTAAAGCATGTTTGCTTTTCACTTCACCGGGAGAGGCATAAGCCATCAGTGTAACCAAAGAGATGGTTGTTCCCAAGAGTAACTTCTTCCAAAGTGCACTGCTTTTATTATTCTTCATAAAGTAAAATATTAAGTTAGTCATAAGTATATTAATAGGGAATTATATTTGACAGAATCCGTTTCGTGTACCATGGATCATTGATTTCTTTAAGTATCTTCCCCATTTGGGCACACAACCGACTCATAATGTCAGGATGTTCTTCCGGTTTCAGTCGGTGCATTTGATATGGATCGTGTCTGTCATCAAATAGTAAAACGTCCTTTATTTGATGTTTTTTATTGATATAAATAGCCAGCGTGTAGTCGGCTGTCTTGATTCCGCGAGCCGACGGGAAATAAGAGATGATCTTACCCGCAGCATCTTTCTCACCATTCACATTCTGAATATACAGCGCGCCATCAGGTTTCTTTATACGAGCATTCGCATGGAAGAACAGTGCCGAATAATCTTTTCCTTGCACTTCGGATGGAATACGCTTGCCAAGACCTACCATTCCTAAGATGGTCGGCATAATATCGGGCGACGACAACAGCAGATCATCCACGCGAGGTGTCATCTTTCCGGGATAGCGCACGATGAACGGTACATTCATCGACTCAGCATAAGGCGAGTTCTTGGGGTCTTCGGTGTTTTGACTACACATCGTTTCGCCATGATCTGATGAGAATATAACGATCGTATTCTTATCTAATCCAGCCTCTTTAAGGGCTGCTAAAATCTGTCCGAAAGCTCGGTCAACTCCTGAAACAGATGCAAAGTAATAGCGAACAGCCACGGCTTTTTCCAGATCTTTGGCGGCATTGGGACGAATAAGCAAACTGTCGAGCGGCTTATCTCGATAGAGTGCATAGTCTTCTTCCATGCAGTCGTCCAGCGATCGATACGGACTGTGAGGTGGATTCATTCCTATCATTAGGAAGAAAGGCTTACGAGGATCGCGCACGTGATCTTTATTGCGGATATAATCGATGGCCTTTTGAGCTTCATGTAGCGGCGACCACTCGTGCGGTTCGTGCTTGATGCCGTCGGTATCCCAGTAATGCGGGTTCTTGTGAGTATCGAATGTGCCGTAAGAATACCAATAGTTGAATCCGTGGCGTTGCTCTTTCGGTGTATAGGCATCCCATGCTGGATTGCGATCTTCTACATAATGCCCGGGACGTTGTGGGTCGTTGGGTGTAGGATGGTGTGCATGCAGCTTGCCGATATATCCGCAATCATACCCCGCTTGGCTCATCACGTCGCTGATGCACGTGGCATCGTCGCGCAACGAACTGTTCGGTCGATTGGAATTGCAGTTCAGTGTGATACCGCTTTGATGCGGATACATTCCCGTTAGCAGCGATCCGCGATGCGGACTACTCAACGGACAGTTGCTCATAGCTGATGAAAGAACCACCGATTCACGAGCAAACCGATCGAGATTTGGTGTTACCACGGGATCGCCTTTTGTGCGGAGTTTATCCCGAAAGCCCTCTTGGCTCCAAAAACCCAGTGCAAAGTTGCGAAACTGGTCGGGGAAAACATAGATGACATTAGGCCGCTGTTGCATTTGTGGCTTTGCTTTTTGGGCCATTCCCGATTGCGGAATAACGACCAGACTGCTCATCAGAAGATTAAATGTTTTCATCTTTGCGATGTGTCATTTAAGTTTAAGGGTGATTATTATTGATTTCGTAGATGTGATGCAAAAGTATAAACGGGCGCTCTATTTCGCAGCAGATATCGTACAAAAAAGGTACAAAATCGTTCAAAACATGCGTTTTTCCGCTTCATTCCGATACCTTCGGAAAAGTGAAGAAAACCTATCATGATTGATGCTTAACCGTATCTGTTCGATTTTTATTTGTAACTTTGCATGCAAATAACGGTAAATGAAGAAATTATATATTGAGACTTACGGTTGCCAAATGAATGTGGCCGATAGCGAGGTGGTCGCTTCCGTGATGCAAATGGCTGGTTATGAACTGTGCGAAAACGAGTCAGAAGCCGACGCGATATTTATGAACACGTGTAGTGTTAGAGAGAATGCAGAGAACAAAATATATAATCGACTCGACACATTGCATGCCGAACAGAAAAAAGGTAGGCATGTCATCTTGGGTGTATTGGGTTGTATGGCCGAGCGAGTGAGAGACGATCTCATTGCGAATCACCATGCACAGCTTGTGGCCGGCCCCGACTCATATCTCAATTTGCCTGATATGATCGCGCAGGTAGAGACTGGCAACAAGGCCATTGATATTGAATTATCGAAGACAGAAACTTATCGAGATGTTGTTCCGCAGCGGATCAGTTTGGCAAAGATTGGTGGTTTCGTAAGTATTATGCGCGGTTGCGATAACTTTTGTCATTATTGCATCGTGCCTTACACCCGTGGTCGTGAGCGTTCTCGTGATGTTTCGAGTATCCTGAAAGAAGTAACGATTTGCAGCAGCAAGGTTATAAAGAGGTAACTTTGTTAGGACAGAATGTCAATAGTTATCGCACCCAAAAACAGGGAGGAGTTTCTTTCCCCGAACTTCTACGTTTGGTGGCTGCCGAAGTGCCTAATATGCGGGTGCGATTCACCACTTCGCATCCCAAGGATATGAGTGATGAGACGCTCAAAGTGATTGCAGAGATGTCCAATGTATGCAAGCATATCCACCTACCTGTGCAAAGCGGAAGCGATAAAATACTCAAACTGATGAATAGGAAATATACCGTTGAATGGTATATGAATCGTGTGCGGGCCATCCGAGAGCTGATTCCCGATTGCGGATTGTCCACTGACATCTTCGTGGGTTACCATGATGAAACCGAAGAAGATCATCAACGCTCGCTCGAATTGATGCGTACTGTGGGTTACGACAGTGCGTTCATGTTCAAGTATAGCGAACGTCCCGGAACCTATGCAGCCAAACATCTGCCCGACAATGTGCCCGAAGAGGTGAAGATCCGACGGCTCAACGAACTCATCAAGTTGCAGACTGAGATGTCGGCAGCTGCTAACAAGCGTGACGAAGGCAAGATTTTTGAAGTCTTGGTAGAGGGTCCCAGCAAGCGCAGTCGCGAACAATTATGCGGCCGGACAGAGCAAAACAAGATGGTGGTCTTTGATAAAGGCAACCATCATATTGGTGAATTTGTCAGCATTCGCATCACAGGCAGCACCTCAGCCACGCTTTTCGGCGAGGCGATTTGACGTTTTCCACAAGCGGGAAAACCACGATTGAAACAGGATAATAAACTCAATAAGTATGAAAAAAATCATTTTGCGCAGCACACTTGTATGTGCGTTGTGTGCGGCAAGTATCGAAATGCAGGCACAAATCAATTTGGATAACGTCTTGAATCAGGTCAAAAGTGCTGCTGCTTCGGTGTCGTCGGCTACATCTGACGTTACCACTACCTCGGCATTAACTACTGTTTTTGCTGGTAATAAAGCGGCAACGAAAGACAAAGTCATCGGCACTTGGACTTATCAAGAGCCTGCCATCGTCTTCAAAAGTCATAATTTCTTGAAGAATGCAGGCGGTAAAGTGGCTTCGAATATCATTGAGAAGCATTTGCAAAGCAAGTTAGACGCTTATGGATTCAAGCGCGGCGAAATGAAGATGACATTCGACAAAGACGGCCATTTCACGCAATCACTTCAAGGACAGGCGCTCAAAGGCACCTATACCATCAGCGGGAGCAATATCGTTTTGAAGTATGGTGGGCAGGTTAGTCAGGTTGTCGGCACGACACAAATTGATGGAAAGAATCTGCTCATCGTGATGGATGCGAGCAAACTGTTGTCGTATATGAAAGTCGTTGGCAGTTTGTCGGGCAATGCTTCATTGAAAACCGCTTCGTCACTCATTGGTAGTATGGACGGAATGTTATGCGGATTGCGGTTGAACAAGCTATCCAGTGGAAATCAATGAAAGAACTGATGAGTTGACTCATCTATTTCCTTGTCAACTCATTTATACTTAACAAGCTTCTGATTAACGGTCTTTGGCACGCTCATTAACGGTTTTTGAGCGTGCCAAAGACCGTTAATCGTAAGGGACTGGGAATTTATTTTACGAGCGTATCAACTTTTTCAGCATCTTGTAAAACAGAAAAGCAAAGGATGGATAGTGCTTTTTTCCTTGACCGAAAAACCGGATTGGCGCTCCCATTCTGACCAATTTGTATCGCCAATCACCCTTTACACCCCACGTTTTTCGCAATTTTTTCACTTCATCAAACAGCTCTTTACGTTGCAAACGGAATGCGTGCATTGCGAGTGCAAATATCCGATAATTGAAGTAATGATTGATTTCAGGAGCTTGGAGATTGTATTTGCGGATGAGATAATAGCTCAATCGGGTAACACCTGTAACGAAACGGAATTGACGCTCATCGTCTTCGGCATTTGAAACAGAAGTTTTTCCCGTACTATAATATAAGGTAACATCGGGAAGATAGGCAATTTTTCCCGCGTATGCCATAATGAATGAAAGTTGCAAATCTTCGCATTTGAAGGCTTGATTACGGAAAAGCATCGGGTCTTCGGCATAGGCTTGCAGGAAAGTTTGCTTGCGATAAAGGGCGGTGCAGAGGTGAATAACGGGCAAACTTACTTGTATTGCGATTGGAACCAACAGTCTCCGACCGTCTGTAATGCTGTTTTCAGCGGAAAGAATAGGGTGGGGAAGAACGCTCTTCGATGGTTCGTCATAGTATCGCCAAGCGGTATGTACGAGTGTGATTGATGGATTTTCTTCTAATAATCTCACCTCTTTTTCGAGCTTCAAAGGGTCTACCCAAAAGTCGTCTCCTGCACAATCGGCAACGAACTGGCCGTTACACGCGAGTAGTGTATCATAATAATTGTCGATAACTCCTTTGTTTCGGTCGTTTCGGTGATAGTGAATGATGTCGGGAAAACGGGTTGCATAACGTTCGCAAACAATTTGAGTAGCGTCTGTTGAACAGTCGTCGCCGATACAAATTTCTATCGGCAGGTGGCATTTCTGCATCAAAATGGAGTCTAAGGCTCGACCGATCGTTTGCTCTTGGTTGTAAGTTACAACAACGACGGATATACAATTGTTCATCTTCGGCATTGTTTTAGGAAGTTGAATAATTGGTAGATCATCCACGTCAGAGCGCTGCTTGTGATGTAAACCGCAGCAAAGAGCAGTACGACGAATAAATAATGCGTGTCGTATTCGATACCGATATATTTCGTAAAACGGCTTAACAGCAAAGGAACTCCACCACAAAGGAAGTAATAAACAAGGCTATGTGCGCCTGTCCACTCAATCAGTCGATTCGTGGGTAGTCGCTGAATAAGCATCATTGTTAATGTAATGGTAGTGAAAATATCGATGAGAAAGAGTGCGTAATTCGTAATATGGATAGGCCAGATCAACAAAGCCACATTCCATTTATATTCAAGTATTTTTATAATCAGTAATAAAATAATCAGTAGGTATGTGTATGATGACTTGTGAAAATGGTTGAAACGTGATTCGTTTTGGTGATAGACGTAGCCTGCACAAAGGAAAAGAAGAGCTTGAAAGGCATTGTCTAATTGCCAAAAAAGTGGTTGATGGTGTGTGGATAAAGGGATGGATGTAAGGAAAGCGATAATGGACAGGAGAATAATCCACTGTGTTTTGCCTCGTGATACACACAGAATCAACATAAAAATCAGTTCGCTCACAATGAGTGCAGCCACAAACCAAGAGGCGTTTCCGGTGAGGATACTTGTCAAGAGATGGTTAATAGAGGTATTATCGGCGTGCGCCCACATTTTGGGTAAGGCCATTATAGCGGTGAAGAAGAAGTAAGGCAGGATGAGACGAAGTATTATTGATCGGAGTTTTCGACGCCAATTGAAACCGTTTTGACTATAAAAAAGATAGCCGGAGATAAAGAAAAAGAGGGTGAGTGCATTGATAACGTAGAGCGAATAAGAGATGATATTGCGACCGGTAGCATAGAGTTCGGTATGGTCTAACAATATTGCGAGGATGCAAATGCCGCGTAAGAGGTCGATCCAACGTATTCGCTCCATTTTAATCAGCTATTTTCAGTTGACGATAACGATCTTACATACAGTGCCTTTTTTACTTTCTTGCGTAGCTGTTTGCACCATATAGACACCGCTCGAAACGCGTTTGCCGCTGCGATCAGTACCATTCCATTGATAGATTCCGCCATTGCTGCGACCTTGATTGACAAGTATTCCGCTCGCAGTAACGATTTTTATGTCGGCATCGTACGTTAAACCGGTAATCGTTATGGGACCATTGTAGTCAGGATGAACGGGGTTTGGATAAGCATAAACACTGTTTTTGGTCATCGTTTCGGCCGGTTCGGTGGCATCACTCAAGTAAGAGCAGAGTCCGTTTTCTGTTCCGAAGTATACTTCTCCGCTGTTTCCATCAATGGCAATAGACTCAATATTGTTTGAGAGTAATGGACTGTTGTCGGCCGTAAAGTGATGAATCTGGGTGAGATGGTTGCTACTTATCAGGTAAACTCCATCTCCTTGGGTACCGAACCATTTACGATTCGCACCGTCGACAGCCACACATGTAATGTCGATTCCGTTGAGAAGATAATCTGCATAATCGGTTCCGTCGTTGCGGGGAACTTTTATTTGTGTGAATACAGGCTTCGTGTTGTTTATTTGGTCGCGCTTCAACAGCAGCGGACCGACATCTGTTCCCATCCAAATATGGTGTTCTTTGTCTTCTGCAAGACACCTGGCGTAATGAACATTGACAGTGGTTCCATCTTGATTCGTAAAACTTTTGAAAGACAGCAGACGGTCGGTCGAAGTGTTATAACAGAAAAGCGAGGGTGTACGATGATAATCGTTGGCGAACCAAAGCAGACCTTCGGTATCGAAAATCATCGATTTCATATTCTCCAAAGACTTCTTTTCATCATACATCAAAGCCGGATTATGATGCGAAAGCCATTTTCCTGCGGTGTTATATTCTACTAACGAGGTAGAGGGACTAATGCTATTGAGCGCCCAAAGATTGCCTTTTGTATCGAATTTGATACTTTGAACGATGACGTAATCTTTGTCTTTGGGGTTCGGAACAGTTGAAGCTGTCTTCAAAACGGGCACATTATTGTTATAGTTTTGTACGAATTTACCATCGTAAAACTCATAAACTCCCGTTCTACCAGATACAAATATGCGTTTATTATCACGCGGATCGATATCTATTCCACTGTTATCCACAAATTGATAACCTGTCAGTCGACTGATGTTTTCATCTTGATAGATATGCCAATTGCCATTATCAAGCACCTGAACAGTGCCCGGACGCATCATATCGTCGGTAGAAGTGAAGCCTCCTCCGACAGTATATAAGCGGCCGTTATACCACCGCATAAATCCGAAATGATTGTATTTCGGACCGCCGGGATTGACATTTTGAATCACTTTCAGCAATTTTTCGTCAATCGTTTTAGAGCGAGGTACGTGTTCACCCACGCGTTTCCATTGGCTTTTATCATATAAGTTAGCCGTGAGTAATGCCGACCAAAGTCCGTGAGAAGATGAAGATGCATAGAGACGGGCATCTTTGATGTAGGCATAATCTACTCGGAAGCCAAGACGATAAGTATCGCTGATCTCACCTGTCTTCATATTCAGCTTCACGATTCCGAATCCGTTGCAAAGATAAGCACTGTTACCGGCAACGTAAATGCTATTGACTGTTTTGTCGGTTGTCATCGATTTATTGCGATAATCGGGTATATTTATCACATCACCGTTATCGGAAAGCAGATCGATATTGTTGTTTTCATACAGGATGAGTAGCCTTTTCGCAGGCGCACACCATGCTATCTGTGAAACCAAACAGTCGCTTAGCCCGCTCGCTTTATCATAGGTGGTGACGCTCTTATCAGTAGGGGTGTAACAAAAGACGCTTTTTGAGGCGACAACAAACATCTTTTCGCCCGCTGATTCGATGCTTTTCACATCGCGATAAGACATGTATGACTTCCACTGCGTAGATTGGGCAGAAGTTGATAGTGCATAAAGCACGCAGAATGAGAGTGTTAGGAGTTTCTGGGAGAACATGTTCCGAACGATGGATTGAGCTGCTGCAAATAGTCGGCCAACTGTTTAACGGCGCGTGCCCGATGTGAAATTTGATTCTTGATATTCATTCCCAATTGAGCAAATGATAGTTGATAACCAGTGGGAACGAATAAAGGATCGTAACCGAAGCCTGCTGTTCCTTGCTTTGTCAGCGCTATATGGCCTTCTATTTTTCCTTCAAATGTATGAGAAATAAGTTGATTTGATGTTTTAAGTAATAACGCAATAACTGTGCGAAACTGTGCTTTTCGGTTGTTGTTATTACCTAATTCACGAAGAAGTTTGCGCATATTAGCCTCACTGTCGTGGTCGGTTATGTCGTCATAGCGAGCACTTCGCACGCCGGGAGCACCTCCGAGTGCTTCTACTTCAAGGCCGGTATCGTCGGCAAAACAACTTAATCCATATTTATTATACACGTAACGAGCTTTGATCAGAGCATTTTCCTCTAACGTATTACCTGTTTCCGGGATATCTTCTGTACATCCAATATCGTGCAAAGAAACGATTTCAAACTCACTGCCGAGGATATTTCGGATCTCGGATAACTTGTTTTGGTTATTTGTTGCGAATACAATCTTCATTCTTTTTGTAATTTTTCTTCTTCCATTTGAAGTGGAGTAGGAGAGAGAGTATTATTTTTCGGCACTTTGACTTTCATCTCATCAAATCCTTCTCCATATACACCGATCACTTCACTTTGACTTACCAAGGCATTGGGATCGAGCATTTTGATGATTCGAAAGATAAAAGTACTCTCGTTCTTTTTAGCTAAAATGCACAAGACTTTCATATCTTGTCCCGTGTACCAGCCGTGACCATCAAGCACAGTAACGCCTCGATCGAGCTGAGTAGCGATTGATTGCGCAATGTCTTGATACTTTTTAGAGAATATAAAGAACTGAACCGACTGCCGCATACGGCTCATATAGGTGTCGAGCATATAGTTTTCGATAACCATTGTACAGAATCCGAAGACTACTTTATGCGTTCTTTCGATGATGGTTCCGAACTGAGGGAAGAAGAAACAACTACCGATGATGATGAAATCGACGAATATCAGCACCTGACCTATTGAAAAGTTGTGGTACTTATTGACGGCAGCTGCAATGATATCTGTGCCTCCCGTACTTCCGTTGTTATGAAAGACGATGCCCAAAGATGTGCCGGTGAAACAGCATCCGATGATGAGCGACATAAAGTCTTGTCCTTCGCCGAGAATCTTTACGGGGTTACCGGCTGCGTCGACAGGTACTGCCGCCTGTGCAACTTTCAGTATAAAGTAAAGTGCTATGATAGCATAGATGGTCTTCATAAGGAACTTTAAGCCCAGCGATTTAAATGCAACGATGAGCAATAGAACATTGATGATGATATAAGTGTTCTCTACCCGGAAGCCCGTTGCATAGAAAATAATGGCCGACATACCTGTAACACCACCTGCAACGATCTCGTATGGCAGGAGGAAAAAGGCCCAAGAAAAGGCATAAATGATAATTCCTAAGGTAATAAAGATATAATCTTTGGTCTCATTCCATATCCTTTGATGGTCAATAGTCATAACTTTGATGTTTTAATTGGATTTATCTAAGCTCCTAAGTTTAGGAGGTTGGAGATCTATACAATGATTGATTTCATTTATTTTTGCGGCTTAAGCACCACGTTTACAATGCGTTTCGGTACGACAATCACCTTTACCACGGCATTGCCTTCTATGTATTTGCGCGATTTCTCATCGTTAATGACAGCCTGTTTGATGCTTTCTTCGTCGACATCAGTGGCAAATTGCATTTGGAATCGTGCTTTTCCGTTGAACGAAATGGTAAGTTGCATCTGGCTTTCTACCAAATATTGTTCATCGTAAACGGGCCAATGGGCATCGCAAACACTGTCGGTGTGCCCAAGAGCAGCCCATAACTCCTCTGCGATATGCGGTGCAAAGGGTGCAATCAATACGATAACGTCGGATAAAAGACTGCGATTGCGACACTTGCTTTGCGCTAATTCGTTGACACAAATCATAAAAGCAGAGATTGATGTATTGTAAGAGAAGTTCTCAATGTCTTGTGTTACCTTCTTGATCAACTTGTGAACAGATTTCAATTGCTCTGCCGTCGCTCGCCGTCAGTGGGCAGAAAGGCACCCGAACGATCGTAGAAGAGTGCCCAAAGTTTCTTTAAGAAACGATGACAACCGTCTATTCCGTTGGTGTCCCACGGTTTGCTTTGTTCTACCGGACCTAAAAACATCTCGTAAAGGCGCAATGTATCGGCGCCGTATTGATTGACAATGGTATCGGGATTGACCACATTGAACATCGATTTAGACATCTTTTCGATGGCCCATCCGCACAAATAGCGTCCTTCTTCGAGAATAAACTCAGCGTCTTTAAATTCCGGTCGCCAATTCCGGAACGCCTCGATGTCAAGCACATCATTGTGAACGATGTTTACATCTACGTGAATCGGTGTTACGTCATACTTGTCTTTTAATCCCGAAGACACGAAAATCGGTTTCTCGTTAGGTGTTGATGAAATAACGCGATACACGAAATTGGATCGTCCTTGAATCATTCCTTGGTTGACAAGTTTATGGAATGGTTCGTCCATACAGCTTACTCCGCAGTCGAAAAGGAACTTATTCCAGAACCGAGAATAAATTAAATGACCCGTAGCGTGCTCTGTTCCGCCCACGTAAAGATCTACATTCCGCCAGTATTCATCGGCTTCTCGGCCCACAAGTGCGTGTTGATTGTGCGGGTCCATATATCTAAGGTAATAGGCAGAACTACCTGCAAAGCCCGGCATTGTATTGAGTTCGAGTGCGAATATGGTCTTTTCATCTATAAAAGACTTGTCGACAACGGTCTCATTAACTGTGTCCCACGCCCATTTTACGGCATTTCCGAGAGGCGGTTCGCCTGTTGCAGTAGGTTTGTAATCGGTTATTTCGGGTAATTCCAACGGTAGTTTGTCTTCCGGAATCATATAAGGCATTCCGTCTTTATAGTACACCGGGAACGGTTCTCCCCAATAACGTTGTCGCGAAAAGATGGCGTCGCGCAAACGATAGTTGACCTTTACGCGACCCAAACGATGCTCCGTAACATACGCTTTGGTTTTAGCAATTGCCTCTTTTACGGTCAATCCATTTAAAACCAACCCCTTTTCTGGATGTATTTCTCCTATTTCGGAAGAGTTGGGAGAGGCCGGGCTGTTCATTACAATACCTTCTTTGGCATCATAACTCTGTTCACTTATATCGGCACCTTCAATCAATGGGATGATCGGAAGATTGAAATGCTTGGCAAAAGCATAGTCTCTTGAATCGTGAGCAGGCACTGCCATAATCGCGCCTGTGCCGTAACCGGCCAATACATAATCGCTGATCCAAATGGGAATCGGTTTGTTTGTCAAAGGATTTATCGCATAGGACCCGGTGAAAACACCTGTGACACGACGGTCGGAAATGCGTTCTCGCTCTGTGCGTTTCTTCGTTTGAGCCAAGTATTCGTTCACTTCCGCACGTTGTTCTGCCGTTGTTACTGATTGTACATACTCGCTTTCAGGTGCCAAAACAGCGAAAGTGACGCCGAACATCGTGTCGGCACGTGTCGTAAAGATGGTGAAACGTATGTCGCTGTCTTTCACTTTGAACTCCACTTCGGCACCTTCCGACCGACCGATCCAGTTTCGTTGTGTTTCCTTTAACGATTCCGTCCAGTCTATTTGGTCTAATCCGTCGAGCAGTCTTTGTGCATACGCCGACACGCGCAAGCACCATTGACGCATCTTTTTTTGAACAACGGGATAGCCGCCACGCACTGAAAGGCCATCGACTACCTCGTCATTGGCCAGCACTGTACCCAGTTCGGCACACCAATTGACCATTGTTTCGCCCAAATAAGCAATGCGATAGTTCATCAAAACCTGCTGTTGCTCCCGCTCGTTCATCGCATTCCATTCGGCCGCCGATAGTTTCAGTTCTTCGCTTTGAGCTACATTCAACCCTTGGGTACCGTATTCTGAAAGATAAGTCGCGAGCTTTTCAATAGGTAAAGCCTTACCTTCGGCATTGTCATAATAGCTTCCGAACATCTTCTGAAACGCCCATTGCGTCCACTTATAATAACTGGGTTCACAGGTGCGAACCTCTCTTTGCCAGTCGAAAGAGAATCCTATCTTGTCTAATTGTTCACGATAGCGCTTGATGTTAGCAGCTGTCGTGATGGCAGGATGCTGTCCGGTCTGAATCGCATATTGCTCGGCGGGTAGGCCATAGGCATCATATCCCATCGGATTTAATACGTTGAAACCCTGCAACCGCTTGTAACGTGCATAGATATCACTGGCTATATAACCCAGCGGATGACCCACGTGAAGGCCCGCTCCGGATGGATACGGGAACATATTAAGCACATAGAATTTCTCTTTTGCTTTGTTTTCAGTCACTTGATAGGTTTTATCGGCAATCCATTTTTGTTGCCATTTCTTTTCGATTTCGCTGAAATTATATTCCATTTTATCTGTGATTATTTGTCGATTGATGCAGACATAGTGGCTCAATGTCTGCAGTTTGCAAAATTACGAAAAATCTCTGACAAAGTAATGAGCTGTTCCGAAAATCTCGATTTCCCGTCAGTGGTTGATAAAGTAAGGACTTGGCAGAATACGGAAGAGCGTAAACCAAATGAACTGAAACATCAATGTCGGTGCTCCTTCACTATTCTTTTGGGCCAAATGAGGTAATAAAATTTGGCCAAATGAGGTGATTTATATAGCCGATGGTACTCTTTATTTTTCTAAGAGCTTGTAAATATTGTTCTAATTAGCCATGAGTCACTCAACAACTAACGATTAGTCGCACGAAGACTAACCGTTCATTGCAGTGCGATTGACCATTCATTGCAATGAGATTTGCACTTCATTGAATCTCAATGAAATACAAATCTCATATTCGCTATATTCTTTTGGCTTTGTGAGCGAAGCGCAATGAGGAATTTCTTAATGATCAATTGTCAATTGAAGATTGGTTTCCACTCCCCTAATTTAGGGGGCAAGCGAAATTCTCTGTTGGTCAGCGATTACGACAAACCAGTGATTTCGCCGTTCACAATGTCAATACGCTCGGCCTGAGGACTCTTCGGAAGTCCTGGCATACGCATGATTTCACCGGCTATGGCGACCACCATTTCAGCGCCGGCACTTACTACAAAGTCACGAATTGTTATCTCGAAGCCTTTCGGAACACCATACCACTTCGGGTCTTCGGATAACGAATACTGCGTCTTTGCAATGCAAACGGGGAATTTGTGATAGTCGCTGGCTTCGATGTTTTTGAGTTTTCGCATTGCCGCCGGCTTGATAATAACACGATCGGCACCGTAAATCTTCGTCGCAATCTTGGTTACCTTGTCCTGAATACTGTCGTTTTCGTCGTAAACGAAGCGTAAGGGTTTCGACGGATTTTCGTCGATCGTCTTCACAACAAGCTGTGCCAATTTCTCGGCTCCTACTCCGCCATCGGTGAAAGCTGTGTTGATGGCAAAACCGACGCCCATCTTTTCGCAATGAACACGCACCAAATCGAGTTCGGCCTGCGTGTCGGTGCCGAAGCGATTGAGGCACACAATGACTGTCTGACCAAAGCTTTGAAGATTCTCGATGTGCTTATCCAGATTGCCAAAACCTTTTATCAAGCCTTCTTCATTAGGTTTAGCAAGCTCTTTGAGATCGATTCCACCATGCATTTTCAAGGCTTGAATCGTTGCCACAAGCACAGAAAGCTTGGGTTGCAAGCCTGCTCTGCGACACTTGATATCAAAGAATTTCTCTGCACCTAAGTCTGCACCGAAGCCTGCCTCGGTGATAGCGTAATCGCCGAATGTCATTGCTGCCTTGGTGGCTATCACACTGTTGCACCCGTGGGCGATGTTAGCAAAAGGACCGCCGTGGATAAATGCCGCCGTGTTTTCAGTGGTTTGGACGAGATTCGGATTGATACTGTCGCGCAGAATCGTGGTAATAGCGCCCGCCACTCCCATGTCTTTCACGCGGAACGGCTTGCCTTCGAGGGTGGTTCCGAGCAGGATATTCTCAATGCGATGCCGCAAATCGTCTTCGTCTTTGGCCAAACAGAAGATGGCCATAATCTCTGATGCGGGCGTGATATCAAATCCATTTTCGGCCACAACACCGTTGGTTCGGCCTCCAACACCGGTAATAACGTCGCGAAGAGAGCGATCGTTGACGTCGAGAACACGTCTCCAAAAGACTTCTTTCAGTCCGAATCCCTCGTCTTGATGCTGATAAATGTAGTTGTCTAACAATGCCGAGATCATGTTGTTGGCCGAAGTGATGGCGTGGAAGTCGCCCGTGAAGTGGAGATTGATATTCTCCATCGGCAACACTTGTGCATAACCGCCACCGGCCGCACCACCTTTCATTCCGAAACAGGGGCCCATACTGGTTCGCGCAACGCCACAACGGCTTTTTTACCGATGTGATTCAGCCCCAATCCAAGGCCGATACTGACAGTGGTTTTGCCGATTCCGGCTTTCACCGGCGATATAGCGGTGACCAAAATGAGTTTGGATTGCTTCACCTTTTCCTCATTGATGAGGCGGTAAGGCACTTTGGCAATGTACTTCCCGTATGGTTCGAGCGAATCAACGGGGATGTTTACTTTCTCGGCAATTCGTGAAATGGGTTCTAACGAAGTGCTGTGAGCGATTTCAATGTCTGTTTTCATTTAATAGTATGAATTAGGTTTAAGCTGGCTGCAATGTCCTTTCTGGGGGCAGACGGCCGATTATTAGATGTCGCAAAAATACAAATTCACGGGTGATTTGCAAACAATTAAGTCTTAAAAAATGCTATTTCAGAGAAAAAGAATGCCTTGCTGCGAGCGTGGTTTTTGTTTTGTTGCAGTAGACGAGTTGGCAAGTGAGCGAGTAGATGAGTTTGGGTTGATTTTCAACTCATGGTTAATGGCGTTGTAAGTAAGCGTTAGTTGTCGTATAATTAATGCTTATGTGCAGCGCAACTAATGCTTAATCAGAATTTCCCTCAGGCTCTCCCGAAAGATAAAGGAAATGACAATGGATAATGATGAATGATGAACGATGCATGATGAATAAACAAATGAAATCCCCATTTTTGGGTATTGTGTCATCGATGGGGACGCTTTACCTTTGCATCCGATATAGTTAAATATTTTAATTCAATACATCACAATGAAAAAAACGGCTATTTTCAAACAATCAATCGTAGCACTTTTTGCTGCATTAGCTATTGTTGCATGTAGCGATGACAACAATGACACCCCGTCAGAAGGGGCTATTGCCGGAACATATCAAGGTTGGACAAAAGTCACTTTCCCCTATATGCCCACTGGAATGGGCTTGGATGGCGAGTCGGTGCAGATCACGAACAATTCAGACGGCACCGTCAAAGTGGTCTACACATCGAAAGGCGCGTGGGGAACGAGCACGTTCAACACGGCTACGGTGACCCAATCAGGAGATGAATATGTCTTGGTGGGACTCGGAAAGTCGACTATTGAAGGACACAAAGGTGGTAAACCAACCCAGTATGACTGTGCTTTGACGGGCAGCATCAGCAAGGATAAAAAGACCTATAACCTCATTTTCACCATCAATGGTGTGATGGGCGGTACGAAAATCAATTTCAGCAATGGGTCGGCTCCACTCACTTTGCTTGTTGCCAACAGCTATAAAGGCTATACGACAGCATCAAGCAAGATGTTCAAAGATATGATCACCAAGGACGAAACTGTTGCTGTGGCTGCGAGCGAAGATGCTAAGACGCTCACCGTTAGCTTCAAATCGAAGATGTGGGGCACTGCCTCGCTCACGGGTGTGACTGTTTCGGTCAACGGAGAGGAGTATAACTTGAATGGAAAGGGCACAATTCAGATGGCCATGGGCGGTGGAACGCCGAAAGATTATGCCTGTGTTTTCCAAGGAACAGTGAGCAAAGACGGTAAGACTTACAGTCTTTCGTTCACCATGCCGGCTGTGATGGGTGGCACGACAGTTACGCTTAAAAGTGGTGTTGCACCCGAAAAGAAAGCTGCCGAGGCCCGAGCTGCCAAGCAGGCATTGGCTAAATTCTTGGCAGGCGAATAACGATACGACGACAAACAGGGATGAAACGAATCACGTATAACCTGTTGTCATGGATGCTGTTGGGCACGATTGCATGGTCAGTGCAGTCGTGCGACAGCATTTATGACGATCCGTCGAGTGTCGTCAAGCCCGATATGAACAAGCCGAACACTTATTCCTATATTGATGCAACGGCTTACACGGATTGGATTTATTTAGATTTGAAAACGGGAAGACAACTCACTTTGCCTTACAATGACACCAAGTCGATTCCCGCCCAATGGCAATTTGCCTTGCATCGATATGATTGCAAGACCAATGGAGGTCGTGTTTTAGAGACTGAATACACGGATTTCGATGCGTTTAAAGCAGCTGTCGAGGACGGCACTTTTGCCCGACCGGACGATGATCGGTTTGCTCCTGATGAGGCAGACAGCATCATTGTCGATGTGTCTACGATGATGCAAGGTTATCTGACTTATGCAAAGACACTCAAAAACACCGTTCTCGGGCGTTGGCTTCATATCGATATGCGCAGTATGCCGCCCATTTACACACCCTCAAACAAAGTTTATCTGTTGTTGACTCGTGATGGAACGATGGCTGCCGTGCACTTTACGGGTTACGCAAACCCTAATAAATACAACACCAAAGGATATATTTCGTTGGAATATGTCTATCCTTTGACATTCAAGAAATGATGTTATGACCGGAAGATTGCTATTGATCATCATCATCATGATGCAACTATCCGTGGGCGTGCGGGCTGCAATCGTTCGCGGACTCGTTGTGACCGACGGTGAAAAACCTGTGCCTTTTGCCTACGTTTCGATTGAAGGCAGAAGTCAAACTGCGCAAACCGACAAAGACGGACACTTCTCGTTGTCGCTCGCCAATGGTCATTACCGTCTCACAGCAACGTTATTGGGTTATCAGAAAACCACGATCGAAACGACTGTCGAGGGCGAAACGGCCGTTAAAATCACGATGAAGGAAGATTTAATCAACCTTAGCACCGTGACCATTACGGGCACATTGACGCCTAAAACATTAGCCAACACGCCCGTGGTGACGCGTGTTATCACAGCTAACGACATCCGGAAGCTCGATGCAACGAATATTCGTGACGTGTTGGAAGCCGAACTTCCCGGTCTGGAATACTCGTATTCGATGAACCAACAGCCTGTTCTCACGATGCAAGGATTAGGTGGACAGTCGCTGTTATTCCTCATTGACGGAGAGCGTTTGGCCGGAGAGACGCTCGATAACATTGATTTTCGCAGGTTGAACACGGATAATATCGAGCGCATTGAGATCGTCAAAGGAGCTGCTTCGGCGTTATACGGTTCGAATGCAGTGGGTGCTGTGGTCAATATCATTACTAAATCGGCCTCCGATCCGCTTACACTCCATCTGAGTTCACATGTCGGAAGCCGTTATGGAGAGCAGCGACACGGTGGCGAATGGGGCTTGCGCGCAGGGCGATTGGCCAATCTTCTGCATGTGCAAACTGATCGATTAGGCACTTATTATGCTTTTGACAAAGGCCGAAAAGACAGTACGCAGGTCTACGGTAACCATCAATGGAACTTCAAAGACAAACTCTCGTTTCGCATTTCCGATCGATTCGCACTCACGGGAAAGGCCGGTTACTATTTTCATGAGCGCAACTCGTCGGTCGACACTCGTGACCGGGCGCGCGATTTCAGCGGAAGCACACGGTTGACCGGTCGTTTCGACGAGGCGAACGTGCTCGATGTGAGTTATAATTTCGATCGATACGATAAGAGTAACTATTATATCGCTCCCCGAAAAGATATTCTCGACTATAAGAACGTGCAACATTCGCTGCGCGCTTTATACACTCACACGTTTCCAAAGGGGCTTGCCCTCACGCTCGGCGGTGATCTCTTGAACAATTATCTCAGGTCTTATCAGTTCTCGGGAGATGATACTCACACCCAAGTTACGGCCGATCTCTTTGCACAGGCCGATTGGGCGATCGACAAGCATTGGACAATCGTGGGCGGATTGCGTAGTGATTACTTTTCGGGGTATGGTTGGCAACTCACACCGAAGCTGGCAACGATGTACGCATTGGGCCGTTTGAAGCTGCGCGGTTCGTATTCCCGAGGTTTCCGCGCACCGTCGCTCAAAGAGCGATACACAGATTTCAATATGGCGAACATCTTCAAAATCTATGGCAATAAGGACTTGAAAGCCGAAACAAGTCATAGTTTTTCGGCCTCGGGAGAATACGTTCACCGCTGTTATTGCTTCACGTTGACGGGCTATTACAATATTCTTAGCAATGAAATCACCACCATCTGGGATCAAACAAGAGAAAACGGGCGCGGAGCCATGGTTTATCGCAATGTGGACGGTACCGACTTGGCAGGTTTCGATGCCACAGTCATCGCACGATATACCTGCGGTATCGGGGCCAAAATGTCTTATGCGTTCTTCCATGAGTTTCCGCGTGGCGGCCGACTCAACACTTCTGATTCGCGACCGCATACGTTTACTGCGCAGGTGGATTATCGGCGTACATTCCGCAATTATGCGTTCGACATCGTACTCAATGGTCGTTATCTTTCGCGCAACCATTACCACACACTGGCCCGCGATTATGCAACCTACGTTTCGGCCTCGTCGCCAGCTTATTCGCTATGGAAACTCATTCTGCGACAGCGCTTTTACAATGCCATCGACATCACATTGGGCGTGGATAATCTGTTTAATTATCGGCCCGATCGCTATCAATACAATTCTCCTTTCACCACGGGTACGGCGTTTACAGCTACCGTCGGAATTGAATTGGAGCGTATCGCAAAATTGTTTTAACCATTAAACGCCGTGCAACTAACCATGAGTTGCACGGCGTTTAACTGTTAGTTGCACGACGAAAATTTAATTGAATCAGTGAATATAACAGTGCGGCGGGGAGTCCCGCCGCGTCATTTTTCTAATTTTGCACGTTTCGGGACCCCCCGCCGCGTTGTTTTTCTAATTTTATTCGTTTCGGGACTCCCCGCCGCACTGTTTTTCTAATTTTACACGTTTCGGGACCCCCCGCCGCGCTATTTACGGGCTTTTATCCGAATCGGGACTTGCTTGATATTGATGAGTTGCAATATACCTGTGAGATGATGGCGGGCATCTTTTGCTTTGACAGTGATACTGCCTTCGTGCTCCGAACTCTGCACGGTGAGTACTAATTTACCGTGGAAAAGACGCATCTGAGGCGTAGTGAAAGACTCCAAAGAAGTAGCATCGCCATTGCAGACAGCGCGGAATGAACCGGCTCCGGACACCTCGAAGCTGATCAAATCGTCTGCATCGGGACACTCGTTGCCGTCTTCGTCCACCATCGTTACGGTGATATAAGCTAGATCTTCGCCGTTGGGGCTGAGTTGTTTGCAGTCGGTTTCCAAGCGCAATGCAGCTGGTTGGCCGGCCGTTCGGATAATTTTTTCGGCTGCTTTTCGGCCATCAGCATCGTAAGCCACCACTTTCAGTTCGCCCGGTTCGTAGACAACGTTGTTCCAACGCAATCGATAGCGATCTAAGCGTGCCGTGTCGCATTTGGCGATTCGGCCTTGGCTGCGGCCGTTTACAAAGAGTTCGGCCTGCGGATAGTCTGTATAGCAATAGACAGGTGTGTTTTTTCCTTCGCGCCCCGGCCACGTCCAGTGGGGCAGGAGATGCAAAGTGTGCTCGCGTTTATTCCATTGTGCGCGATAGAGATAGTATCGATCTTTGGGCAATCCGGCCAGATCTACGGCGCCGAAATAGCTGCTTCGAGAGGGCCAATACGAATAATAGGGCGTCGGTTCGCCCAAATAGTCGATGCCGGTCCATACGAATTGGCCAATGGTCCACGTGCGGTCGTCTTGCATCCGCATATCATCGTCGGGCAGATTGCTCCATCCGCAGCACTCCACATCATACGAAGAGCACTGTCCATCGGGGTAAGTGGCCATCTTTTTGGTCTCTACGGGGAATTTGTAAACGCCTCGGCTACTTACCGTAGACGTGGTTTCGGTACCCAGGATGAAGCCCTGCGGCTGACGATTGATGAGTTCATCGTAGAGAAATCCACGATAATTGAAACCCGGAACGTCTGTTGCGGCATAGAAACCGCAATCTGTACAAGCTTTGGGATTATCTCCTCCGGCCGTTACCGGACGTGTATTGTCGAGGCTGTGACAGAACTCCGTCATCTCCTTTGCACGTCGGGCGCCTTCCGTTTTCCATTGTTCGGGAATCTCATTGCCGATACTCCACATCACGATCGAGGGATGATTGCGATGGCCTTTGATGAGATTGGTGAGGTCTTTGCGCCACCATTGGGTATAGAAACGGTTGTAATCGTTCTTCACTTTGGGCTCAGCCCAGGCGTCGAAACTCTCTGCCATTACCATCATTCCCATCGAGTCGCACACTTCCATTTGCATTTGCGAGGGCATATTGTGTGAAGTGCGGATGGCATCTACGCCATATCTTTCATCAGACGTATCTGTCGGATGATGGCCGACTTGTTGACGGCGGCGCCGAGTGGACCTAAATCGTGGTGGAGACATACGCCTTGGAACTTCCGCGAGAGGCCGTTGAGGCGGAATCCGTGTGCTCGTGACACATCGATGGTGCGTATACCGACGCGCTGCGAAGTGCGATCAAGATGCTTGTTGCCGTCTTTGACGGTGGTGATAAGTGTGTATAGGGTGGGGGATTCGGGCGACCAAAGTTGCGGGTGAGCCACATCAAGGTTGAAAGAAGCGCGTCCTTGTGCGTCGGGTGATGCCGTTTTTTGCGCTACAACGCGTCCGTCGGCATTCTTGATAGTAACTGTCGTCTTGATATTTTTCGTACTTTTAGCGCCTTTGATTTGCGTGTTTACGGAAACGTTGGCGTTGTTTGCATCGGCCGAAAGCGTGCGGAAGAACGTTTCCCAAGGGTCAATGCGGATGTCGCCGGTGAAGATCAGCCTGACGGGACGATAGAGTCCGGCACCCGGATACCACCGACTGCTTTCCTCGACGTTGTGGAGTCTCACCGTGATTTCATTGTTCTCGCGTCTGAGCAGCTGCGTAATGTCGAGTCGGAAAGCATTATAACCATAGTTCCAACGGCCTGCTTCCTGTCCGTTTACATACACAACGGGTTCGCTCATAGCCCCATCGAAGTAGAGTTCGGCTCGTTTTGCACCTTTGGGAACCGTGAAAACCGTTCGATATCGACCCTCACCGAGCCAGGGAAGAGCCCCCGAACGGCCAGTATGATCGATGGCTTTGTTTTGTCCGTCTTGCGTTATGGCAAGGTGTTGAATATCCCATTTCCTGTCGAACGGGCCGTTGATAGCCCAGTCGTGAGGTACACTGACCTGCTGCCATACCTTTCCGTCGCGTGAGAATTGCCACGTTTTGAGGTTTTGTTCCTGTCTATTCTGCGCCCCGCATACCACGGATGCGGTGAGGAAAAGCGCCAAAAGGCTTTGTTTCATCGTGAGTTTTTATGTTTCTGAGTTTGTGAGTAGGGGAGGGATTGAAGGTTTTCGGTATCCTCATTTCATTTTGCTCCGATCTTTTTCATCCATTTTCCGCCTGTCATACAGGCAATACCAATGATGACAAAGGGGATGCTTAGCAGCTGACCCATATTGAGAAACATTCCCGATTCGAAGTCAACCTGAATGTCTTTGGTATATTCTACGAAGAAGCGGAACGTGAAAATCAATGTCAGACAGAGGCCGAAGAAGAAGCCTGTGCCTACTTTTTGCGGCTTGTGTCGATATAAATACCATCCCACGAAGAAGAAAACGGCATAGGCGATGGCTTCATAAAGTTGGCCGGGATGGCGCGGAACTTTGTCTACTTTCTCGAAGATAAAAGCCCAAGGAACATCTGTAACTTTGCCGATAATCTCTGAATTCATCAGATTTCCGAGGCGAATGAAGCATGCGGTAATGGGCGTTGCGATGGCGATATTATCAAGAACGATCCACAGATTGAGGTGTGTTCTGCGATAATAAAGATAGAGTGCGATTATCAGTCCGATGGTTCCGCCGTGCGAAGCGAGCCCTTCGTAGCCCACATACTTCCACGATCCGTCGGCCATATGGTGCATCGGAACGATCATTTCGACAGCATGCTCCCACGAACTAAGGAAATATTCGGGTTGATAAAACAAGCAATGACCCAATCGGGCACCTGCAAGGATTCCCACAAAGCAATATAAAAGGAGCGGATCGAAGTACTCATCCTTAATCTTCTGCTCTTTATAAAGGCGGCGAACAAGGATGTATGCCAGTGCCAGTCCGATGCCCCAGCACAGCGAATACCATCGAATGCCAAAGCTTCCGATGTGGAATGCAAAGAGATTGGGGTCCCAGATGATGTAGGATAGAAGGTGTTCCATTTTCTATTATGATGATTGATGAATGATGAGCGATGAATGTTTATTTGTTGTTGTGCTGATTGATGAATCACGATGATTTGTTGTTGTCTTAGTAATGGGGGATTATTGGGTATTCATCTTTCCCTGATTCGTGAATCGCCATTACGCAATATTGAGGAGTGGAGACCTGAGAGCTGCTTGCCGATGACTGATAACCGTTCTTCCACTTGCTTGAATTCCTCTTGTGATATATATCCTTCGTCGAGCGATAATTCTATTTCGCAGAGAACTTCGGTCACAGAACCGAATGCAATTTCTATGAAATGAGCTTTCTCTTTGGATGAGAATCTGCCGAATCCTTCTGCAATATTGATAGGGATAGATGTCACTGCCCGTCGCAGTTGGCTGCATAATGCGAAGCGTTCTTCGGCCGGATACTTTCTCAGAAGTTCATAAATGAGCCTTGAAAGTTGCTTGGCGTTACGGTAAACATCTAATCGTCTGAAATAGAAAGGTTCCATATCGTAATGGCATTTAAACTTTCATCCTTCATCAATCATCGTTCATCCCAAGTGTCAGCATCACACATTGAATCTGAAATGCATAATATCACCGTCCTGTACAACGTAGTCTTTGCCTTCGACTCCCAACTTGCCGGCCTCGCGAACGGCTGCTTCCGAACCGTATTGAATATAGTCTTGGTATTTGATTACCTCTGCTCGGATGAATCCTTTTTCAAAATCCGTGTGGATAACACCCGCACATTGCGGAGCCTTCCACCTTTGTGATAAGTCCAAGCCTTAACTTCCATCTCGCCGGCAGTGATGAATGTCTCTAAATTCAGCAGCGAATAAGCCTTTTTGATGAGTCTGTTTACACCGCTTTCTGC
Organism: Hoylesella enoeca JCM 12259; assembly: GCF_000613405.1. Taxonomy (GTDB): domain Bacteria; phylum Bacteroidota; class Bacteroidia; order Bacteroidales; family Bacteroidaceae; genus Prevotella; species Prevotella enoeca. Next base: position 8,053 of record NZ_BAIX01000001.1, on the reverse strand, counting down.
CAATCCTAACTCGTCGAGAAACATCTTCTTGTCTTCGTAAGTTTCCAAAGATGCAATGTCTTCTTCGGTCTTTGCGGCAATGATCAGTACCTCGGCACCCTCTGTTTGAGCTGCTTTCTCCACGCGTTTGCTATACGCATTGCCCGTCATTGCAGCTGTTTCGTCTACATTGCAGACGTAAAGCACAGGCTTGGAAGTGAGCAGAAACAAGTCGTGTGCAGCCTTTTCTTCTTCCTGGGAATCGAAAGTTACGGTGCGTGCATTGCGCCCCTCGTCAAGTGCTTTTTTGTAAGCTGTGAGCACATTCACCATCACTTTCGCCTCCTTATTGCCCGCAGCGGCCGTCTTTTGCTCTTTACTCAATCTACTTTCGATCGTTTCAAGATCTTTGAGTTGTAATTCAGTATCTATGATTTCTTTGTCACGGATGGGATCGATCGTGCCGTCTACGTGTGTGATATTATCGTCATCGAAGCACCGGAGGACGTGAATAATGGCATCAGTCTCGCGTATATTGCCGAGAAACTTATTGCCTAAGCCCTCTCCTTTGCTTGCTCCTTTCACCAAACCAGCTATGTCTACGATCTCGCAAGTGGCCGGAACGATGCGCCCCGGATGAACAATCTCGGCCAAACGAGTAAGTCTTTCGTCGGGCACTGTTATCACTCCGACATTCGGTTCGATTGTACAGAACGGGAAATTAGCTGCTTGCGCTTTCGCACTTGATAAACAATTAAACAACGTAGACTTGCCGACATTAGGCAAACCCACGATTCCGCACTTTAAAGACATAATCTTATCTTAAATTGAATAATGGTTGCAAAGGTAGTGGAAAAATCTAATAAAATGTCTATTCGTAATAAGATATTTAGCAACGGGATTCTCCTTGTTTGTTTTTTGACTTGTTTCTTCTGTGTTTTCGGTTTGGTTTTAATCAGTATTTTGACTATTTTTGCCTTGGATTTGATTTCTTTCAGCAAATTCAACTGACTAAAACAAGATGAAGAATTATCGTGAAATCGATTTTGTTCGATGCGTGTTGATCGTATTGGTGGTGCTCGTTCACATCGTCAACTTTGGTAATCACTATCCCGAAATCAAGGCATCCGTACTTGCTTTCTTAATGCCTACGTTCTTGTTCGTAACCGGTTATCTCGTCAATATCGACAAGACACTGCGCCGATTCGGGCTTTATTTATTGCAAATTATTGTTCCTTACGTGATAATGACAGTCGGTTTTTCCGTGCTTTCTTACTATTTGCCAGTGCGTGGTGGCCTTACCCATCTCACGATAGAGGCTGTCTGCGAGAAAGTTTTCATCACTTCCATTGGTCCATATTGGTTCTTTTATGAAATGATAGGTTGCGGTGCGGTTTATTATTTCAGCTTTAAATGCCTGCCGTTTGTGTGCAATCGTATATCAAAATTCGCCGTTTTCGGTTTCATTCTCATCCTTTCCTCGCTTGTTTTGCCTGTGATGACACTGCAAAGTGTGGTCTATTATTTCTTGGGAACGGTGTTGCGACAGTGCGGTTGCGATTTTCAATCCCTCTTTAAACCGTCTTTCTATGCGCTATTTCCGTTTGTTGGCATTATCGTTGGGCTTGGTTGTCAAGATTGGGGGAGTGTGTTGATAATGGCATCTGTAGTTTGTGCGTTGTCGTTTATGAGTTGGATGTATTGCCGTGTACCTGCGAAAGTGTGTCGTTATGCTGTATATATCGGGATGAATACATTACCGATCTATCTCTTTCATCCCGTTTTCACAATATCAGCAAGGTTTTGTCAGCGTCTTTTTACGTGGGATTCGTCTGTTCTGTCATTTACATTTGTCACGCTCATCATTAGTGTTTGCGGTTCGTTGGTATTGGCGTGGCTGTTAGATCGGTCTCATTTCTCTTATCTTTTTGCCCGTTCCCGCTTTCTTAGATAAATTGTGGAGAGAGAGGATTTTCTTGTGATTTAATCTCTACACATCCTTTTTGAAGACTCGGATTTTCCTTAGTTGTTTCATTGTTTTGCAATGCAAATTCATTAAATAACGGCATGCATAAAGGATAGAGGATTGTTTTTCATTCTCCATCAATATCTTTAACTGTTGAAAATTAAGGCCAGTCTCAACATGAGACGGGCGAGTTGGGAGTCTCAGGATATTCCTTTTTGCTTTCAAATACTGTGTATCATTGCCACGTAAAAATATATAGCACCTTTGAGAAAGCCCAAAATGAGGTTGCAAGAAACATCTAATCGCTTCTGAAAAGACGTTACTTGCACTGCAAATAATGCTTTTTCAGGAGCCGATTAGATGCTTTTTTACATCATTGAAAAATGTTTGTGGATGATAGAGAATGGTTTCAGTTGTCAAAAGAAATTTGACAACTGAATTTTACTTTAATGCGCTTCCAACCAGTTCTTGCCCCAACCGCCGTCTGCAATGAGGGGAACGGAGAGGGGATAAGCAGCTTGCATCTCTTCCATCACAATCTTTTCTACCTGCGAATGTTCATCGGGCAGCACACTGAAGTTCAATTCATCGTGCACTTGAAGAATCATTTTAGAGTGGATTCCCTCACGTTTGAAACGCTGGTAGATGCGAACCATCGCCACTTTGATGATGTCTGCTGCACTGCCTTGTATTGGGGCGTTGATGGCATTACGCTCAGCGAAACCGCGAACGGTGGCATTATGACTGTTGATGTCGGGCAGATAGCGACGCCGATGGAAAATAGTCTCGGCATAACCGCACGCTCGGGCCAACTCTTTCGACCGTTCCATATAGTCTCGCACACGCGGATACGTCTCGAAATAACCGTCTATCAACTGTTTAGCTTCTGCCCGATCAATGTCCAAACGCTCTGCAAGTCCGAAGACAGTGATGCCGTAAATGATGCCGAAATTGGCCCGTTTGGCTTTCGTCCGTTGGTCGCGTGTCACGCTATCCATCGTTTCGTGATAGATCTTTGCGGCCGTTGCAGCGTGAATATCATAGCCTTCGCGAAAGGCTTCGAGCATATTTTCGTCCTCGCTCAGATGCGCCATCACGCGCAATTCGATCTGACTGTAATCGGCGGAAAAGAACTCGCAGCCCGCGTCCGGTATGAAACATTTGCGTATTTCTTTGCCATCCTCGCCGCGAACAGGTATGTTTTGCAGGTTGGGGTCACTTGAAGAGAGACGCCCAGTGGCCGTAACTGTTTGGTTAAAAGATGTGTGTATGTGGCCTGTTCGGGGATTGATGAGTTTCGGAAGGGCGTCGACATAAGTGCCGAGGAGCTTTTTCAGCCCGCGGTGATCAAGTATATCGGCCACGATTTCGTGCTTGCCGCGAAGTTGTTGAAGTACTTCTTCGCTCGTGACATACTGTCCAGTCTTTGTTCGTTTGGCCTTTTCGATGATCTTCATTTCACCGAATAGGATATCGCCGACCTGTTTCGGCGAAGCGATGTTGAATGTTTTGCCGGCCAATTCATAAATTCTGAGTTCCAGTTCGTGCATCCGTCGGTTGAGTGTTTCGGATGTTTCGCGCAGCGCCTGAGTGTCTATACACACGCCGTTCATCTCCATTTCGGCCAAGACTGGAACCAAAGGCATCTCTATTTCATAGAAAAGCTCTTCTACACCGAGCTCTTTCAGTTTTGGTTCCAATACGTTTTTCAGTTGCAAAGTGATGTCGGCATCCTCCGCAGCGTATTCATAAACGGCTTCGGGCGACAGCTCGCGCATACTGCGTTGATTCTTTCCGCGGGGCCCGATGAGTTCGTCTATGTGGATGGTTCGATATCGGAGATACACTTCGGCCATATAATCCATATTGTGGCGAAGTTCCGGTTGGATGAGGTAATGCGCTATCATCGTATCGAAAAGCTGACCTTTGAGTGTCACGTTATAATGTTGCAACACCTCTAAATCATACTTAATGTTTTGTCCTACTTTAACAATTGACGGGTCTTCATATAGCGGTTTGAAGATATTAACAATCTTTTGAGCCTCTTCACTGTTGTTTGGAACAGGCACATAAAAGGCTTTTCGTTCTTCGACCGAAAAGCTCAAGCCCACTAATTCGGCGTCAATCGGGTTGGTAGAAGTGGTTTCCGTGTCTAAACTTAATATTTGTTTTGTCCTGAAAAAATCACAAATGCGCTGCATTTCGTGTTGATCTTCAACGAGTTTGTATTCGTGTGGGACTGTTTTTAAGCTCTCAAAACTCTCGTTTTCAGGCTCACCTGCATGCTCGGTCGTGTTTACGCCGAACAGATCCAGCTGTCCGTTAACAGGCGTTTTATTGTTTTTACGTTTATTCAAGATGCGATCTGCGAAGCTCTTAAACTCTAATTCAGTAAACAGTTCGCGCAGTTTTTCATTGTCGGGTTCGGTAAGTTGCAATTCGTCGAGGTTGAGATCGATGGGTACGTCGGTGCGAATCGTGGCGAGGAACTTCGACATTCGAATATCGTCTACGTGTTCTTCTACTTTCGTTTTTATTGCTCCTTTAAGCTGATCTGTATGTTTCAGCAGCTCGTCGACAGTTCCGAACTCGCCGATTAACTTGACAGCCGTTTTCTCTCCGATGCCGGGACATCCCGGAAAGTTGTCTGCCGAGTCGCCCATCAGTGCCAAAAGATCAATTACCTGAGCCGGAGATGCAATGCCGTATTTGGTTTTTACTTCCTCTACTCCCATCGTTTCGTAACCTCCGCCGTGCATAGGGCGAAAGATAAAAACATTGTCTCTCACCAGCTGGCCATAGTCTTTGTCGGGTGTGAGCATATAAGTTTCGATGCCGCTGGCACCTGCTTTCACGGCCAACGTACCGATAACGTCGTCGGCTTCGAAGCTTCTGTTTGCAGAATAGGTATGCGATAGGCCGCCAGAATATCTTTGATGATGGGCACTGAAATCTTGATGTCTTCGGGAGTAGCTTCTCGCTGCGCCTTATAAGCAGGGAATGCCTCGTTGCGAAACGTCAATCCGTGGTCGAAAGCCACGCCGATGTGGGTGGGATTTTCCTTTGTCAACACCTCGTTCAGCGTGTTGCAGAATCCCATTATAGCCGAAGTGTTGAGGCCTTTTGAATTAATTCGCGGGTTGCGAATAAACGCATAGTAAGCTCTGTAAATTAAAGCGTAAGCGTCTAAAAGGAAGAGTTTGTCCATAAATCTTTTGCTTTGACCGTGTAAAAGTAATAAAAAAATACTACAAATCGCCGTAAAAACAGTAATTTTGTGACAAATTTTGATTAACAATGGACTATTTATCACGCATCAAAAAACCGATAACGGCAGAACTCAATAACTTTATTCAACTCTTTGATACGTCGCTTTCGCACAGTGACGGACTGCTTTCGCAAGTGCTCGAACACATTCGTTATCGAGCCGGAAAGCGTATGCGGCCGATGCTGATACTGCTGGTAGCAAAGGCGTTCGGCACTATCAATGATGCCACTCAGAATGCTTCGGTGGGGCTGGAACTACTTCACACGGCCAGTCTGGTGCATGACGATGTGGTGGATGAGAGTGGTGAGCGGCGTGGCCAGGCCTCGGTCAATGCGACATATAATAACAAGGTGGCTGTGCTTGTGGGCGATTACATTCTCTCTACGGCGTTGCTTTATGTGTCGTTCACGCACAGTGAGGTCATCGTTCGCCGTTTGGCAGAGCTGGGGCGCACGCTTTCAAACGGCGAAATATTGCAACTGACGAACATTCAGAGTCAAGAAATCTCCGAAGAGATATATTTCCGAGTGATCGAACAGAAGACAGCGGCTCTCTTTGAAGCCTGTGCTGCCGTTGGTGCTTTATCTGTCGGAGCCAGTGAAAAGAAAGTGGCGGCGGCCGAAAAGTTCGGTAGCGACATCGGGATTATCTTCCAAATTCGCGATGATATATTTGATTATTACGACTCGACGGCCATCGGCAAGCCTACGGGTAACGATATGGCAGAGGGTAAGTTGACGCTTCCTGTCATTTATGCACTGCGTTCTGCGGGCGACGAGACGATGATGTCGCTGGCCCGAAAAGTGAAAACGCGTGAGATAAATACCGATGAAATCGCCCGTTTGGTGGCTTTCACCAAGGCTAATGGAGGTATTGAGTATGCCGAACAGCGGATGAACGAGTATCGAAAATCGGCAATGGCGTTTATCGATACATACGTTTCAGACCTCGGAATCAAGTCGGCACTCACGGCATATGTCGACTTTATCATTGACAGAAACATTTGAAAGGGAGAAGGGGAGATGAAAAGTGAAAGGGTGGAAACGTGAAAAGAGATTATAACTAACCGTTAGTTGTCTTCTAAAAAGCCGTTAATCGGTGTGCAATTAACCGTTAAACGCACTGTAACTAACAGTTAATTGCAGTGTAACTAATCAATGAAAATGAAGAAATATCGAAATTGATGTAAACTAACTGATAATGAGGAGGGAATACATAAATCAGCATAATACTGCTCTGTTTGTAAAGGGTAGAAACATGCAGATTTAGGCAGAAGTTCAGTTACCAGAGTGTTACCCTGTTTTGATGTAGGTAACGATGGTGCAGTATTAGGTAACTGAATTATTTTCGCTCGTGTGGCTGTTGCTTTGGTCGGCAGTTTTCTGCGTAAGTAAGGAACGCTTTAATTCGGGTAACTTTACCCACAAATATTAAAGCGTATGAAAACAGAGAAAATGAAGGTGTTGCTCTACCTTAAAAAGAGCGGTTTGGACAAGTCGGGGAAGGCTCCGATTATGGGACGAATTACCATTGGGCGTTCCATTGCCCAGTTCAGTTGCAAGCTCTCCTGCAATCCCGATTTATGGAATCCCCGTGAGAGCAGGATGGACGGTAAGAGCCGTGAGGCGGTGGAGATTAACGGAAGGTTGGAGAACTTGTTGCTTTCCATTCAATCTACCTATCAGTCGCTAATTGCCAAAGGACAGCCATTTGATGCAACTGATGTAAAGGAACAGTTTCAAGGCTGTGTGCAGGCACGATGTATGCTCATCGAGAGATTGGAAATGCTCATCAAGGAGAAAGAAAGCCATATCGGTATAGACATCAAGAGGGACTCTATGTCCGCCTATCATTCCACTCGAAAACGGTTGCAGGAGTTTATACAGAAGAAGTATCATGTTTCGGATTTGGCTTTTTCGCAGCTGACAGAAAACTTTATCTACGAATTACAAGCATTTTGTCTTGGCGAACTCGGTCATCAGCAAAGCACATTTTTCAGGGTTGCGGCAGATTTGAAGACCGTCTGCAGGTTGGCTTATCGTGAGGGGTTGGCTGATACGCTTCTGTTTGATAAAGTACATATAGAACGAGGAGACAAGAAAGCACCTAAAGCTCTTGACAAAGAAGCATTGGACAAGTTGAAGGCACTCTGCTTTGATGAATTGGAAAAAGAAATGGGAACTGCTCGTGATGTGTTTCTCTTCGCCTGTTATACCGGTGCAGCCTATTGTGATTTGATGGAACTAAGCAAGAAGCATCTTGTTCGTGATGATAATGGTAGCCTTTGGTTAAAGTTCAACCGGCAGAAGACGGGGGGGCTTTGTCGTATCAAGTTATTGCCTGAAGCTGTTCGCTTAATTGAGAAAATGCACAGCGATGAAAGGGAAACACTGCTGCCTTTCATCAAATATCCCACTTATCAGTCCTGTCTTAAAGCCTTGCGACTACGGGCAGGTATTTCTTTTCCCTTTACCTCGCACATGGCAAGACATACCTTTGCTACACTTATCACCTTAGAGCAGGGCGTTCCAATCGAAACGGTGAGTAAGATGCTCGGACATACGAACGTAAGTATGACCGAACGTTATGCGAAGGTTACACCGCAGAAACTCTTTGAGGAGTTTAACCGTTTCCTTTCTTTCACAGAAGATTTACGTTTAACCATTTAACCAAGATTTTTTATGAGAAGTACATTCAAGATATTGTTTTACATCAACAGACAGAAAATAAAGGCAGACGGCAAGACCGCCATTCTCTGCCGTATCACCATAGACGGAAAAAGTACCACCATCACCACAGGTGAGCAGTGCAAATCCTCCGAGTGGAACAGCAGGAAAGGA
>NZ_BAIX01000002.1 GCF_000613405.1 Hoylesella enoeca JCM 12259 | reverse complement strand
TAGGGCAGCAAGAGTGGCGGAGGAAATAAGCAGAGAGAAACACTTGACTATCGCAAAGGAGGTCAAGGCGAAAAAGCAGCATCAGGAGCCAAAAGCCAGTCCAATAAGAGAGCAGACAAAACAGCAAGTACAACAAATCTGCTATACCTTGCTTGACAAGTATAAAGGCACAGGCATCACAGGGCATTCCATGTTCCTCTACGAGTTAAACAAAAACGGGATAGCCATAGAGCGCATGAAGAACAAGCAGGGCAAGGTCTATGGCTTGAAGTTCTCATACGGAGAACATACGTTCAAAGCTTCTGAAATCGGCAGAGAGTTCGGCTACCGTTCCTTGCAGAAGAACTTTGAAGCATCCAACAAGGAAGATTCAAATAAACCACACCAAGTAACACAAGAACCGACAGAAAAGAATGAACAGCCTGATACCGGTTATCAACTCGTACCTCCAAGCCGCTCCTCAATTTCACGAGACAATGACACACCACAAGTGCAGAATCCTATTAGTACAGTGGCAGACACCATTGTTAGTGCAGCCGATGAAGTTGTGGAAGGGTTAGGCGATTTGATTACACCATCCACACAGGGCTATGACTATGCAGAAACAGCGTGGCAGCGCAAGCTCAGGAACCAAGCCAACAGAAAGAAAAAACATGGAAGAGGATTATAACTCACGCCTAAGAAAAAATGCAGAAAGAAGAATATCTCATCAAGAACGCTTGTTATTCGGTAACAAAGTATTATCTTTGCAAACAGAATAACAAGCGTTCTTTGTTAGGCAGAAAACAGCGAAGCCAAGTAGTTCGCTCGTTTCCAAATCGTTACCAGTTTAGTTTTACCAACAAGGTAACTTCTTTATTTTCAATTAGATACATTTTAATAATTATCTTGGCATGGTAACTAACGATTAATCGCTGTCGTGTTAGTTTCTGTTGAGTGACTGATCTGTGCAGAAATTCTTGGTGAAGCATAGTAGATGGTTAATTGACAGAGGGTTACCCATTTGCATTTAGGCATAAAAAAAGGGGCTCCGCTGAGTCCCAACCTTGTTAACCTTAAATCTAATACTATGAAAAACACGTTGCAAAGATACGCTGGTTTATATAACTTTGCAAGTGTTTGCGCAAACAATGTAGCTTTCACCTGTGTTTTATTGATTTAAGTCAAGCACTGCATTGTGAAATCTTTTTAATAGAACTGTTTTTCTTATCGAAATATTTGTGTCATTCGGAAATAATGATTATCTTTGCAGCAGAAAATTAAACAATAGAAGTATAATAAGTCTGCGGAATTCCGGCAACTGCGTTTTGTCGGAATTCTTTCTTTTATTGTATCCGCAGACCGGCATTGAATACATCATAAAATATAAAGACTATGGCTTATATGTCACAAGAAGGCTATGATAAATTGGTAGCCGAACTGAAACAGCTCGAATCGATCGAGCGCCCGAAAGCATCTGCAGCTATTGCCGAAGCGCGAGATAAGGGCGATCTGAGTGAGAACTCCGAATATGACGCTGCTAAGGAAGCACAGGCGCATTTGGAGGATAAAATCAATAAATTGAAGGTTGCGATCAATGAAGCTAAGATCGTGGACACGTCGCGTTTGAGTGCAGACACGGTGCAGATCTTGTCGAAAGTGGAAATGACCAACTTGGCAAACAAGGCGAAAATGGTTTATACCATTGTCAGCGAGAGCGAGGCCAACCTCAAAGAAGGTAAAATCGCCATCACGACTCCTATTGCTCAAGGACTTCTGAACAAGCGGGTGGGTGACGAAGTGGATATCAAGATTCCGCGCGGTACCATCAAATTGCGGATAGATAAGATTAGTATTGAATAGCGGAAGGCTCTTGTCGGGCACTTTATCTGAGGGTTCCGACGAGGTTTTTCTCCTAAAACGTATACGTTATGGATATTTTTTCGAAGATTGCTGCGGGTGAAATTCCCAGTTATACCTGTGCAGAGAACGATCGCTTTTACGCCTTTCTCGACATCAATCCGCTGGCAAAGGGACACACTTTGGTGATTCCGCGTCGTGAGGTGGACTATATTTTCGATATGGAAGACGAAGAACTCGCTGAGTTTGAGATATTTACCAAACAAGTGGCACAAGCCATTCGGCGAGCTTTCCCATGTCGGAAAGTGGCACAGGTGGTACTCGGTTTGGAAGTGGCTCATGCCCATATTCATTTGATTCCGATCAATTCGGAAGCCGATGTAGACTTCCATAAAGAAAAACTGAAACTCTCCGAGGTTGAGTTTCAGGATATTTCGGCCAGGATCCGAGCAGAATTCGGCCAATAACAAAATGTCGGACAGCACATGAACAGATGCTGTCCGACATTCTTTTCTGCCTTATGATGCGTCGTTACACATACGCATCGCCGCGCTTCATTTGCACTTCGCTCACGTATTTGCGCACCAAGGCTGATGAATCTCCCTTCTTGCAGATGAACAAAATATTGTCTTTCTCGGCCACGATGTAGCCTTCGAGTCCGTTGATTACGCCCAATTTTCCTTTTTGAAGTTTGATAACATTGTCGCGACAATTCTCTAAAAGCACGTCGCTATCGATGATCACGTTGTCGTCTTCGCTCTTGCGCATCGCCTCATAAATGCCATGCCATGTGCCGATATCGGCCCATCCGAAATCGCATTTCATCACATACACTTCTTCGGATTTCTCTAAAATACCGTAGTCAATAGACAGATTGGGATAGAGCGAGAAGTGATCTTTCATGAAAGTATTCTCCTCTTCTGTTGTGTGATGAGGTTTTTCGGCTTCTAAATCACGCAAAACGGAAGGGAACAATGTGCAGAATGTAGCTCTCATAAACTGTACATTGCCCAGAAATAGCCCCGTATTCCAGTAAAATTCACCGCTTTCCATAAACAGACGGGCAAACTCTCGCTCGGGTTTCTCGGTGAAAGACTGCACCTTGTAAAGCTCTCCTGCCACCTGTTTACCGATCTGTATATATCCGTATCCGGGTTCCGGACGCGTGGGTTTGACGCCCATTGTCAGCAGACAGTTGTTTCGTTGCACGAAATCGAAGCCCTCGTTGACATTTTGTTTGAAGGATATTTCATTGAGAATTAGTTGATCCGATGGCGTGACAATGATGTCGGCGTCGGGACAGCGACGTGAAATGCGATGGCAGGTCCATGCTACACTGGGTGCTGTGTTGCGATGGACAGGTTCTACCAATAGATTATCCGCGCCCAGTTCGGGCAACTGTTCGCGCACCCAATGCACATAATCTTTGTTTGTGTTGATGTAAATATGATCGTGCGGCACGATCTTGGCAAATCTGTCGAACGTCTGTTGCAATAGCGTTCTACCCGTTCCGAAGAAGTCTATGAATTGTTTCGGGCGCGCTTCTCGGCTACAAGGCCACAGTCGCATTCCCTTTCCTCCTGCCAGAATTACGCAAAAGTGGTTGTTCTCAGTCATACTTTCATACAAGATTTAAAATTCAGTGCCTAAATTAGATAATAAAAATGATACTCCCAAACATTTCTCCGTGTTTATCGCTCTTTGCCCTCAAATATGATGACTCACTCCCAATTTCTTGTGTACTTTCCAAATCGAAGTGCAAAAAACTGAGGTTGTTTTTTCATGAGAATAAAATGAAAAACACCGAGGGCTTGCCTTGCGGCCGGGGCGCGTAGCCCCGAAGAGGCAAACGGGAAACGCTTCGGGGACTTCGAGATGGACTTGATTGTAGACCGTTATAACCACGCCATCCTCACTCTCGTGGAGCGTTCCACCAACATGCTCTTTATGACGAGGCTGCGGTACGGCAAAAAGTCCGAGCCGTTAGCCAACGAGGTTTGCAGGTTGCTGCTCCCCCTACAAGAAACACATCAAGACCATTACCACGGATAATGGGCCTGAGTTTGCTGCGCATAAGTAGATCACCAAGTGCTTGGGCGTCGTCGTGTACTTTGCTGACTCCTATGCCTCATGGCAGAAAGGAGCGGTTGAAAATACAAACAAGCTCATCAGGCAGTATATCCATAAGCAAGCAAATTTCGATGATTTCACAGACAAAAAGATAGCAATGATACAGAAGAAAATAAACAGAAGGGCAAGACAAAAACTCAATTTCCAAACACCAAAATGCGAGTTCTACAAAAGAATAATATGAATATCCGCAATCATCCAAATTAGCAAAGTTTACACTGCCTGGACAATCCTTGGTATAAAAATTGTGGGCTTATATTTGACTATTGGAAAGAAATGATTATGAAAATGATTATGAATTTGACTGATTTCTATGAAGTTTATCCTGACGAGGAAGCCTGTGAGCACGCTCTCAGGGAATTTCGTGAATGCCATACTCTTTATTGTCCGGAATGTGGCGGTTTGCACCTCAGTTGGAATCCGAGCCATAAGTCTTGGACATGTATGGATTGCGGTCATGAGGTTACCCTCCGTTCCGGCACAGTGATGCAAGGCAGTAATCTGCCAATTTTCGATTGGTTCGTGGCAATGTTTCTGATAGTAAGTACGAAGCGGGCCATATCCACCTTGGAGGTACAGCGCCAGCTTGGAAGGAAACGCTACCAACCCGTCTGGGAAATGATGCATAAGCTGCGTGACGTGATGGGCAAGCGTGACAGTCTCTACAGGCTGTTTGACCAGGTGGAACTTGATGAAGGATTCTTCTCCACGGAGACGCCTGACAGTGAAAAATGGCATCCTCTCAAGCGTGGACATGGGAGCCAACGGAAGACGGCCGTGCTTGTCATGGCGGAAAGTTCTGTTCCTACAAACACACCAATGAAGAAGTACAGCACCGGGAAACGGGTCGGTCATATCAAGATGGAAGTCATACCGGACTTGAAGGCGGCTACGGAGGAAGACAGAATAAAGAATTCCATAGATGCCACCACAGATGCCACGAAGTCTTACGCGGCACTTACAGCGAACAAAATTGTCGCTAAGCATAAAGCATATGAGATGAAGGACAAGACCATGGTCGGCAAGGTGCTTCCATGGGTACACATATCCATAAGCAATGCAAAGAGGAGTATCCTTGACACGTATCACGATGTCAAAGCAGATTTCCTGCAGCTCTATCTCAATGAGTTCTGCTATAAGTTCAACCGAAGATATTTCGGATTTAACCTGTTCGACAGGCTTGAACTTTGCGCATGCACTTATAGGACGAGTTTCAAGCATAGAATCTACTGATTTGGATGATTGCGGATATTCATTAAGAATAAAGTAATTTTGCACTTGCTGGTTGACTCTACGATCTGCGATGGAATTAAACTTTTCAGTTAAAAAGTTTGTTATATCAGAAAAAACACTTACCTTTGCATCCGCAATAAGCCCAGATGGCGGAATCGGTAGACGCGCTGGTCTCAAACACCAGTGGAGCAATCCGTGCCGGTTCGACCCCGGCTCTGGGTACTAAAAAAGAGTTAGCTTGTTTATTTTTAAGCATTTAACTCTTTTTCTTTTTTTATTGTTTCCATTTTGTTCCTAGCCATTCTTAATATAGAAGATGATATATTAACAGGATGTAGAGTATTAATTCAAAAACTAAGATACAATATCTCAAAAAGACAAGCAGTACACATAATTATTCACTCAACATGATATATTACTATGAATCACTATTATAAAGATACTCATCAAGGTAGAGTTTTTTACTCAGGAGTTATTAAGGTTGGAAAACAACAAATAATAAACCCAACAGAGGAAATGCTGAATAAAGAAGGTTGGATAAAATTTGTTCCGCCTCCACCATCATTGTATGATAAAAATGACCCAATTCATGAAGATATTAGACTTAAACACTTATTTGAAAAATATCCAGATAGTAAAAACATAGTAAAATTAATTAATGAAGGTCTTGTGTATCATTATATAACTTGGGGTACACTATTTAAAGATATTCTCTCTTCTGAGAATTTAAATAACAGAAGAGCGATCCTACGTGCTTATAGTGTAAATTATATGAATGATATTTCTGAAGGTTTAATAATTCCAAGAGGAGCATCAGATTTCGAAGAAAGGAAAGTGGCAGAAAAATACTATCAAATAATAGAAACAAACGAAGGTGAGAAGATAAAAGTTCCAGCTACAATAAGTGCACTCAGGAAGAATCTTATTGAACGTATCGCTCATCAGGCTAGACAACACTTATTCTCTGTTTCTTTCTCTAAAGTCTCAGACTCGCTACCTATGTGGAATAATTATGGGCATAATGGGCATGGCTTATCCATTGGATTTGATGCAAAAGCGATTGTTAACCAAGGGTATGATTTGGTTGAGTGTATCTATGATTATGAACTATCAAATAAATTAGCAGGGTATATATATGACTCTATCCATGACGCACCTGAAGCAACATCTCAAACTATTGAATTAGTTTGCCAATGAAATGTGGTGGACTGTTAAGATCAATGGCTGGGGATGGTACTACTTTTCCACTGTGATAGATGATTATAGTCGGTATATTTCCATTGGGAGCTATGTTCAAGCATGACCAGTAAGGATGTTTTAAGAACGAAAGACAAGGCTATGAAGAATACAAGGCTGACGTATCAGAATCCACCTAAGCTTCTCTCTGACAATGGTCCATGCTATATAGCCTCTTGGCTAAAAAAATATCTCAGTAGCGAATATAATATCAAGCATATTCACGGAAAACCATTGCATCCGCAGACGCAGGGAAAAATTGAACGTTATCTCACGCCAAGGGATGTGTATATGGGATATGGAGAGAAGATTAAGAAAATAAGAGAAATCAGAAAACAAAATCAATCAATAATAGAATTTTAGAGAATAAAATGAGTAACTCTCAAAATAAATAACTACAGTTTGTAACTGTGCACTTTTGTTTGAAAACGTACAGGTTTTTGCGATAAACGTCTGCACAAAAAAATTGTAAATTTCCTCTCTCTCTACCCCACGAAGCACCTCCACCCCTCAAAATCATCCTTTTTCACGCTTAAAAACGAAAAAAAAGGCCATTTCTATTGCTTCTTTAAAAGGTTTTCATTAGATTTGCTGTCATCTAAACCATCAAACAGTAAAAAGATGAAAACTTTGAAATCTTGTATCACCACATGCCTCTGTCTATTCTCCGTCTTAATCGGTCGTGCTGACGAGGCGAAAGTATTCGAATTAGTCACTGACCACACCACGCTGCGCGAAGGCGATCAACTCATCATTGCCAGTTTCGACGGCAGCAAAGCGATGGGTGGTCCTCGGAGCACAAACCTCAATCGAGAAGCCGTTGCCATAACCCTTACCGACGGCAAACTCATTCCACCCGCCGAGGTGTCTATCCTGACGTTGGGAAGCTTGGGCAAATATTGGACCTTGCACGACGGCAAAGGATTCCTCTGGCCCAAAAGTAAGAGATATAATCAACTGACAACAACGACGAACAGGCGCGATGGAAAACTCAGTATCACGATTCTGCCCAACGGACAAGCGCAAATCGATTTCCTTCCTAAAACGAAGACCAATAACCGATATATCGGGTATAACAGCAGCGCCGGACTATTCAGCTCCTACGATAATTATAAACCCATCAAACTCTATCGCCTCCACCGCCCGCCTGTCCCAATCCAAATCAGTTCGATAGGCTATGCCACCCTCTTTTACAGCACCCACGCACTCATCGTGCCAATAGGAGTCACAGCCTTTACCTGCCGAATGAGAGACTCCAAGATCCAGCCAAGCCACACCTATCTGTCGGGCGAAACGATTCCTGCCGGCACTGCCGTAATCGTCCGAGGCACACCGGGCCATCATCCGTTTGAGATTTCGGCGCAGCAAGGCACGCCCGATCCCAACAATCTGCTCAGAGGAAGCGACATCGATGCCCCAACGATCGGTCCTGCCGGCAGTCGATTCTATAAACTCTCGCTCGACGACATGCAATCCCCCCATAGTCTCGGCTTTTATTACGGCTCGGCCGGCGGTGCCTCATTCGTCAGCGGCGCGCACAAGGCCTACCTCGTCCTCCCCGGCAGCGCCGATGCCAAGCCCTACCATTCCATCGACTTAAACATCTCGACCCACATTCGTCCCACCATCCAAGACGCCGCCCCTGCGGCCATCTTCAATCTGCAAGGACAGCGCGTCACCTCACCCCATCGCGGCATCTATATCGTGAATGGAAAGAAAGTAATCATCCCCTAAAACCGAAACAACCATGAAACGACCTTACGAAACACCGACATTCACACTCGTCGTCTTAACCTCGTCTCAACTCTTAGCCGGTTCGCCAACCGGTCTTAGCATCCACGAGACCCCCAGTTCCAGTCCTCAACTGTCAAAAGAAACCACTTACGACACGGAAGACGAAGACGAACTCCCGCCCGCCCCCGCATGGGGAGAAGTGATTTGGTAATCGCAACCGAAATCGACATAAGAAGTGATTTTGGTAACGCACCAACCATAAAACAAAAAGGGAATGCCACCCCTCATTTGGTTTGGCATTCCCTCTCATCTTCATGAATATTGATCACTCTTTCACTTCTTTCAGCTCATCCTTCTCGCGCACAACCCACAGTGTTCGCTTCGGGTCGGTGGTGTAAGCCAATTCATAGAGCTTCTTTTTACCCGTGCCTTGCGTTTTGCCGGTGAAGGTGAGGACGTTGGGGGCGATGCCGTTTGCTTCTTCGAACTTCCGGATCAGCGGGGCGAGTTCTTTGCGAAGCGCCTCGAGCTGGCGCTCGGCGCGGGCTTTGTTCGTGGCCGCACGATTGGCCAACAACGTGTGACGATTGTCGATCACGGCGTTGTACTCGTTGATGAGGGCCGTAATTTTCGCGCTCGGTTCGAGGTCATCGAGCGAATCGATGCGGCGCAGCACGGCGTTGAGGGCAGCGTCGGTGTTGGCGCGCAGGGCTTTGATGTCGAACGTGCCGGTGGGGATCGTTTTCTTAAATCGCGCCTGGAAGCATTTGTCAAAGGCGGCGTTGGCGGCTGTGAGGCGGGCTACGGCGGCTTGCAGATTCGTGCGGCCGACGCTTAATTTGGCTTCTGGCGTGTTCAGATCGGTGAGCAAATTCTGAATCATGGCCGTCTCCTTGGCATAGTTTTGTGCGGCCGTGTCGGGGTAGCGATCGAGGATGTCGCGCAGCATTTGTGCCGGACCCGCGATGTTTTTGTTGGTGTCGAGCAGACAGGCGTCGAGCAGCAGCGTGAGCACGCGATAGGCTTTGTCGCGGGCGCTGTCGAGTTCGCGAAGCTCGCGCGTACCCTCCATTTTCTGCGGCAGATTGAGCGCTTCGTCCTCCTTGCCGATGGCCGTCGCGAGGGAATCAAGCAGCGGATTGAGCTTTTCGATGTTAGCCGTTTTACACATGGCCAGCACGTGGCCGGCGAACTGAAAGTGCTCCATGTTTTGGAGCCGGTCTTTTCGGATTGTCTTGATTTCCATACTGATAAATGATTATTTGCAGATTGCTCTGCGATTGATTAAAGATTATCTTTCTGGTTTTTGGTCTTTCGGCACCTGCCGACGGCATGTTTTTTTAATTTTTTGCTCTTCGGTGGGTGCCGAAGCGTCCTTTTTGAGTTTTTCCGGCTTTCGGCACCTGCCGAAAACGTGTTTTCCCGATTTTCACTCCGTCGGCAGGTGCCGAAGCTCTGTTTTTTGGATTTTCTCGTTTTCGGCACCTGCCGAAGAGCTATTTTTCCGATTTTTGCTCCGTCGGTGGGTGCCGAAACGTTGTTTTTCAAATTTTTTGGGCTTCGGGGGTCCCCGAAACGTCATTTTTTCGATTTTTTGCTCGTCGGGGGGTCCCGACGCGTCATTTTTTCAATTTTTCGGGTTTCGGGATGCCCCGACAGCCCATTTTTCTTCCAGGCGGCTTGTCGGGGACCCCCGACGCGCTGTTTTTCTGATTTTGAGCCTTTCGGGGGATCCCGACGGATTACTTCATCAATCTCGGGGATTACTGGGCGGTCCACAGCTGGCAGCCGTTGAAGCGAGTGTTGCTGCCCACGTCTATGTTGCCATTGAATAAGTACAGGATGTACGCGTTGTGCACATTCCACGGGAAAGGCGTACTCGACCAGTAGTAGCCGGTGAAGCCAACATCGTTCAACGTACCGAATCCGTAGAGACCAAGCTTGGGGAGGTAGAAGTAATCGTTTAAGTTGCTGGGCTTACCAGGGGTGATGCTGATGTTGGAGAAGTTTTGATATATGATGCGGTAATCGGTGCCGTTATAATTGGCGTCGGTAAAGCCCGAAATCTTATCCTTCTTTTTAAACCATATGCCACCCTGGTAGAGGTGCCCCATCGTGGCCCAAAGCGTTTGATCGTCCCTGTGAGGATCGCCTTGCATGCAATACCAAATCAATTCGTTGGCGTTGGGGCAATCCTTGGCGCTACGGTTGGCGGCGGGAGCTGGCACAGAAGCATCTTCTCTATGCCAGCGAGAGTCGGTGTTGTTTTGAGCATAATTCCCATCAGGTTTCCCGTCGGAATCAAGGTGGCCGTACCAATAGTGCTGGCCTTCGGCGGCATCCCACATGTAATAGCTATCTTGACCATAAACTGTTACTTGCAAGTCTGTTTTTACCTTTTTGTTCTTGCCGGCGGTGAAAGTCACGCTGGGGTAAGTCTTGGTGATGGTGCCGGTGACGTAGGTTGCGGGGTCGTGGAGTGTGTATTCCACGGTGAAGTTGGTGTAAGTCCCCGGAGCAATCACCATCGTAGCGGCGTTGATGGCAGCAGTGGATGCTTTGGGGATCGAGAAGTTATTCAACAAGGTAAGTGCGATACTTGTGGATGTGCTTGAGGGCGAAGTGAGGGTGCCGGCATCGTTGATTGTATATGTTCCAGCCATGGCTTCGTTAGCGCTCACTTTGATCTTGGTGATTTGGGCTCCTTTGATTTCTCCCGGTGAATTAAAAGGCAAAAATGTGGCGTAAGCGGCCTTGTGGTCGAGGGTAAAGTGGTATTTATCGCCTCCTACGGGCTTGGTTGCTGTGGCCACGCCGCAGTCGCCATCTTCGCCGATATGACTGGCGTCGTTGGGAATGCTTTGGCTTTGCGCGGCCTTGATCGTCACTTTATCTGCTGTTCCGTTCTTACCGGTGTAGCGTACGGGGTAAGAGCTGGCTGTGAAAGTCCCGCTGAAATAGAACTTGGCTTTGGCGGCTCGCTTAACGCCGGTCGGTATAGCTGGATTAGGCAAAAGTAGGTCGCTGATGTTGTTCTTGCTGTCCTGTGTCAATATGGGAGATATTGCGGTTCCGGTGTTGACCCACAGGCGGTCACCCGCGGTCCAAAAGAAGTTTAGGCCGCTGCCGTCATATTCGCCCGTAGTACGGGTTGCCTGGTCTTCTTCAACGAAACTGGTCAAGCCCTCGGTTCCCGGCTCCTGCTCTGTTTGTTTATTCGCTGTGTCGTCGCTTGCACAGCCGGCAAAAGTGATTAGGCCGGCGAGGGCGAGCAGTGATAAAATGTTTGTCTTCATCTTGTTTGTTCTGTTTTAATTTTAAACGCTTTTGTTTGTTAAATGCCCCACTGCTGCGGGGTGTCTTCTTCGTCCTCGTCAAACCAACCTTGCTTGGCGCTCAGATCGTCGCCGTCGTCGCCAGCCTTGTTGTGTCCGCCGCTGTTGGGAAATGAGGTGTCCATTAATTCGCTGTGAGCCTCCAAACGGATGGCCTCAACCTCGGGCTTGCTGTAGCCCATTCTCTCTAATTGTTTTTGTTTCATAATCGCTATGTTTTGAATGAATAAATCGTGCTTATTTCCCTCTTGCTCGGTTGGCAAAAGGGCATAAAAAGAGAACAAAGGGAACTCCGAGAAGCCCTTTGTTTATTGGGGTTTAGCTCACGCCTTACGCGCGCGCGTAAGATAAAGCCGTGAAGGTGTCTACGCCAGGTGCGATGTGTGTGTGTGTTAAGACTTTTTCCGAGATATGCAAATATAAAGCGTTAAAAGATGCAAGAGAATTGGAGTTCTTTTGCATCGCCGTGCTGTTGGTTATATTTGCTTGTTTAATCATATTCTCGTTTGCTCTTTTTAATCGGCCTCTCGCTTGTTCAGACTCCCATCCCCTAACTTAGGGGGCTAAGGAGGCGACAGGAACTGTCAAAACTGGGGGCAAAGGTAGGTAATTAATCTTAAACAGACAAGGAAATGGTAAATTTTTTAGGTTGAGGAATATGCGGGACATGAGTTCACAAAGCGCGTGTAGGACACAGCACAGGGGAAATAGTTAGTCAAATGCTCTTTGATATAGCACAGATAATAGTGCTGGGCGTGTGATTGAATATGTGTTTTTTAAAGGTTTCTCCCTCCATTTCAACAACAAGTTAAGCCCTTCTGGCGAATGAAATCGTTGAGTTTACTGCCGCCGTCTATCGAGGCGATGCCACGAGCGAAGACATCGACAGAAAGTCCACCGTTGAGCAGATTCCTCAACGTCTCCAACACGCAATAATCGCCTGCCACACCGCAAATCACCATACGGTTGCCAGCCCACGTCACCTCGTCGGTCAGCGTACCCAACGTGTATCGACCGTCCGCGAGTTTCCCGATACGTTGAAAAGCCCCATACTCTTCGGTTTCGATCACCTCGCCTTTTCGAATCACTTGGTAAGGAATATCCTTGTCCAAGCACGCTTGAATGAGTCGCTCGTCGATCTGCGACCCTTTCGAGAAACGGATGCAATGCGGAGGCCACGGACCGCCTTGCGACTTAAACGAGGCGTCCTTGGCATGATGCCAATCCACGGTGAAGATCACTTCGGAAAGGTCATCGTGCGTGTTGATAAAATCCAGGATGTGGCTCACGGCCGTCTCTGCACCCGCCACGTAAAGCGTCCCCGCGGGATCGCAAAAATCATATTGGCAGTCTACCACCACCAGTGTCGTTTGTTTTTCCATTTCTGATCTGTTTTGTCTATCTTCTTTGATGGGTATTGCTACTGACCGTGAAACCGCTTAAAGCATTTGCTTGACAACGTCTACGGTCACCTTCAACACGCTCCTTGAATCTATTTATAAAGTGCCGAATCCGAATGATATACCCTCCTTATCTCGGTACAAAGATAATGATAATTGCGGAATGGTCCAAGGAATCACCTAAGAATCTGGATGAGAAGATTGAGAGTCTTGGGGTGATGGAAGGGGAGGTCGTGACAAGGGATATGAGGGAAACGATCGGGAGAGGGCATCGGACGATTGGGCGGGATAGGGCGTTAAAGCAGGGGAGAGAGCAGGCGGATGAAGGATTCCCAGAGGCGGTGGAGGAAGGGGCGGCGGATGAGGGAAGGGATGGCTTCGATGGGGAGACAAGACTGTTGGTCGGTGAGGAAGATGTCTTTCATACGGAGGGCCATGGCAGTGTCATAGAAGAAGATGTTGGACTCGAAGTTGTTTTCGAAGCTGCGGAAGTCTACATTGGTGGAGCCACAGGTGGAGAGACTGTCGTCGCTCACGAGGATTTTGGAGTGGTTGAAGCCTGCTTGGTATAGATAGATCTTGACGCCCGAGCTGACTGTTTCGAGGACATAGGAACGCCCGGCCCACTCCACGATGCGGGCGTCGGTGTGATGGGGGATCATCAGTCGGACGTCTACGCCGGCCAGCGCTGCGGTGCGCATGGCAAACAAGACGGGTTCGGTGGGGAGGAAGTAGGGTGATTCCATATAGACATAACGGCGGGCCGAGAGTAGGATGCGGACGTAACCTTGCATGATGTCGGGCCATGGCGAGATGGGACTGCTTGTCACGACTTGTGCGATGCAGTTGTTGTCGATGTGGCCTGTGGGCTCTGGATAATAGGTCCGCCCCGACACCAGGGTGCGGTCTACGAAATACCAGTCGATGAGAAAGGCTCGCTGAATGGCGTAGACGGCTCCGCCGATGATGCGCATGTGGGTGTCGCGCCATGGCCTTTTATGTGTGCCTTTGACGTATCTCATGGCGATGTTCATGCCTCCGATGAAGCCAATGCGGCCATCTACGATGCAGAGTTTGCGATGGTTGCGATAGTTCATTTTGCTGGTGAAGGCGGGGAAGCGCACGGGCATAAAGGCGTGGACGTCTATGCCGCCGTCGCGCATTCGCTCGAATAGGGCATTGTTCACGCGCCAACATCCCACATCGTCATAGATGAAGCGCACTTCCACACCCTGTCGTGCCCGGTCGATCAGGCGTCGGCGATGAGATTGCCCAGCGGGTCGTCTTCGATGATGTAGGTGTCGAGATGGATGTGGTGCCGGGCTTGACCGATGGCACACAGCAGAGCGAAGAAGAAGGCATAGCCGTCGGTGTAGATCTCGGCTTCATTATTCTTGAAAGGGAGTGCCAAGCTTTGGTTGGTGAAGAGTTGGATCAGGCTGCGATGTTGTTCGGGGATATGCAAATTCTGTTGTTCGGCGAACTCCAACATTGAGCGTTTGGAGAGCATGTCGAGACTGCGTTGACTGATGAGGCGCTCCTTTCGCGTGTTTTGTCCGAAGAAGAAGTAGAGTAATACGCCTGCCACCGGGATGAAGGTCAGCACCAAGAGCCATGCCATCGTCTTGACGGGTTGACGGTTGTCCATCAGCACTGCGATCATCGTTCCGATCACCACGGCTGTGTAAGCGAAGACGAAAGTCCAATGTATGTAAACCAGCGACTGCATGCTCGGTTGCTTTAAGAAGGCGTGTTGCGATCTCTGAGTTTCTGGATATAGGCCAGCTCGCTGATGGCAAAGTCGCTGTTCTCGGGTTCGTCGAGCATCTTTCGCAGCAGTTTCTCGGCCTCGTCGTAACGCTCAAACTCGATGTAGACATAGGCTTTGCGACGTTTCAGGAAATTGATAAAGCCCATCACATGTCCTTGCGCCTCCTCCTCATCATCGACTGCGGCCTGCGCATTCTGCATCTCTATCAGCAGATTGTCTATCACGTCAATAGCTCTAAAATCACGACTGTTGACCAGAGTGTTGATGTATTCCTCCGTGTAAGTGACCCGGCGCAGAGGAAGCGTCATTTCCAAGTAGTAATGTGCCTGTTTGTAAAGGTGCAACTCACTGTAACAGAAGCCCGTAAAATAACACACGCTGAAAAACTTCTCGCGAGCCGACGGCTTCATCTTGTGATATTGCCGATGGAGGACCACAAAGGCGTTTTCCAAGTATTGCAGGGCTTCCAGATAGCGCTTCTGACTGAATAACATCCGCCCCCGATAGAGGTTATAACCCGTCTGTGGATCCATGCACTCGCTGATCAGACGCTGTTCGTCGGTGAGGTCATCGCCATAGCCCTGTTTCTCCTTTTCCAACGCTTCTTTCCACATGTACCGGAATTCGCTCAACCGTTGTTCGGGCGCGGTGAGATCATAGGCCACGAGCACGCTCCACACTTCGGGCCGATGCTCTATCGAAGCCGCTTCGACTGTCTTTCCCAGCGAAAGCGGAATCAGCGTAACCGTCAGCCGATAATAGAGCGAATGGCTCACGACGCCCTCTCGGCGGGCATCGATGAGGAGATGCCGTCGGTGCTCGGGCCGCCGGGTTTCATAAAAAGCCAACCTCAATGTGGCTTCGTCGCGAACGAAATGGCCGTCGGCAATCAGCGCGTTGGCCAAATCATAGTCCATGCTTTGGGATTTGTCGATTTCCGTTACGCCGTCGCGTGCTTCCAGCGTCAGACAGGCAGGCGAAATGCTGTTGGGTTCTAACAAGGTGTGCAACAGTCGGCCGAGTGTCATCGGGCGTTCCACATCCTGTCGCCAATCTTCCTGCCCCATCTGGTGCAGTATCTCCTGTTCGCGAAGCAAATAGAGTTCGCGACGGTAAAGAGCATGATCCGACTCCACGTCCATCAAGGGACTTTTCTCATTGTCTTTGACCTCCTCACCAAAATGCTTGATAAACGTATTTTGCCAGGAGAAGATCTCTGCCATGGCGTGCTGAAGTGCTTTTGTGGCCTGACGCTCCGAGAGCATCAGGCCGACGATCAAGTGCACGTCGGTCACGCCCTGTTCCGCATTGATCGTATAGACCATTCGCAGTCCTCCGGCATTGAGATTGCATTGGTTGCAGAGGCTGCGCACCAGCGCAATATGCTCGACTGCGGTTTCGAAGAAGAAGAGATAAGACACCTGTATATAGCACTCTCGCTCTTAATACGGAGGCGGAAATGCCCGCTCTGATAGTCGTATTTTCCGATCAGGTCGGTCTCATCTTTTTCCCAAGCCACGGTGCAATTGAGATTCTTCAACGCCTCTGTCACAATGGCTTTGCTGTTACTTTGCGACAGATCGTCGTTGTCTTTTTTGTCCTTGCTCCATCCCATCTTCTTGCGTAGTGCAGGTATCTGCGTAACGATGGCAATGGCAATAATCACCACCGCCCATCCCAACACTTGATAGAAGGTCAGAAAGCTTATATCTGTCAATATCATATTCATACGCGATTCCTCATGGAGGATTCTATGCAAAGATAACGATTAAAAACGAGAAAAACCGGCAGAATCAAGGATAATTATTCAAAACAGATCGCACGAAGGTTGCTGCCATGCTCCCGGCTGTTTGTTGCGGGCAATTGATTGATCAGGGGTGGCTTGCATGTTCACTTTCTTCCACCTGGCTATATCAAGAGCCTATCCGCCATGCGAATGCTTATTGCGGATAGGCTGCCATTGATTCATTATGGTGGACGGATAACAACAACCCTTATACAAGTGGCATAAGGATATGGGAGTTCTGCCTTACAAGTCCTATACCTCTGCCCCACAAGTATGGGACTTCTCATTCGATAGCATGAGGCAGGGAATGATAAAAGAATCAATCTCTCGGATGTGAGAATCCGAGAGATTGATATTTAGGAGCGTCTTTCTCTGTCTGTTTTCAGAGTGTGACGCCCAGTAAGCAAGAAAGGGAAAGGGGAGCGCTTCCTACCGATGTGCCAAATCGAAAGTGACAAACTCCTCATAGGTGGGTGTCTTGCCAGTGGTCACTTTCATGATCTGATTGTAGATGGCACGGCGAGACGGCGCATTGAATGAGGTGGACTCGGTGTCTGTCACGCGCATGATGCTGGTTTCCGTGGGGCGCCACACACCTGTTGCATAGCGGGCACCACCGCCTTCGTAGAGGCCTAAACCCTCGGAGGCATAGCGGGTATCGGCGAGAAACTCTGCCCAGGGAGCCTTGGTCTTGTCGTCGGTCAGCGAGACATTCATGACCCAACCCAGGGAGTGACCATACTCGAAGTAACTCCGTCCGTAGTCGTCGATCGTGAGATGGCGGGTGTCGTATTCATCGTCCAGTTTTCCGATGCCATGCCCGGCTGTTTCATGAACGAGGGTGTAACGGAAGTAATTGCTATCGAGACCACCATACAGCGTGGTATAAGCGCATGCGAGCTGCGAGTTCCATCCATGGTAAAAGGTGATGCCCCCCGATCTCTCAGTGTTCATCACGACGCTGATCACGGAGTTCTCTTCTTTGAAACCGGGAACGGCCGAAGCGTAGATGAGCGTCTTATAATCGAGGTTGTCGTCGCTGAAATACCCGCACACGGTGTTAGACGAGTTGAGCGCGCTGGCCAAGGCAGTCGAGCCGTTGAGATTGCGGCTGAGCGACACTTTCTGCACAGCATATACGTTGAAGTAAGCCCGTAGGGATTTCACCGGCTCCAGGGAGAAGAAGTTGTCCCGGGCCTTTTCCATCACCCGTGCATAGGTGCCGTCCTTGATCTGATCTGCGGTGAAGCCGTCGCCCATCAATATAAGGTTGTAGCCACTGCCGACGGTGGCCGTTTGGAGTGTCGTGACTTTGCCGTCGAGAGAGGTTATGTCGTCTCGCTGTTCTTGTCGGATGTCGACGTCGTCCTCATTGTCTGATTCGTTGCACGATGCCACGAAGAGTGCGAGGAACAGATAAAGAAAATATTTCTTTTTCATCATGATGCGTATTGTGTCTGTATGAAAAACCCGGGAAGAAAGCTACGGCCATCTCCCCGCAGCTTTTATGATAATTGGAAATAAAGATAGACCCAGCTTTCGGAGTCACCTGTGCTGTAAGTGATGCTGCCTACATAGGTCTGACCCCAAGTGCCGTTGGTGTGATAGGTAGAATAGGTGGGACCGCCATATAACATCATTTCCGTGATGTAAGGAGTGGTGCTGTCGTTGCCTTTCGGGTAGAGGGCATAAGATGACAGGCTGCCGCCGTGCAACTTTTGGAAATAATAGTAATAGCATCCCGCGTCGCCGGAGTCTGCTCTGATACATGCCGGAGTCCACGCATCGCTCTTGAAACTCATGGTGCCTGTCGAACTGGTGGTTATCCAGAGGTTTTCGCCGGAGTGCATGAAGTCTTTGATGTAGAAATTGTTGTTGCCCAAATCCATCAGTGTCTCGGTCCATGTGTCGAAGAGAGTGGCCCCTTTGCTGCCATTGGCGAACCAGAAAGTGGCCGCCTTTGATTTGGGGAATGTCACCTGGCCGGAAAAGAGCGCGCCGCCGTCGAGCTGCTTGTAAGGATCGATGTTGTCGCCTTCCAGCCGAATCTCGTATTGATATATCTCGCCGAACTTTGCCGACTGGGGGGCCTTGATCACGTAAGATGCCAAGGAATCGCCTGCGGAAAACGTCACTTCCGTTGGCATCTCTAAGCCCTCGGACTTGGCGATCACTTTCACGGGAACCGTGAGCGACGCTCCGGTATTGTTGCGTTTGACGGTCAGCGTCACTGTTCGATCGGTGGTATTGGCAGCATCGCGTACGCTGATGGGGTTATTGGTATCGACGAAACGCACTTGCTGGCAATTGGCAGAGACCTCGGGGCCCGGCGTGTAATCATTATTGTCGGAGCAGGCTGCGAATATGGTCAGCAGGCCTGCGATTCCGAAAAGATTGATATAATTCATGATTTTCATTTTCGATCTTTTTTATGTTGTTATTCGTCAACGTACACCTGTGGGGTTGGGATTGTCCACGATGTTGGGGTTTTGCATCATTTCATAATAGCTGATGCACACGTTTAGCCGTGGTGCCACATAGCCTTCCTTGGAGTTGACTTGATAGCCTTCGGTGTGATTAGATCCGTCGTATTTGCGGATGACAGCCTTGTCTAATCGTTTGTAGTCGAAATAGACAATGCCTTCGCCCCAGAACTCAATGCGTTTCTGACGCAGGATCTCGTCGTTGAACTCGTCGATGGTCGTGGCCTTGCATTGATAAGAATTGTCGCTGAAACGATACGTGTTGAGGAACGATTCCAACGCGCTCTTGCCGGCAGCTAATCCCAGATAATGGGCCTTAGCTTCGGCCTCGATGAGAAACATCTCTTCGATGCGCATTAAGGGTATGTCAACAGCCGCGCCCACTTTATAATTGATTCTCTCTCCGTTTCTGGGATGGAACTTGAAGCTGGTGTAAGCCGGGAATTTCGCCCAATCATCCGAACTATACCCTGTGCAATATTTGGTATAGGCTGATACTTGGCCGGCATCAGAGGGCGCAATCCAGGTTGTCTTGCGCCAGTCGCCGTCTTCGATGGTCTTGTAAAGGCGGATATCAATCATCCGAATGGCTTTGTATGTGGAATTATTTACACCGAAGACGTTCTCAGGAGACATGTAGCCTACGAAATTCTTCCAGTTCCAATTACTTGCCGTCATGTCGTTGCTGTTGATTTGTACGGCTAAAAGCCACGCATGATTGGCAGTGTTGAAACCCGTCGTGGCGTTGAACCACTCGCTCTTATCCAGTGGATAATATCCTTGCGAGATGGCGAGGCGCGCGTACTCGGCAGCTTTCTTGAAGCAGTCGTTGGCAGTGGTGATACCCAGCTTGTCATACATGGCCAGTTCGTCGTCACTCTCATGGTTTACTTGGGTCTGCAAGTCTTCCGGATGCTTCTCGAACCGGGATCCTAACTGCAACCACAAGCGCGCCTTGATACCGAAGATCGTGGCCTGATCCATCTCGTTGGCACCCGATCTTTTATATCCTTGCAAGTAGATTTCGGCCCGATTCAGATCGGTCATGATGAAGCGATACATCTTATAGAAAGGAGCGCGTTTGTCGGTTGTGCCTTCTTTCTCGGTGGTATTCTCCGTGCGAATTGGCACCGTCAGCCCATAGATCTGACTGCTTTGGGCGGCATCGTCGAGCTGAGCAAATCCTGTCTTCTTAAATTCATACGTAAAGGCCATATCGTAATAAGCAAATGCTCGATAACCCAGCGCATTGCCGATATAGGCCAAGTTCTCCTGCGGTATGTCTCCCGAAGTTGGCACGGCACCGAGCGTGAGATTGGTCTTCTTGACAATATCGAAATAGAGTTGCCACCAATCGGTAGCTATATACATGTTATTACCCAGGTTTCTGTCGAAACCCACATCTTGGTTGGTGTCGTACAGATTGTCTACCACCGGGATCTCGGCACACATCCCGTCACGATTCACACAAATGCCCGCGTAGCCATAGGCGCAGTTCCCATTCCCCATGTTGATGAATTGTCCGGCAATGGCGCTGTTTAATGCACCCACACTATTGTCTGTTTGACGGACTTGCTCTTGGGTCAGGCCCTGTCCGGGATAGACTTCCTCCAAACAGCCGGTCAGCACTGGGGTGATCAGACTAAGGAAAATAATATTCTTAATGATTCGTTTCATAGCTGTCGTTTCTTGATTTGTAATTAGAATTTGACGGAAATACCGGCCGATATGGTCCGCATAGCCGAATAAGAAGCGTCACCCACTTCTCCGTCGAAGGCTGTGCGAGGGTCAAATCCTTTACGTTTGCTCCAATAATAAATGTTATCGCATGCCACAAATAGGCGCAAACTGCTTAGTTGCATCCGCTTGACAAGCTGCGACGGGAAGGTGTAACCCAAAGTAATGGATTTGAAAGAGAGTGTGCTGGCATCGGTCAGGAAGCGATTAGAGTCTGCCGATGTGTTGATATCATTGTACTGCCAACGTGGAACATTCGAATGCGGATTCTCCACAGACCAGGCATTGAGCAGATCTTTATGATAAGCCTGGGGTGCAATCGCTTGTTCGGGATTGCGCATCATATATTGGTAGCCGTAATCATAAGCCTTTCCGCCGATCGAATAGATGAAGCTGGCATTCAGATCGAAGCCGTAAGCCCGAAGCGAAGTACCGAATCCGCCGTAAACATCGGGGTGAGGGCTGCCGCATAAATAATAATCACCAGCACTGTAATCGGATGTCGTTTTCAATTCGCCGGTCTTGCTGTCGGTGTAATACCATGTCGATAGACCTTGCTCATTGACGCCGGCATAGCGTTTGAGGTACCACGTGTTGATGGGCAATCCTTCTCCGATATATCGATTACTGCTGGCATATCCGCCGTGTCCCTCTTTCACAACAGTCTTGTTGGCTTCGGGAAGATAACTGATTTCGTTATGATTATGGGTGATGTTGAAATTCATCGACCACGTGATGTGTTTTGATCGGATGATGTCTCCGTCTAAATTCAACTCCACTCCGCGGTTCATCATGTCGCCTACGTTATCGTAATAGCCGAGATAACCGAGGGAAATAGGTACTGAGAACCACAGCAACATATCCGTGGTCTTACGCTGATAGTATTCCACACTACCGGTTAGGCGGCGTTTGAATAATTCGAATTCGACGCCTGTATTGATGTTGGTATTGGTTTCCCAGGAAATGTCGCGCTTCCCTTTATTGGCGAAATCGAGCGAAGCTTTACCGTTAACGGCTTTCAATGAATAGAAGTCTGTGTAATAGAAGTTGCCGATATCGTCGTTGCCTTGTTGTCCGAAGCTGGCTTTCAGTTTCAGCATGTCGATCCACTTGGGTGTGAACCATTTCTCCTTGCTGATGATCCAAGCACCTCCGAATGACCAGAAGTTACCCCAACGATGACTCGGATGGAATTTAGATGATCCGTCACGACGGAAAGAAATAGAGCCGAAATATTTATTGTCATAGTCGTATTGACCGCGGAATAGATATCCTTCGATATTATACACACTCTTATAGCTGGTTGTCGAGACTAAACTCAATGCTCCGGAAAGTTCTTTATTCATCTCATAAGCAAAGATGTTCTTCTTTAATCCGCCTGTGGTTGTCCTGTTGTTACGGTTATACTCATGGCCCAGAAGTGCTGAGATGGTGTGTTTGCCGAATGATTTGTTATAGTTTAACAATTGCTGTGTGTTGAAATCATACGTGCGATAATGATAAACTCCTATCGATCCACCCGTTGCCTTGGCAAAGCCATAGTAAGGATTCGTTGCCGAAGTGATTCTGTTCTCGGTGTCATATATGCTGGCGTTCAGAGTCAATTTGAAGTCGTTAAGGAATGAAATATCTGCATATCCTTGCAAACCGAATGCATTGCTGTTATTGTCTTCCAAATTTAACCGGTCATCTTGCAACGGTGCTTCGCTCAGAAAGATTTCTCTGGTTATGCCGTGCTGTTCTCCCGAACCATAGTCATACATCTTCCCGTGCTTGTCGGTCATGATATAGCCTTGTCCGTCGCGTAGATAGAGCGGATAGATCGGCGGTATTTGGTGAGCGGCACTGAAAGCATAGGATTCTGAATTAGACTCTGTGTGCGCATAACTGACATTGCCTCCGATTGTCAACCATGTGCGGGCTTGATAGTCTGACTTCAAACGAGCCGAGTAACGGGTATAATCTGATCCGTAACAGATGCCTTCGTTTTTCATATATCCTACGCTGGCGTAAGACTTGAAGACGTCGGTTCCGCCGTTGATGCTTAGATTATACTCATGCCGGAAGCCATTGCGAAGTCCTTCTTTCTTCCAATCGTCAGGATAAAGCATATACTGTCGACCGTTGCGAGTGACAACATTGCCCAACGTCGCATGCGGATTCAACTTACCGTTTTGCCCGATCAGATACTCACCTTGCGGCACTTTATAAACGATATAACCCAATCCACCATCGTTACCGTTCCTATATATCGACTCGTTAGCTTTCAAATAAGCAGCATAAGCATCTAAACCATCACTGTAATGGAATTTGTTGTAAAGGGCTTTATGAAACATTTCATAATATTGTCCTGGGTCATTCACATAATCATAATCCACTTTTGCATCGTGATTAAAGCCCCATTTGGCATCGAAAGAAATGGCTGCCGTACCGCGTTTGGCTGTCTTGGTGGTGATGAGAATAACGCCATTGGCGCCGCGTGCACCATAGAGTGAGTTAGAGGCTGCGTCTTTCAACACGCTGATACTTTCTACATCGGCCGGATTGATGTCGCTGTAATAACCGTTATAAGGCAATCCGTCCACAACGATGAGTGGCCCGTTACCGGCGTTCAGAGAACTGATGCCACGGATTTGCAGCGCCGGAGAGGCAGAGGGGCCATTACCTTCGATAATCTGCACACCCGAAACCTTACCGTTCAGGGCTGCCAATGGGTTGCTGACTTGTCGTTCGGCGATTTTATCGGCATTCAAAACGCCGGCCGAACCTGTAAATGCTTCGCGTTTCTGTTTACCGAAAGCGACGACAATCACATCGTCAATCTGTTTGGAATCGGCTTTTAACACGATCTTCATGTTGGGTTTGATCGGCACGTTTACGGTTAACATTCCAATGTAAGAGACGGTCAGTTCCCGTGCCGTTCGTGGTAATTCGTTCAGCGTGAACTTACCGTCTAAGTCTGTGGCGACACCTTTGTTAGTGCCTTTGATCATTACTGAGGCTCCGATAACCGGTTCGCCGGATTCGTCTACAACGATTCCGCTGACTTTTGTCACCTGAGCTGTGGCGAAAATAGCCACGAAGAATAGAGCCAATAGTGTTGCAGTTCTTCTACTCATAGATTCAAGTTGTTTGTTAATAGAAATGTTTTAGTGTCTGATAAGTTATGAGGCATTCACCTCATTAATCGGGAGCAAATGTAATCAAAATTCAGTAATGAAACAAGTTTTTCAAGAAAAAACTACCATTTACTGATAAAATAATAGTGGTAAGGTAAAAATAAGGTATCGAAAGGATTGAAAAGAATGATGAAATCTTATCTTTTTTGAAGGGCGAAATAGAATGCCGTGCCGGTGATCAGACCTGCAACGACGTCGATGACATAGTGAGCGCGAATGTAGACCGTGGCGAAACACATTAGGATAAATAACGGAAGCACGGTGAAGAAGAGTCCTTTACTCCGGCTATGCCATGCCAACAGCAGCAGGATCAGTGTGATTCCAACGTGACTACTGGGGAAAGCGGCTGTGGGACGTTCGCCTGCTTGATGAGCGCTTTCCACCAAATGGTAAAAGAATCCGTCACTATATCCGGGGCAGGAGAGTCGAGCTTGATGCGTATTGAAATAATCGTGCACGTTGGGAAAGATGCCGTGCGCCACGCGATCAAGACCGATTGCACCATAATAATATTGCGGACCGGTGACCGGAATAAGCACAAAGATGACGTAATAAAGGAAAAATGATCCCATGATCACGAATGAGGCGCGCTCGAACTCATCGTATCTGCGTACTGCATAATAACCTGCCGTGAGGGCGATGAGTGGATAATAAGAAGCGTAACTCATTGCCATCAGTTCGCTGAAAACTCGACTCGGAACGGCTTTACAGAACTCATAAGCGGGCTGGGAACTAAATAGCTGTTGTTCCCAAGCAGCAAACAGGTGATCTTGATTGGGCAGGATGCGATTCAACTCATAGGTATCGGGATACCACCAAGTGAGCAATGCCAACTGTGCCGCTACCCGCGCGATGAGCGTCAGACGACAAGGTAGCAGACGATAAGCACCCCAAAGCATCGCCGTCATGGCTGCGATGCGCACTCGTCCCCATATCATTGCGTCGGGATTGTGCAGTTTGGTGTAGGTAAAAAAGATCACTACAAACGTGAAGAGCATATAGATGAGCATCGCCCATTCCAATGCCAATAGTCCGCGACGCGGCGAACGATCAATCGTCAGCAGCTCTTTGAAGAATCTGAACATTCTATAACCACTTATGATCCTGATACCATCGGGTTGTGATCTGCACGCCGCGGGCCAGATCATAACGTGCATGATAGCCCAGCTCGTCCATGGCCGGTTCGATGTTGCAACGCCAGTTGCGTTGTTTCAGAATGTTGTATTTATCGTTGTTGAGGGCCGACACTTTCCCCGTTTGCCGTGCGATGCGTTCGCCGAAGAACGTAACCACGCGCAGCACCCACACTGGTGCTTTGATACGAATCCACCAAGGGCGTCCCAAGGCTTTGTGAATGTAATCGCTGAACGTGCGCGATTGATAGACGTTTCCATCGCTCAGGAAATATTTCCGACCGCTCATCCCGTGGTCGAAAGCCAGGAATACGGCCTGTACCACGTCTTCTACATAAACGAAAGTGATGTCTTGGCGCTTGAAACCCACCGAGAAATCCACGTGGTCGCGTATGCTTTTGAACATCAGAAAATAGTCTTTCTCGCGCGGACCATACACGCCTGTGGGACGGAGAACGATGTAAGGAAAGTTGTTTCCGATACTGTCAAGATAACGTTCGGCTTCGAGTTTGCTCCGGCCGTAAGCCGTGTTGGGTTTGGGCTGGTCGTTTTCTGAAATCTCTTGATAGGGTTTTTGTTCGCGAATGGCACCGAAAACGCTCAGCGAACTCAGATAAACAAACCGGCGGATGGGCATTTGCAGCGTGAGAATAGCATCGACAAGATGTTTTGTGCCGTCGGTATTCACGCGATAGAAATCGTCTGCGTGTAGGCATTTGGTCACGCCAGCAGCATGCACAATGTAGTCGAATGTGTGTCCGGCGAGCTGTTTTTTGAGTGTATCTTCTGACGAGAGATCAAGCTCGATGAAATGAATGCGACTGTCGGTGAGGTATTCCCGCGAACTGCTTGGTCGCACGGCGGCCCATACCTCCATGTCTCTGCGCAGAGCTTCGGCCACAACAAAGCTGCCGATAAATCCGCTGGCGCCGGTTACTAATACTTTCATTATCTTTGTCAAATCGGCTACAAAGATAGCAAAAAAATAATTGATATGTGATCATTGACCATTCATAATTCACCAGATTCACCTGCTCACGCTCTCAAAAGGAGAGTGGAAGCTGTCTATTTGTGTGCTTGACACATGCTGTTCTGTCGTATATACACTTTCCACCTTTCCCTCTTGGGAGAAGAACCGGAGAGAGTTCGCGTTTTGATTAACTGTTAATCGCATCGCAACCAATGCTTTATTGCCCTGCAACTAATCGTTAGTTGCAGGGCAATCAACCGTTAGTTGAAAGATGATTCGTAGCTGACGATCTATTTAAGAATTGTCACTTCGTTCTATTTTTTGCAACTTTTCCGTTCTGACCTGCGTCTAAGCGCTATATGATACATCTCAAAGACATCAATAAGACCTATTTCGGTGCACAGCCATTGCACGTGTTGAAGGGTATCAGTCTTGACATCGCAGAGGGCGAATTTGTCTCGATTATGGGCGCATCAGGGTCGGGGAAGTCTACCTTATTAAATATATTGGGCATTCTCGACAACTATGACAGCGGCGAATATACGCTTGCGGGCACGCTCATTAAAGACCTCTCAGAACGTCGCGCGGCTGAATATCGCAATCGAATGATCGGTTTTATCTTCCAGAGTTTTAATCTGATCGGATTCAAAACTGCTGTGGAGAACGTGGAGTTGCCGCTGTTTTACCAGGGTGTGAGTCGTCGGAAGCGTCATCGGATGGCAATGGAGTATCTCGAAAAACTTGGTCTTGCAGAGTGGGCAGGGCATTATCCCAATGAGATGTCGGGCGGACAGAAGCAGCGAGTGGCCATTGCGAGAGCCTTGATCACGCATCCCCGCATTATCCTTGCAGATGAACCGACGGGCGCTTTGGACTCAAAAACGAGTGTGGAAGTGATGGAACTATTGAAGAGTCTTAATCAAGAAGAGGGTATGACTATTGTCGTGGTGACGCACGAAAGCGGTGTCGCCAGCGAAACGAATAAGATTATACACATTAAAGACGGGCTGATCGGGCAGATAGAAGATAATTTTGATCATCAGGCCGGCCCCTTCGGAGTGAACGGAATGATGAAATGAGTTGTGTGTTTCTGATACAAACAGACAGGTACATACCCCCAACCCTTGACTTAGGGAGCTAAAACGAAAAGCCAATGCACGATATATTAGGAGAAATCTGGTCGACGGTCAAGCGCAATAAGTTGCGTACTGCACTCACGGGATTTGCCGTGGCGTGGGGCATCTTTATGCTGATCTTCCTGTTGGGGGCGGGCAACGGACTGATCAATGCACAGCTTTCGCATATGGGACAGTTCTTGGCCAACTCGATGATGGTAGGTTCGGGCTATACGTCTAAGGCTTATGACGGACTGAAAGAGGGACGAAATATTACGCTTGATGATGCGGATATTGCTGAGACGGGGCGTGATTTTCAGGCCCATATCGATGGAGTGGGAGCGATGATTTCGGAAAATAGCGTGATGATCAGTTTCAACGACAACAGCGTGCAAGCCTCGCTCACGGGCGTATATCCCAATGAAGCGTCATCAATAAGAAGGAAATGCTTTATGGGCGATATGTCAACGAGATCGATATGGACACTCGGCGCAAATCGATCGTGTTGAGTGAGGAGCAGGCCAAAGAACTCTTGCCAGGCCATTATGCTGA
The DNA here is from genome assembly GCF_000613405.1 of Hoylesella enoeca JCM 12259. Taxonomy (GTDB): domain Bacteria; phylum Bacteroidota; class Bacteroidia; order Bacteroidales; family Bacteroidaceae; genus Prevotella; species Prevotella enoeca. Next base: position 148,488 of record NZ_BAIX01000002.1, on the reverse strand, counting down.
TTTGGTGGGGCGGTATGTCAAAGTGGGGAGCTTCGCTTTCCGTGTTGTGGGCATTTACAAGAATGATGGGAGCCGGATGAACAGCGATGCTTATACGGCGTTCACTACAATTCGGATGATGTATAACGAAGGAAACAAGGCTGATAATATCATATTCGAGTTTCACGGACTGTCAACCCAGCAGCAGAATGAAGATTTTGAGAAGGCATATCGGGCTTCCATTAATAGCAATCATCGTGCAGCGCCAGATGATAACGGGGCCATTTGGATATGGAATCGCTTCACGCAGAATATGCAAATGAATCAAGCTGTGGGCATTATTCGTACATTTCTGTGGGTCGTCGGTCTGTTTACGTTATTGAGCGGCATCGTCGGTGTGAGTAATATAATGCTGATCACGGTGAGGGAACGTACCCGCGAATTCGGGATTCGTAAGGCTATCGGAGCCAAACCGTGGTCTATTCTTCGGCTTATCATTATCGAGAGTATTATCATCACCACGTTTTTCGGTTACATCGGAATGCTTTGCGGCATCGGAGCCAATCTTTATATGGATGCTACGATCGGTCACACGAAGTTGGATACGGGTGTGTTCCAAGTTACGATGTTCGTAAATCCCACAGTGGGCTTTGATGTCTGTATCGAAGCAACACTTGTAATGATATTGGCAGGAACCGTTGCCGGATTGATTCCCGCACGTAAGGCCGCCCGCATCCGACCGATTGAGGCATTGCGGACAGAATAGAGTCAACGGATGGAAAGGAACAGAGAATGATCGATTTAGATAGATATAAAGAGATTCTTGATACGCTTTCGAGAAACAAGACACGAAGTTTCCTTACGGGGTTTGGTGTTTTTTGGGGCGTCTTTATGCTTGTGGCATTGATCGGCGGCGGTAAGGCGATGAAGGAAAGTTTGTCAAATGAACTCCAAGGATTTGCTACCAATTCGGCCATTATCTTCCCCCAAGCCACCACGAAACCTTATCACGGATTGCCGAAAGGGCGTAACTGGTGTTTGGTTTACAATGATGTGGAGCGACTCAAAAGCCAAGTTCCCGGCCTGGATGTGGTTTCTCCGATGCTGACTCACTGGGGTAGCAAGGTCACTTTCAGTGATAAGAAAAGTCAATGCTCGGTGAAAGGTTTGGAGACTAATTATCAGCAGGTGGAGACTCCGTCAATGTTCTATGGGCGTTATCTCAATGATATGGATATGCAACAGCATCGCAAAGTGTGCGTATTAGGTAAGAAAGTTTATAAGACGCTGTTTCCCCGCGGCGGAGATCCGTGTGGACGGGTAGTATGTATCGATTCGATCTATTACAGTATTGTGGGAGTCGACTATGGAACAAGCAATATGAACATTAATGGGCGTAATGAAGAGAGCGTCGTTATTCCGTTGACGCTGATGCAACAGGCCTATAATCTGGGTGACAGCGTGCATCTGATGTGTGCTACCGTACGTCCCGGTGTCACGATCAGTTCTGTTACCGACAAGATGCGCGAGGTGATAGCCCGCCCTCATCACATCGACCCGACCGACGAGAAAGGTATTGCAATTCTCAATGCAGAGGTGATGTTCGGAATGGTGGACAGTCTTTTCACCGGTGTAGACTTCCTAATCTGGTTAGTGGGAATCGGTACACTGTTGGCCGGAGCTATCGGCGTGTCGAACATAATGATGGTAACGGTGCGTGAACGGACGACGGAAATCGGTATCCGAAGGCTATCGGAGCTACGCCGCGCAATATTCTGAGCCAGATCATAACGGAGAGTATCACGCTTACTGCTGTGGCAGGGATGAGCGGAATACTGTTTGCCGTTGTTGTCTTGCAGCTTGCAGAGATGGCCAACACATCCGATGGCATTGTCAATACGCACTTCCAGGTGAGCTTCTGGACGGCTGTCGGTGCAGTCGTTTTGCTGAGTTTACTCGGCGTCCTGGCCGGATTGGCTCCCGCATTACGGGCTATGAGCATTAAGCCCGTGGATGCTATGAGAGAAGAATAACTAAGAACAAAAGACAAAGCTATATGAAACGTTACACTAAATTCATCGTTGCCGGAATCATTGCAGTGATCTTTGTCGGCACATTCGTTTTTCTTTGGATTCAGTCGCAACCCCACCCCGTGGCTTATGAGGAGTTTACGCCACGCATAATGAACCTGAAAAGGACTTCCATCATCACCGGAAAGATAGAGCCGCGCAATGAAGTAAGCGTCAAACCGCAAATCTCAGGCATCATTACCCAGCTGATGAAGCAGGCCGGCGATAGGGTACAGGCTGGCGAAGTGATCGCCAAGGTCAAAGTCATACCCGATATGGGGCAGCTCAGCAGTGCACAGGCCCGACTCCGCCTGGCCCATATCAATGCCCGCCAGGCTCAGATCGATTACGTCCGTGAAAAAGAATTGTTTGATAAAGGACTTGTCTCGGCCGATGAATACGACAAAGTTCGGCAGACCTATAACCAAGCCCGTGAAGAAGTCTCAGCTGCCGAGGATAATCTCGAAGTGGTTCGCGACGGTGTGTCCAGGCACAATGCCAAAGCCAGTTCGACGCTCGTCCGCAGTACGATTACAGGTCTTATTCTCGACATCCCTGTCAAAGTAGGTAACAGCGTTATTCTGTCAAACACTTTCAACGACGGTACCACTATTGCCACCGTGGCCAATATGAACGACCTTATCTTCCGTGGCAACATCGATGAGACTGAAGTGGGGCGTTTGGTTACGGGTATGCCGATGAAGATCACCGTCGGTGCACTCCAAGATCTGCACTTCGATGCTTTCTTAGAGTATATCAGTCCTAAGGCAGTCGAGAGCAACGGTGCTAATCAGTTCGAACTCAAAGCGGCCGTCTCTGTGCCTCACGGTCGTCAGCTCCGCAGCGGTTACAGTGCCAACGCCGAAATTGTTCTTGCCTCGGCAGTTCATGTGCTCACTGTCCCCGAAAGCGCCATTGTGTTCGAGGGCAACCAGAGTTATGTCTACCTGGTGAAGGGTAGCGGTGAGAACAAGACCTACCAGCGACGCAAAGTGATCACCGGATTGAGCGACGGTATTTACATCGAGATCAAATCCGGCATCTCCTCCAAAGACCGAGTGCGCGGACCGAAGCAGATGAAAGACACTGATCATGAAGCCCAGTGAGGCGACTCATGAATGAGCTGGTGGGTTGGCTGTAAATCTCGGTAGAAAACTGAAAGAGAAACCGCTTAAAATACAACAAGATGACTCGTTTCTCTTTCTGAGTTTGTTATTTCGACGCTATCAACGCACTGTTTGTAACAAATGAAAGCTATGGGAGTAGTGCGGATCTACTCCCATAGCTCTCATTGACAAATATACGACTTCTTGTGTGCGCTCATAGGAGCAGCGATCAATGCTCCTACCTTTCCACCCAATTCTGAATCTCTAAGCCCGTGATGCGCGATAAGTGCTTGATGTTTTCCGAAGCCACGGGAATATCCAGCGCCAAGGCTGTGGCTGCGATGTAGAGATCATTGTCTTCGATCATTCTTCCTGCTCGTTTGAGAAGCGCTTTCTGTCTGCAAAACTCCTCGATGCCGGTTTTGAAAGGAATGATTTCAAGATGACTGAGAAGATCGTTCACCAATTTACGGTTGACCGCAGGACGATCGCTGCATTCTGCACCATAGAGCAACTCTACGATTGAAATTTCAGACACACAGCAGTTGCCCCATTTCACCTATCTAATATGACTGCGCACACTTTCCTGCTTGTGTAGGAGATGGATCAGGATATTGCTGTCAAGTAATATCTTTTGCGTCTTCATCATCAGAACTTTAATGGTTGGCGCGAAGTAGAAAATTCCTTGATTGTCTTCATGATCTCATCGGCAGTCTCGTTGCCTGCCCACTTACCATAAAACCGATCAAGCATCTTCTCCGTATAATCGTCATCTGTGCCCTTCTCCTCCTTTTTCTCATCTTCAAGAATCGAGTTGGTCAACTTGACGACAAGGCTCAGGCGGTCGCTCTTGCTCATGGATCGCAAGGTGTGCCAATAACGATCGACAATATTGTCGTTGTGACGTGCGGTTGTTGTGGTCATAAATAGTCCTCCATTTGATGGTTACTGTGATTGCAAAGATAATAGATTCTTGTGAACTTTCCAAGAATCAATAACTTAAACGTTCTCTACTCCACAACATACTTCTTGCCATCGACAATATAAATGCCCTTGGCCAGGCCTTGCAGAGGAGTCGTGGCAGAAGCGTTACGGCGCACAAGGCGACCGTCGACGGTATATACATTCGTGGTCTGACCTTGGTGATCGGTTGTGATGTCGGCGGCAATCCCTGTCGTTGTCGGCTTGACCGTTCCTTTTAGTCCGTCGAGATCATAATATCCTCCGTTGGTAAAGGCCAAATTGGCCGTCTGCGGGCTGCCGTTGTTACTGAAAATGATACCCGCATTCGAGGCAGGGGATGCAATCGAAGTCTTATTCCAGCTCCATTTCCACACAGCCTTTCCGGTGGCCGTCGTGCCTACACGGGTGCAGGCCACCCCCGGCCAGTGATTGCCCGTATAGTTATGGGTGTTGTCCCAGCGCCAGCAATAGACGGTTTGAGTCCATCCAGTGGGGGCTTCAAAGAAAGCGCAGGTCTCGCCTTTGTCAACCTGACAGAAGTCGGGAGCAGCAAATGTCGCGTGTCGTCTTTGATCTTGCCGATGGCCGAGATGTCCACATGGTCGCTCACATAATATTTGAAGTTCTCGCCCTCCACAGCCAGTTGATAGCCGGAAGTGTTTACGCCTGTCGTCGTACCGAGCAGCAACAGCACTTTGCCCACTGTGCCTTGCGTGGTGAGGACAAATCCGCCGGCTTGGGCTGTGGCACCGAGGATGCTACTCTGATTGGTCACTCCGACTGCCCGACGCGCAGTGATAAGTTTCTTGATTATTGTCTTGTGGGCCTTCCAATGGCTCAGGAAGATACATGGCGTGCCCGGCATGGCCAGGATATAGGCATTGGCAGCCGCAATGTTGGCATAGAGCGGTGCTCCGCCGTCGGACGAGGAGCGCCCTGTGTCATGATTATCCACAAATGTGACGGCATAGCGACTGTATGCCGCATCGTTTGCCAAAGCTGTCTCGGCCAATCGGTTCCATTGTCCGTTGCCCAACGCTTCGTTGATGGCATACTTCATGGGGAAATCGAAAGCCGCAGAAGTGGGTGTGCCATCACCTGCGTGCCATTGATCCACGACTTGATCGAAGCGGCGTTGTCCCAATATTCGCCTACGGAGAACTGCGGCTTGGCGCTACCATTATATATACCGATGAATTTAGCGGCGTAACCTTTCACCATGTCGTATCGGAAGCCAGTGTAACCCAAGTCGTTGAGGAGGAAATCGAGATATGTCTTGATATTCTTTTGTGCATTCAGGCTGGTGTGATCGATGTCTCTGGCCCCATCGAAGTCATCACCCGTATCTGTGGCGCCAGTCAAATGGTAACCTTGTGCCTCGGTCTTCCCACCGTCATCGCCTTTGCAAATATCGGCCAAGGTCCATGTCGAGGTTTTACCTTTCCACGTCTCGGTGGGGAAATCACACCAGTTGGTATTTCCGTTGCGGTGATTGATCACCACATCTTCGATGATGCCGGTGCCCTTTGCCTTGAAAGTCTGTATCATCGAGCGTAGTTGTGTCTCGGTTCCGAAAGCGCTCTTATGGTCAAACCACCAGATCGGTGCATACCCCATTTGGTTGGTCAGCGTGTTGCAATAACCGCTCTGCGGTACCCAAATCAGACTGAAATAAGGCGAGAGATCGTCGGCTTGCGCTTCGAGTTTCGTCCATTGCGTGTCGGTATAACTATCCCAATAGAACCCTTGCAGCATCACGCCACTATAATTGGCAGGCCATCCTTGTGCAACTGCCCATACCGGTAGGGTGAGCATTGCGATTAGCAGTGTAAAGAATTGTTTCATACATCAATAGTGTTTAAGTTATGGCGCTAAGTTAACGATCCTTCTCCGTATGTTATGACTTGATGCAGATCAATGTTGCGGGAAAGGCGTGTAAACGATTGCACGAGGGAGAATGCGTCGACAAGCGAACAAGTAAACAAATGGGCGGGTAGAGAAGTAAGTGTTGATACGCTTTGGAGTTTACGCAGATATGTTTGAAAGTTAAAGCAGTTGCGCGTGAAAACCAAACCGCTTTATCGTTGATATCAAACTCCTGTTCAATTACTTCTCTACTCGTCCATTTGTTTCCTCGTTCCCGCTTCTTTTCATCCTCTTTATTTCGCAATCAGCGAAATAGCATAACCGCCACCGGGAACACTGTTGATGGAGAGCTTGGTCTTGGCTGTCACCGTAAGCTTCTCAATCTTGTAAGACTGCGGCCGAGTCTTGTAATCGGCGTCGGTACCGTCTCGATAAATGGTGGCTTCATACTTCCGACTTTTATCCAAGAAGTGGAACGTGATGTCAGAGCGATGGGCTTGCTTTCCCGTTACACCGCCAACGAACCAGTTGTCTGTGCCTTTGGCCTTGCGGGCAACGGAGATATACTCCATGGGCTCGGCTTCGAGGTAAATCGATTTGTCCCAATCTATGGCCACGTCCTTGATGAATTGGAAAGCATCCGGATGCTTCTCGTAGTTCTCAGGGAAGTCGGCAGCCATCTGCAACGGGCTGTACATCGTGACATAAAGGGCAAGTTGGCCGCAGATCGTCGAATTGCAATGCGATCCATTGGCACAATCCATCTCGAAGATACCCGGCGTGTAATCCATCGGTCCGCCTTGCAAGCGCGTGAACGGCAAGATGGCAGTGTGCCCGGGTTTAGTTCCCCCGAAGGCTTGGTACTCGGTTCCGCGTGCGCTCTCATTGCCGATCAGGTTTGGATAAGTGCGACACAGCCCGGTGGGTCGCACAGCTTCATGTGCGTTGACCATAATATGATAGTCGGCTGCACGCTTAATAGCGTGCAAATAGTGATTAATCTCTATCTGACTGTAATGGTGTTCGCCTCTCGGAATAATGTTTCCGACATATCCACTCTTAACAGCGTCGTAACCATAAGTATTCATCAGCTGATAAGCTCGGTCCATATACTTCTCGTAATTCATAATGGATGACGAGGTTTCGTGGTGCATGATCAATTTAACTCCTTTGGAATGGGCATAGTCGTTGAGTGCTTTGATATCGAAATCTGGATATGGTGTGAGGAAATCGAACACGTGTTCCTTGGAGTTTCCGGCCCAATCCTCCCAGCCGATGTTCCATCCTTCGACTAAGACTGCATCGAAACCGTTGGCCGAAGCGAAGTCGATGTAACGGCGAACATTGGCATTATTGGCTCCATGTTTGCCCGAAGGAGTGGCGTGAATGTAGTCAGTTTCACCGAGTTTCACCGTCGGATATTGATGGGTATAAGCCCATTCGCTCTTTCCGGAAATCATTTCCCACCACACACCGACATACTTTACAGGGTGAATCCACGACGTATCGCTGAGTGCACAGGGATCGTTAAGATTGAGAATGAGGTTGGAAGCCAACACCTTTCGGGCGTCATCGGTGATCATAATGGTACGCCACGGACTGTTGAGAGGTGTCTGTAAGTAACCTTTCTTGCCTTGGGCGTCGGGCGTCAACCACGAAGTGAAGACCATCTGCTTATCGTCGAGATTGAGATGCATAGCCGGATAATTGACCAATGCAGCCTCGTGCAGATTCATATAGATACCGTCGGCGGTCTTCAACATCAACGATGTCTGTACGCCTGTGGTTGAAAAGGTGGTCTGTGAGAGGTTATCCGTCACGGCTTTAGTCAACAAACTGCGTATCTCACTCAGTTTCGAGCGGGTGTATTCATACTCTTGCGTGTCATAGTCGCCCGGTATCCACCACGCAATATGGTCTCCTGTCATTGCAAACTCGGTGCGTTCGTCTTTCACGACGAAGTGATTGAGCTTGCCTTTTTGCGGGAATTCGTAGCGCAAACCTACTCCTTCATCGTACACCCGGAACCGAATGTTCATATAACGATCGGTAGATGGCTGAACGAGTTTCACCAAGAGTTCGGTGTAATGATTGCGAATCTCGCTGTTTTCACCCCATACCGGCTTCCAGGTTTCATCTTGTCGGGCTGTCTCCTGACCCAAAAGTGTAAAGCCATCGAGCAAGTTTTCAGCTCCCGAAAGCTCGTAACCCAGTCGGCTGGGCTTAATCATCATCTTGCCACGAAAGGTCACGCTGTAAGTCGGCACACCGTTATTGAGTTCAAAATTCACCTTTATCGCTCCGTTTGGGGAGGCCATTTCGGCTGCATTCAAGGTGAAAGCCAATCCTAAGAAGAGGCTGGCCGTTAAAAGGAATCGTTTCATTGTTATTGTCATTTGGTTTTTATTGTCTTGTCGTTGCCAATCGTTTGCTTGTCGATTGTCAGTCGGGAAGTGTCACGTAGCAATGTGAATATTTTATATGTAACGGCGGGTTTGAAAATATATTGTGTGGCTTGGCAATAAGTTTATGTTCTTGTGGCCTACTCGTCGGGTTGTTCTGTCTGTGCCTTCGGCCAATTGACGAGATACAAATGATCTGTGGCACGGGTGAAAGCCGTGTAAAGCCAGTGCGCATAATCAGCTGTCATCATCTCGGATGTGATGTAACCCTGGTCGAGATAGACATGTGCCCATTGTCCGCCTTGCGCCTTGTGACAAGTCACGGCATAAGCATATTTCACCTGAATGGCATTGAAAAGGTCATCCTGCCGCAGTTTTTTGAGTCGCTCTTGTTTGTTGGGAATATCGCATAATCGGCCATCACTTCATCAAACAGGCGTTCGCTCTGTTGCTGTGTCAATGCAGGTGCCTCGGAGTGGAGCGTGTCCAAGAGCACGGTGGCCTGCATTTCATAACGGTTGTAATCGGGAAACAGCAACAGAACGTCGGCAAACCGGAATCCGTAAACATCCCGGATATTGCGCACACGTTGCACGATGGCTCGATCGCCGTTGGCTATAAAGGCGATGGGCGACTTCTCTTTCTCGGTCCAATAATAATTGTTTTTCACCACCATGAGCATGTCTCCCGTGGTGAGTTCTTCTTCGCGGCCCAACACGGAATTGCGAATGCCGAGATTGTAAATGTTTGCGCGCTTATTGCTTCGTGTGATAATCATGGTCTCATCAAGCCCCACTTCGGCATAACTCGAATGAAGCTGTTCGATGAGTTCATCGCCGGGGACGATGGATATATCCTGAAACGGTTTCCCATTGATGCTTGTTTGCACGCTGAATAACGGTAAATCGGAAGATAACTCATGCTTTTTTGCAACGTGAAAAAGGCTTGAAAGCAAAGTGCTCCGAATGTGTTCGGCATTCCGCAGGATGCCGCTTGTCTCGCCTTGCCGCATCACTTGGTTGAGATCCGCAGCATAAACGCTCAGTCCGTAACCGTTGATCACGTCGTTGCTGAGAGCCGGACTCTCGCTCTCTCCTATCGGGGGGAGCTGCGATCGATCGCCGATGAGCAGCATCCGACAGTTGCGCCCGCTGTAAACAAACTGCACCAGATCGTCCAACAGTCGTCCGCTGCCGAATGACGAATGGCCAACGCCTTCGTTGGCAATCATCGATGCCTCGTCTATAATAAATAAGGTGTCTGTGAAAAGATTATCATTCAGATTGAATTGACTGTCAGTGCCCGTGTAAATGCGCTGCCGATAAATCCTGTGATGAATGGTGTAAGCCGCCTGTCCGCTGTTGACGGCAAAGACTTTGGCCGCTCTTCCCGTGGGTGCTAAGAGCAAAACCTTTTGTCGGAGCATCGTCATCGTGCGCACGATGGCACTTGCCAGAGAGGTCTTTCCTGTTCCGGCGCTCCCTCGAAGGATCATTGCCGCTTGCGGATTCGGGTCTGTCAGGAATGCGGCAAGAATATGCAGCGCATTCGATTGGTCGTCGGTGGGTTCGAAACCGAGTTGCTCTCGGATTCGGAAAAGCAGTTCGTCATTAATCATCGGATGTCGTCAGAGTTTTCAAAGAATGTTCCATTAATTCAAAACTATTTTGTACTTTTGCAGCAAATAGGCAGTACAAAAGTAGCAATAAATCCCGTAATGAGTTTTGAAATCAAGCATAATTATCTCCTTGTCATGTGTGTGTTGGCCCTGGTTGCGGTCTGCTTTCTCAGCGTCTATGCACCGATCCGATTCAAACGCGAGCGAGATAAGCGCGAAACTGTCGTCAAACGACGACTGATCAAGATCAGGGCGGCCGAAGAACGCTATCGGAAAGCAACGGGAACTTATGCCGGCGATTTTGCTACTCTCGTGCGCTCGGGATGCATGGCAGACTCGCTCGCTTTCATTCCTTATGCCGGCGGCAAGCGCTTTAACCTCGCCGCATCTTCCCAAATCATGAAATCGGGTAAACAAATACCGCTGATGGAATGTGCTGCCGAATACACATCTTATCTCAACGGACTTGATCAACGTTCTGTCGATGCACTTGTTCAGGAAGCTATTGCAGCCGGCCGATACCCCGGTTTGAAGATAGGCGACGTCACAACAACCAACAACAATGCAGGAAACTGGGAATAATCGAATCGTCAAACAGCCGCGAATCACGCTGCGAATCACGGAGAATGCTTTGTCATTTGCCGTTGTCGATACGTCGGTCGATGCACAAGTGGTGTTCGAACCATATATCATCAAGAGCGGCATATCGATGGCAGCTAATCTGCGCGAGGCTTTCAAGACATCCGAATTGTTGTCCTACGACACGTCCAGAGCACAAGTCTTGCTTGACACGCCGGTGTTGCTCATCCCTTTGGAAGAGTTTGACGAGACAACAAGTGCACAACTCTATCATCACACTTTCCATGGTTTTGAAGGCGATGTCATTCTTCATAACGTTCTCGCAAACCTCAATGCCGTGACTATTTTCAGCATCAATAAAGATTTGAAACTCGTCATCGACGATCATTTCAGTGATGTGCGGTTTATTGCCTTGATGCAACCCGTGTGGTCCTATCTGCATCGGCGTAGCTTCACGGGGATGCGGCGGAAACTCTTCGGATACTTTCACAATGGTAAGTTGGATATTTGCAGCTTCGATAAGAATCGTTTTCGGTTCAGCAACAGTTTCTCGGCGCCGCATTCGCGCGATGCCGTTTACTTCCTGCTCTATGTCTGGAAGCAACTCGCCTTAGACCCCAAACGCGACGAACTGCATATTGCCGGCGACATTCCCGACCGAGAATGGCTCACCGAAGCACTGCGACATTACTTGCAAAATGCTTATGTCATCAATCCGACGGCAGACTTCAACCGTGCTCCCGTGACGCAAATCAAAGGGATGGCATTGGATATTATGACGCTATTTATCAAAGGACGATGAGAGTTATAACCGGAATTTACAAGGGCAGACACTTTGATATTCCACGCAATTTCAAAGCGCGACCCACCACGGATTTTGCTAAGGAGAATATCTTTAATGTGCTTACGCGCTACATCGATTTTGAAGATGCAGCAGCCCTCGATCTCTTTGCCGGTACGGGTAGCATCTCCTTAGAACTCCTTTCGCGCGGATGTGCCTCGGTGATCAGTGTGGAAGCCGACCGTGATCATGCCAACTTCATCCGTCAGTGTATGAAAAAAGTGGGCACCGAAGGGCATATCCTTATCCGAGGTGATGTTTTCCGTTTCCTGAAAACATGTCGCGCCCAATTCGATTTCATCTTTGCCGATCCGCCATACGATCTCCCTGAATTGCCGACAGTGCCCGATCTCATTTTCCAACACGATCTGTTGAAGCCCTCGGGTGTGCTGGTTTTCGAACACGGCAAGCACAATGATTTCTCTGCTCACCCCCATTTTGTTGAGCATCGCAGTTATGGCAGCGTGAATTTCAGCGTCTTTCAAAGGTGAAGAAGCCAAAAGATACGGTGCCCTTTTCAAGTAGAAGTGCAAAATCGCTATGGTGAAACAAGAATGAAAAACATTGCGGAGGTTTGCCTTGCGGCTGAGGCGCGAAGTCCCAAAGAACATTAGCGGAAAGCTTGAGCAATATAAAAAAGGAGAAAGACTTTCGTCCTCCTTCCCAAGATTAATTCATTGTATTGTGAAATATCATCAATTAACCTCCGAACAAAAAACATGATTCAAGAAAGGATAGCTTCACTTCGCACTTGCTTATGAAAGCCGCCCTATCGCCCTGTAAAGTTAATGTATGTTATTAATCAGGCGGTCTTGTTTCTTTTATATATATTTGCTAAAAATATTAGAAGAGGCTACCTTTTGAACGAAACGAAGCAGAACGGTGATCGAATTAAAAGCTTTGGATTGGTGCAAATAAGCACGTAGAGTTGAATTGACGAGCCTAAGGATTTTGGATACTAACCTCTTTAACCGATGACAAAGAACGGTAAACATCCCCACATCTACGTTTGCAGGCACAGACAGAGTTGTCACTGCAAACCGTAAGTATGATCATAAGTTTTGTTCCAATATAAATAAATAAAATGGTGTTAAATTAGATTCTCTCGGACGGGATAACCGTTGTATGTAAAATCTTTGACATTAAGAGAATAGATATGGACAATGTCCGGTTCGGCGGAACCAAGAGGACGTCTCATATCAATGAAATAGGATAACAAGGATTGGGACTGAAGCCTTAGGGCGGATGTCTCGGCCAACCGTAGGTAGTAAGTTTCCTATAGGTAAAAAGGTTGGTTGGACCTCGTGAGTTGCGAAACTGTACGGGGTCCTTTTTTGTGGAAAGGTGAAAAAGAAAGAGATGAAAAGGGGGAGGATAAGAAGGAGTGGCAGGTAGGATAAAAACAGAAAAGGAGGGCAGACACTTGGTTTGCTTTTGGTGCTGCCCTCCGACGAGAGAGTGTAAAAATGTCTTTGCTGATTCAATAATATTCTATCTTTCTAATCTTTCCATTTTCCCTGCACATGGACACCTATGCCTGTGTCATCTTGCCGCTATAGCTCAGAACTAGGGTGTGCTCTTTACCGTCTCTGTCTTTTACGCGACCGTTTTTCAGCCGAATGTTGAGGATGCCTTTGATCGAACCTGTAAATTCGAGGGTACCGGTGTTGAAGACAGGTACGGACTGTTCGGGGTTGCCTGAAGCTTCGATGAACCTGGTGTAGCCACCTTCGCCGTTGGACTTATAGTAGTCTACCGTCCAATTAAAATAAAAGTTGTCGGCGTTTTTCTTTGTTTTTTCGGTCAGCTTGATGGGGATGCCGAACACGTCTTCGTTAATATGTAACACCACTCGTTCATTTCCGTCATCCGAGAGGGAAAGGTAGATACGGTAATTACCGTCGCCCTCGTTGTCGTATTCGGCCCTAATAATGGGTTTGCCAACGTCGTCGAGGGTCACGGTGTTAGTGAACTTGGGTTCGGGAGTTGGGTCATCGGATTTGTCACTCGAGCAGGCGGTAAATGCGGTGCTCATCATTAACACTGCTGCAAGGGCGAAAACTGCTTTCGCTGCGCTTGCAAAAAACTTTTTTGTTCTCATAAATTCTTGTGCCCCCCTGATGACCCGCGTGATTTGTGTTTGTGCGAGAACGCCGTGTCGGGGGCTGTGGGCGTTTGGGGTTATGAAATGTTCTTACTTTTTCACCACTTTTTTACCATCGACAATGTACACGCCCTTGGGCAGATCTTTCAGTTCACCCGACAGGCGCACACCGCCGAGGGTATAGATGCCGCGCTTCTTCTGCGGCACGTCGACTTTCACGCCTTCGATGCCGGTAGCATCCTTGGTGATCACCACCCAGTCAGTTACTATCTTATCGTCTGTGCCGAAGAGGGAGTAGGCTACATTGGTATCGTACTTTTTCCAGTATGTTCCCGCGGGACTTGTGATTGTGCAGCCGGTGAACTCGGGGGTATCATACATATTGCAGAGGCTGCCGGCACCGCTGCCCTTGGCGCGGATGTTGCAGTGGTCGAACTTCCAATGGCCTTCCGAGAGTCCGTCCGTTCCTCCGACGACTTCCAGGGCGCAATTGCTCACGGTAACTGTGCCATAGTTGATAAAGCCGAAACGGTAGTATTCATTGCTTGCCGTCGTTGATCCATTCACTGTGAGTTTGCCCTCGCCTGTGATGTTGAGTGCCGCAGCCTGGCCATTTCGTATTCCCCCGCTGTTTTCGGCCGTGATGGTGTTCTTGCCGATGAGGCGGAGCGTCAGGCCGGAGATACCGTTCTCAATCCCGATACCGCCATTGCCCCCTGCGGTCGTGTTGATGGTGGCATTGTCAAGCGTAAGCGTTTTGGTCTCGGGGTCGTATCTTGCCTTACCCGATATGCCGGGGATGGTGCTGAGGTCGGCGCAGTTGCCCGAGCTTACCTGCGTGCCGGCAATCCAGAGGTTGTAAGTGGTTGCGGGTTTGATGGTTACTTCGCCATAGTAGGTGTCGCCGTCTGTGCCGACGAACTCGTAGTAGTTGTGTTCGTATGTCTTGCCGAACTTCACACCGGGCGTGCTGACATAGCAGTTTTTCAGATAGTAGTGTTTGAGATAGCCTATGCCTGAGCACTTCCAGCCCCAGCCGCCGGTGGCGCCTTTCACCTTGACCGTGGCGTTGTCCACCACAAGGGTCAGGATCTCCGTATTTTCTCCATTGTGATATCCGATGATACTATAATCCTTTCCCTGCACATCGAGCGTGCAGTCTTTGATGGTTAGCGTGCAGGGCTTGCTTCCATTTGTTATGGCAGCATTGGCTTCGCTGCGTGCCGTGAGCGAGCCTGTGCCCGAAATCTCTACGTTGCCATTCTCCCAATAGAGTGTCTGCCACTTCGTGCTCACGGTGTTTTTGCCCACGAGTACGATCTTGAGTTTGGGAATATTGTTGCAATGGAGGAAACTGTCGTCCTGGTTTTTCACCTTGACGTTGTTGAGGGTGAGCGTGGTAGTGGCTTGGTTCCACTTTGCCGTACCGCCGCCGAGGGGGATGGTGGCGTCAGCGTAGTACACCTTTCCGCAAAGCCTCATTGACATTTCCGACTTCTGCGCCTGCACCTGCTGCGGCAGTGCAAACATAGTGATGAAGAGTGCGGCTATCGTGGCGTAGATGTTTCTGAGTAATGGTTTGTTCATCATAAAGGTGCCCCCCTGATGACCCTCCCCCGAGGAGGGAACGCCGTGTCGGGGGCATGGGCGTCTGGGTTTGTGTGTAATATAAGTTAGGAGCGAGTCCCCTCCTCTGATCTTTCTCAGTGGGGAGGGAATCTCGCTCAGAAGAGTGATGAGTGACAAAAGGCTTTTTTATCCCTTCATCTTCTCATGGCTTGGGCTTCCCATTTCTTTCTTCCTGTGCTTGGGGTTGTCCACGGCCAACTCGGCCTTGGTTGTATCGCGTGGTGAACGCTGGCACCGAGCGAGATGAAAGCTTGGATAGCTCGTAACTCCGTTGCAGCAGAGAGGGTTAGATTTGAAGGGATTGCCATTCTTTTTATTTCCGCCACTATAGCCATCGCCGGAATCTTCTCCGCTGTTACCTAAAATTTATTTTTCAACTCTTCGAGTTTATTGACGATATCGGCAAGGGCAGCGGCAGCAGCGGTGTTGCCACTGTTCACGGATGCAATCAGAGTGTTGATGGCAGCAGTAGTGTTATCAATTGCCGTAACGAGATTGCCTTGTCCTGTGCCGAGTGCCTCAATCTGCGTCTTCATCGCATCCAAGGCAGCAACCACGGCGTCGAATTTGTCATTGTAGTTAGGCAGTGCGTTGATGGCTGTCTCGATGGCAGAAAGTTTGTCGCTGTAGTTGGGTAGGTTCTCGATGGCTGTCGTGATGGCTGTGAGCTGCGCGGTGTAATCGGGAAGAGCCTTGATGGCGGTCTCCAAGAGATCCAACTTCGCTTCGAGCGAAAGGGTCTGTGCTTCGATGGCGCCCTTGATGGCTTCGAGTTTCTCGGCTTGTGTCTTAGCTGTTTTCTTGATGATGACGCGAATAGCATTGAGCTTCTTAGAGAGTTCGTCGCGCGAATTATCAATGGCTTGGGCGATAAGCTTGCCCATCTCCTCTATCTTAACAGTCTGGTTGCTGATAGCTGTCTCCAAGAGATCGAGCTTTGTTGCGAGCGAGAGGGTCTGTGCTTCGATGGCACCCTTGATAGCTTCGAGTTTCTCGGCTTGTGTCTTGGCTGTGCTCTCGATGATGTCGCGGATAGCTTCGAGTTTATTAGAGAGTTCGTCGCGCGAATTATCAATGGCTTGGGCGATAAGCTTGCCCATCTCCTCTATCTTAACAGTCTGGTTGCTGATAGCTGTCTCCAAGAGATCGAGCTTTGCTGCGAGCGAGAGGGTCTGGGCCTCGATGGCTCCCTGGATGGCCGCGAGCTTCTCGGCCTGCGTCTTGGCTGTGCTCTCGATGATGTCGTAAATAGCCGCAAGTTTCTTGGCGAGTTCGTCACGTGATTTGTCGATGGCCGTGGCGATTAGTGTGCCCATCTCGTCAATCTTGATGGTCTGGTTGTTCACGGCCTTCTCCAAGAGGTCGAGCTTTGCTTCGAGCATGAGCGTCTGCGCCTGCATCGCTGCCTCGATGGCTGCGAGCTTGGTCTCGATAGTGGCATTGACGGAGTTGAGCACGTCGATGATGGTCTGCAACTTGGCAGCCTGATCGGCGTTCATCTTGTCGATGGCCTCGGTGAGCTTTTTGATAGCTTCCTCATTTTTGAGTGTACCGTTGTTGATGGCTTCCACCACCTTGGTGAAGTCGTTGATGACTGACACATTCATTGTGTAATTAATCTCGGGTGCGTCTTCCTGACAGGAGGTGAAGAGCGCAGGTGCTGCCAACAGCATAGCGATGGCAAGCAGGATAGATTGAATTCGTTTCATGATGATTTAAATTTTTAGGAGTTTAATTGATGGAGTTAAGGAATTGAAGGAGTTAAGGCAATGGTCTACCCTGCTTTTTCCTTTTTACTCAACTCTTTCTTTACTCACGTTTGTTAATCTTTTATATTGATGGTTACTTTTCGTCCCTCGGCAGTTGCAATGCCGTTCCGTGCGCCAATGGCTGTCTGCGGCTCAATGTCGGCCGGGACAATACCTTCTGCCCGTAGCACGTTGACCACGCTTTGCAGACGGCGCTCGCTGAGTCGCTGGTTGTGCTCTTCGGTGCCAGGCGTGCTGGCTTCGGCTACGATGGAAAACTTATGGCCCATCATCACCTGTGCAAAGAGTTTCAAGCGCTTCGCTTCCTTGGGCGTCAGTACATGGCTGTCGTTGTTGAACCGCACAACGAATGAGGGCCTTTGTGCTCTTGTGGTCTTGCTGTTTTGGCAGTCATTTAAGCGGCGTTGCAGCTCTTCGGACTTCTGCCGGAGTTTTGTCTTGTCGGCTTCAGCTCGATTAGCTCGTGCCTGCTCGGTTTCAGTCTCCCGCTGCAATGTGTTGATGCGGTCGTTCAGCGCGTCAATCTCGCCGGTGTAATACTTTGTCAGCACCTTGGCGCGGCTCGCCACAAAGTTGTAACGCAGCGTGGCCAGACCGAAGAGGAGACTCTCGGGCATTGTTGTCTTGCGGTTGAGCACCCAGTCCATCTCGCCTTTCAGACCGATCGTGAAGCGTCGGCTTATGTCGGCCTCGATGTGTAGTGAGGCAGGAATGTAGAGCTTGTTGAAGTGCTCGTGGTGATTTGTCGTGCGCACATTGCCTACGACAGTAACGCTTGACTCGTTGCCAATATTCTCGCCTTCGCCGATGGGCGTTGTCTTGCCGCCTTGCGTCTTGGTATTGCTGAAAGTGATGGCGTACTCGTTGTCTCTTGCGAAAGTGTAGCCTATGCCCGTACTCAACCAGATGTTCAGCCACAGAGTGCAGCGTCGCGGCCACAACTCCATAAAGTTGAAGCCCAAGCCCAGTTTGGCGTTGTGGTAGTTCATTAGGTAGTTGCCATAGACCTTGACAGGCATCGTCTTGGTGTCAAGCGTAGAGAAGCGTTGCTCACGACGATAGCGTGACCAGAGATACTCAGCGCCCACACGCACCCATGGGCGGATGGTGAAGTCAATGCCACCACCCACGGCAGGCGACTGCTTATAACTGCGTTTGGCATTGAGGTTCTGATACCATACATCAGTAGCCCACGACAGTCCGCCCTCGGCATAAATACTCCAAGTGCGGGTGCGTAGCTCGCTGTTTTGATCTTGCGGTGGCTGTGTTCTGCCCTCCTCTGTGTTCTGCGCCTGTGCGCCGGCGGCTATGGTTGCAGAGAACAGGACGCAGAGACCCACTCGTGCCCATCTGCCGCTGAGTGGCGGAATGAGCGGTTTCGTTCGTCTTTTGTTCATGTTATTTAAGGTACCTCCCTATTGCAACTCCTTTCGGAGCAACGCCGTGTCGGAGGCTCGGGCGTTTGGATGATGATTAAGGATTTGAATATGCTTGTTGATGGAATGAATGCACAGTCGTCTTATCCTTGCCGTCCTTGCTCGGCTTTGTCGGTGAATAGAGTGATCGAATATTTTATGTCTGCGGATGGGTTGTTGAGAGATATACGACTTGTCGATGACAGGTATGCGACTTGTGCCCCACAGGTATACGACTTGTCAATGACGCCTATGAAATTTGTTGATGAGACTTGTCTGTCAGGATTCCCGAACCGATGAGACTTCGGTCTCCGCGTGCGGTAGACACCGCTTTTGTTTTCCGAGGAATCAGAACAATTCGAGAATGAAGTTTCGGGCATATTGCCAGAACGTGTGGCGCGCTCGCTGCTTCCGCGGCGGTGGATTCTCGGGGTGCGGATCTTTTTTTTCTTCGGTCCGGATCAATTCTCCGATACGCTTGTTCACTTCCGTCTTTACCATCTCTTGGATGGTGTCGAGGAGTTGCATGTGCTCGTCCACCATATCCAGATTTTTGTCCTGTTGCGAAGTTATATCAGTCTGTCCTTGTTTCATGATGCGTATTTCGATTGGGGGCGTTGTCTCGATTCTTGTCCCGATGTCTGGCTATTGATTTAATTTTGTTGCAAATATAGAGACCGATCCATGGATGAGGCTTTGCACAATCGGTCAAAATTCTTGCAAAATCATGCAATCTTCACTTCTGCCGATCTTGCAAAATCGTGCATGAATGTTTCGGAAAGCCTTTGTATAGGGCAGGAACGGGTGTGAGATTTGCAATAATAAAGTGAGAGACTATTTGCTCATTGCTTCCAAAAAAGCAAGCGAAACGGTTGGAAATTCCTTGAAATTCTGTTATATTTGCAGCAAAAGAATCAAGAACAAGGTTATGGAAATAACATTTGATGTCCTCATCTTTAAAAATGGAGGGTAAGTGGTATTGTATGAAATGGAGCGTATTCAGAAGATGCACACCGATCGTGCTGCTGCTCGTGTCTTGCACGGATCGACCATCCGGCTTCACATCCGATGAACGGCATGTGGTCGATAGCATCGTGAAAACCGTGCACTCGGTAGACTCGCTTGCTCTGTTGCACAAGCGGATGGAGGCTACGGGCAATCAGCTCGGTAGCATAGTTGTTCTGCGGGAATGGGGAAAGGCATTGCGCAATGAAAGTCGTTTCGATGAGGCACTGCGGGTGCATGGTGAAGGACTGAAACTGGCTGAAACACTCTGTGATACCCTTGAATGGGTGCAGGCACTCAATAATATAGGTACCGTGTATCGTAGGCTGGGAGTGCTCGATGCCGCCCAAGAATATCATTATCGTGCGCTAAGGCTCAGCGAGGCATGTACGGATACTTCTTTCACAGCGAAGAAGAATCGTTTGCGATCACTCAACGGATTGGGCAATATCTATCTGACGCTGGGCAACTATGAGCGGGCCGACAGCGCATTGCGTTTAGCCCTTGCCGGCGAGAAGGCATTGGGCAGTGTGGTGGGGCAGGCCATCGACTTCGCCAATCTGGGTTCTATCTTCAAGTATCGCAAGCAGAACGACTCGGCATGGGTGTATTATCGTCATTCGATGGCACTCAACACAGAGGCCGGTAATGTTGTCGGCATCGCGCTCTGCCACACTTTCTATGGTTCGCTCTATGAAGATGCACGGCAGTATGACAGAGCTTATGCCGAATATCAAACGGCTTATGCGATGATGAAAGAGTCGAAAGACGAGTGGCACGCCTTGGAGTCGCAGATGGCACTGGCCCATATTGATTATGCTACGGGCAACAGTGTGCGGGCGCTCGACAATCTGCATCAGGCAGAAATGACAGCACGAAAGATCAAGTCGAAGGAGCATCTGGCCGGTATCCATGACATGTATTACCGACTCTATGAGCGACAAGGCGATTACCGTAAGGCTTTGGAGAACCATGTGGCGGCATCGGCGCTGCGAGATAGCATGGTGGGCATGGAGAAGATGAATAGAATACAGAATGTGAGTCTGAATGTGGAGCGTAGGCAACAGCTGGAGCAAATGGGGCGCGCACGACAGGAGCTGGAATCGGAACGCACGGCGAAACTGGGTATTCTCTATGCCGGCATACTCTTGATTGTGTTGTTGTTGCTCATCGTGGCTTTCTTGTATTATTCGGGTCGGATGAAAAGACGTAACCACCGCTTGTTGAAAAAGATGAGTCAGCTGCGCGAGAACTTTTTTACCAATATTACCCATGAGTTTCGCACGCCACTCAGCGTGATACTCGGTTTGAGTCGCGATATGGCGCAAGACAAGGAGGCATCAGGCCGATACGCGAACGGGCCTGCACCATTGAGCGCCAAGGCAATAGTCTGCTCCAACTGATCAATCAGTTGCTGGATATTTCTAAGGTGAAGTCGGCCGTGGGCGATCCTGATTGGTGTCATGGCGATATAGCCGTGCAGGTGGGAATGATCGTAGAGAGCTATCGCGACTATGCCCGCAGTCGCGGTATTGATTTACAGTTCATAGCAAAAGGCGACACGAAGGTGGATTTCGTGCCCGATTATGTCAATAAGATACTGAACAACCTGCTCTCTAACGCCTTGAAGTTTACACCTCAGTATGGTAGGGTGAGTGTCAGTCTATGGCGCGACGGGAGATGTCTGTTGCTCGATGTAGCCGACACGGGCAAAGGGATTTTGCCAGAAAGTGTTGCCCATATCTTCGAACCCTTTTACCAGGCTGAGAGCGAAGCAGCTCATCTCGGTACGGGAGTGGGTTTGGCCTTGGTGAAGCAAATCGTTGATGCCGTGGGCGGAACTATTACGGTGGAAAGCGTATTGGATAAGGGCACAACATTCCGACTCTCCATTCCGGTTAGCCATGGCAAAAAGCAGTATGCCGACGTCGGACCGAACGAGACCGTGAATACACCGCTGCTTCCCGAACACTCCGCAGTGCCGGATGACAGCGCTGCAAGCGACAACGACAGCCGCCGGTTGCTCATTATCGAGGACAATGGTGATGTTGCAGCCTATATCGGTTCGCAACTGGCCGACCGCTATGCTATCTATTATGCTTCGGATGGCCTGGGGGGATTGGAAAAGGCCAAGCAACTTGTGCCCGACCTGATTATTACCGACCTGATGATGCCTGGCATGAGCGGATTGGATGTGTGCCGACAAGTGCGTGGCGATGCCGTGATCAATCATGTACCCATCATTATTGTCACGGCGAAGATCAGCGAAGTCGACCGCGTGGAGGGGTTGAAGGCAGGGGCGGATGCTTATCTCACCAAGCCGTTTAACAGCGAGGAGCTGCGCACGCGTGTAGCGAAGTTAATGGAACAGCGTTGTCTGTTGCGTGAGAAATATTCGCAAGAGCCGGGGGATGAAGAGGATACCACATCCCAAGACCATGTCAACCGTCGCTTTTTATTGACCGTGACAGATCATATTTATCTGCTGATAAACGACGGACAAAACGTAGACGTGACACAGCTCGCATCGAGGATGTGCATGAGCAACAGTCAGTTTTATCGCAAGATGACAGCATTGACAGGCCAATCTCCTGCTGCCTACATCCAACGAATCAAGATTAAGAAAGCCAAGTTGTTGCTTGATAAGAACCCACGGATGAGTTTTAAGGAAGTGTCTGAGTTGTGCGGATTCTCTGATTATTCTACATTTATTCGCGCTTTCAAAGCTATTTGCGGTGTTACTCCCTCGCAGTATGTGAAATAACAGTAGCCTCTTTAACTGCGAAAACTGCCGTTGTTCTAATTATTTTGTCTAAATTTGCAATGGAATAACAAGAAGGTCGATTTCTGTTCGTGTATGGAACATGTATGAACGAGGATCGGTCTGAAAGCCAAAAACATGAAAAAGAGAATATGATGAATAAAGAACAATTGATGCGCAGGGCTATTGCTTTGTCGGAAGAGAGTGTCGACCGCGGCGGCGGACCTTTCGGAGCGGTTATCGCCAAAGATGGAGAGATCGTGGCCGAGGCCTCTAACCGCGTAACGATCGACAACGATCCGACGGCCCATGC
Organism: Hoylesella enoeca JCM 12259; assembly: GCF_000613405.1. Lineage (GTDB taxonomy): Bacteria > Bacteroidota > Bacteroidia > Bacteroidales > Bacteroidaceae > Prevotella > Prevotella enoeca. The sequence goes on along the minus strand of NZ_BAIX01000002.1, from coordinate 126,069 downwards.
AGAGGTGAATTGTATCCGGTTGGCTGCTGCTCGTTTAGATACTTTCGATCTTTCGGGTTGTGAGATCTATACTTCCTGTGAGCCGTGTCCTATGTGTCTCGGGGCGATTTACTGGGCGAGACTTGACAGAATTTATTATGCCAATGATCGTAAAGATGCTGCCCGCATAGGATTTGATGATGACTTTATCTATCAGGAGATACCGCTGAAACCCGAAGACCGACAGAAAAAGATGACGATTCTGCTGCCCGAAGCAGCAGCCCGGGCCTTTCGGATGTGGGAAGAGCGAGTTGACAAGACCGCTTATTGATCGTATGCACCGGTTATGACGAATACGATCGCTCCCTTTTCTCGTCCTCTCTACGTGATGTTGAAACCCATTGGGGCGCATTGCAATATGGCTTGCACCTATTGTTATTACCTTGAAAAGGTCAAGCTCTATGATCAGACGCCTCGTCATGTGATGACGGATGAGATGCTGGAACGTTTCACCCGCGAATATATCGAGGCTCAAACAATGAATCAAGTGCTCTTCACCTGGCACGGGGGAGAGACATTCATGCGCCCCTTGTCGTTTTATCGGCGGGCGGTGGAACTGCAACGGAAATATGCCCGAGGTCGGCAGATCGACAATGCGATACAAACTAACGGTACGTTGCTCACCGAAGAGTGGTGCCGTTTCCTAAAAGAGAACAACTGGCTTGTGGGCGTTTCCATCGACGGGCCGCAAGAGTTTCATGACGAGTATCGACGAACGCCGTCGGGAAAGCCTTCGTTTATGAAAGTGATGCAGGGTATTCGACTCTTGAATAGATATGATGTGGCATGGAATGCGATGGCTGTTGTCAGCGATTTCAATGCTGATTATCCGCTCGATTTCTATCATTTCTTTAAAGAAATCGGTTGTCATTACATTCAGTTTACGCCCGTCGTAGAGCGTATGATGCCGCATAGTGATGGTCGACATTTAGCTCATTGGCAAGACAGCATCGATTGTCTGGTGGCAGATTTCTCCGTAACGCCCGAGCAATGGGGCAATTTTCTTTGTGCGATTTTCGATGAGTGGGTGCGCCACGATGTAGGGAATTATTACATACAGTTATTCGACAGCACACTCGCTAACTGGGTGGGAGAGTCGCCCGGTGTGTGTGTCTATGCGCGGGAATGCGGTCATGCCTCGGTGATGGAATTCAATGGTGATGTTTATTCATGCGATCATTTTGTCTTTCCGGAATACAAACTCGGTAATATTCGGCAGCAAACGCTGGTCGAGATGCTGTATGGGGAGAAGCAGAAAGCATTCGGACGAATGAAACGAGATGCCTTGCCCCATCAGTGTAAGGCTTGTGAGTATCTCTTTGCATGCAATGGCGAATGCCCTAAAAATCGTTTTGCGATGACGGCCGACGGTCAACCAGGTTTGAATTATCTATGTAAAGGCTATTTCAAATTCTTTAAACATGTAGCTCCTTACATGGATTTTATGAAGCGTGAACTGCTCAACGGTCGCCCGCCTGCTAATGTTATGCGTCAGTTCAAGCATTAGTTCTCAATCCTCAGTCCTTGATTCTTCTTCGAAACAGCTCCCCACAAGGTGAGAGTTGGGGTTAAGACAGCTTGTCAATTGCTCAATTGGCCGGCTGATTGACCAGCAACGAATCCCGTAGTCCATGCTGCTTGCAAATTGAAACCACCCGTAATCGCATCAATGTCAAGCACTTCACCGGCGAAAAAGAGATTCGGACAAACTTTGCTTTCAAGTGTTTGAAGATGAATGCTGCCGATACTCACTCCGCCGCAAGTGACAAATTCGTCACGAAAACTACCTTTTCCTGTCACTGAATGAATGTCGTTGGTGAGCGTTTCGATGAGCTTATGAAACGCCTTCTGGCCTAATTCGTTCCATTGTTTGTCTGCTTCGATCGACGCTCTTTGCAGTAAATAATGCCAAACTCGGGCCGAAAGGTTGCCGGGCGAGCTACTACCAAGTTGCTTCTTGGGATGTGTTTCGGCAATCGTCGACAACTGTTGACGAACCGTTTCGGCATTGCGCTCGTTGAGCCAATTGATGGAAACATCGAAGTGGTAGTCTTGTTGGCTGACAAATCGGGCAGCATACGAAGACAGTTTCAGTGTAGCCGGTCCGCTCATTCCCCAATGCGTGATAAGCAACGCACCAGTGCTGCGATGTTTGGTTGCCGGTATCGACAAGGCAACAGGATTGATAACGGTGCCCATCAAAGCTCGAAACTCAGGCTCGCTGACATCGAACGTGAACAGCGCAGGCACCGGATCGATGATTTCATGACCTAAATCGGCCAAATAACGAAATCTTTCTGCGCGCGGCGAACCGCCCGTTGCAATGATCACTCGATCGAAAGCAGTTGCTTTCCCACCTTTGAACACCGTCTCGATACGCCCGTCGGATAAGGGGTTAAGGCGTTTCAAGGCTTGTCTCGTGCGTATTTCAACGCTCGATTGCACAGCTGTTCGCACCAGACAATCGGTTATGCTCGCCGCGTTTTGCGACCGGGGAAATATGCATTCGTCGTCTTGCGTCGTGAGCGGCACGCCCCGTTGTTCAAACCAACGATAGGTGTCGTGATGATCGAAGATATTGAACAAACGTTTGAGGAGTTGATTTCCGCGCGGATAAGCCTGCTTCAAGTCATGCACCCGAGCAAAAGAGTTGGTCAGATTGCAGCGTCCGCCACCCGAAATCAGTACTTTGGCGAGCACCCGATCCGACTTTTCAAAGATCGTGACCGTGGCTTGCGGTTGTATATTTTTAGCACTGATGGCAGCGAAAAAGCCGGCTGCGCCGCCACCGATGATCGCAATTTCGGGCATATTCTGTCGTGAAATGGTTTGCGATTGCGAAGATACGGCATTTTCAACAATAATCTACTTGAATCTCATCGTATTTTCTGTATCTTTGCAAAGTGATTGACTATTAACGGTAATAACGCTTTCGGATTTGCCGTTTAAGGGTTGATTTGTATAAAAATATTTGTTTATTCTTTTAAAAACTAATAAATAATGGCAAACGACAATCAACAAGAACAGATGCAGTTTCAACTCGATCTGAAACCCGAAATCGCTTCTGGCGTGTACTCGAATCTCGCACTTATCTCGCATTCGCATAGCGATTTCGTCCTGGATTTCGCTCGAATCCTCCCCGGAATGGACAAACCTGAGGTGTGCAGCAGGGTGATTCTCGCACCCGAACATGCCAAACGGCTCCTCCAAGCGTTGCAAGAGAACTTATATAAATATGAAAGTGAGTTCGGAAAAATCGAATTCCCAGCTCAGGAGCCACGCACGATTGCACCTTTCGGAAGCGGTAACGGAGAGGCGAATTAGGCATAGCCATTTGTCAAGATATTTGATTAAAAACCCCTGACAATACTTCGATATTTTCCAACGAAGTCATTGCCGGGCGGAAATACGCGAGTTATGCACGATTTGCAAGTTGTTGATTACCAGACGACTGTATTTGTTTGACAAACATTCTTGACTCAAAATGCACGTAAACGGACTGCTAATGGGCCTGTGAAAGATCATCTTTTGCAGGCCCATTAACCGTTTTTCAGCTTTCAACTCACTGTTAATCGCTTCTGAAAGTGGCGCGATTGTCTTCCAACTCACTCTTTTTCACTCTCAAAACACAACTTTCCCGCTCTGAATCACACGCTTTCCTGAACACTCTTTTGTCGTGATTTTTTCATGCATCTTGATGTGAGTTTGAGTCTGATAGTTTATAGAACAATAATTCTTTTATGATAATCAAATGTTTAAATCATGTTAACTTTGCGAGTTTTTTGGCGAGGATTTGATAAAAAATATGTATGTTTGTTGCGCTTAATAATAATTAGGTAATGGGGTTATGGAGTTGATGAAGATTATTTTGAGAGTGAGAGACTTTGCTTTTAATATGTTATCGTGTACATTTTATATGGAAGATGAAAGAATCAAAGCGTATGAAAGAGATGTTTAAGAGGGTCGTCGAGTTTCATGATCTTGATCGTTCAGAGTGGATTGCAGTCTTCTGCGTCTTTGTTCTAATGTGGAACAACCGAACGTATGAGCTTTTTGCACCTTGGATATGTCTGTTTTTATTCCTTTCTTGGGGCGGAGTTCGTTATCTGTTCGATGAAAATAGGCGATCCTATTGGGGACGAATTTATAAAGGGATAGCCTTTATTCTGATGGCCTATGTCGTTTTTCGGAATGTGATAGTGGATTGGGGATTTAGGTAGGAAAGCCATTCCGGGGTGCTGTTTTTAGCTGCTGATCGTGCCAAAAATGATCGGCAGACCAACTGAACAGCCCTGAAAGAATCGTAGTAAACGATTCTTTCAGGGTTGTTTAATGTTAAATGATTATAATATAATTGGTTTGGGAATGCTATATATTAGGTGTTTCCAATAATTGTTTGTACCTTTGCACGCCGAAATGTCTCAATCGAGGTGTTTCATAAAAGGTTGATATTAAACAAAATAATATATAAATTAAAAATTGACATTATGCCTACAATTCAACAATTGGTAAGAAAAGGCAGAACGGTCGTTGCCGACAAGAGCAAGTCACCAGCGTTGGACAACTGTCCGCAACGTCGCGGTGTGTGTGTCCGCGTTTATACAACGACTCCTAAAAAGCCTAATTCGGCAATGCGTAAAGTTGCCCGTGTTCGTTTGACGAACCAAAAAGAAGTGAACTCTTACATCCCGGGAGAGGGTCACAATTTGCAAGAGCACAGCATCGTTTTGGTGCGTGGTGGCCGTGTGAAAGACCTTCCTGGTGTGCGTTATCACATCGTTCGCGGTACGCTTGATACGGCCGGAGTGGCTAATCGCACGCAACGTCGTTCGAAGTATGGCGCTAAACGTCCTAAGGCAGCTAAGAAATAATACTGCCGTTAAGTTTTTAAACGGATGAGTTTGCAAGTTGGTAAGATTGCAGGTGATGCAAAACTTCGGAACTTTTACGCTGGGCTATAAAGACGGCGAAGACTCTGAAACTTAGAAACTTAAACTTTAAAAGAACTGTGAATGTGAGCTTACAGGCTAAGAGAACTCGCAGATTCACAAACTCAAATAACCCGTTTTGCTGGAGATTTGTTAATAACAGGTTGAGTAAATGCCCGAGGGCGGGCGTTGAAGAACAGTAGAGACAGCCCCATGCAGAATTTATTTATTTTCAAAACAAAATGAGAAAAGCAAAACCTAAGAAGCGTGTGATCCTGCCAGATCCCGTTTTCGGTGACCAGAAGGTCTCCAAGTTTGTCAATCATTTGATGTATGACGGTAAGAAAAATACATCTTATGAGATTTTTTATAAGGCTCTCGACACCGTAAAAGAGAAGATGTCGAAAGAAGAAAAAACACCTCTCGAAATCTGGAAACAGGCTCTTGACAACATCACTCCGCAAGTGGAAGTAAAGAGTCGACGTATTGGAGGTGCAACGTTTCAGGTTCCGACCGAGATTCGTCCGGATCGTAAGGAAAGCGTTTCAATGAAAAATTTGATCGCTTTTGCTCGTAAACGCGGCGGAAAGAGCATGGCTGAGAAGCTTGCAGCAGAGATTATGGACGCCTATAATAATCAAGGTGGCGCCTTCAAACGTAAAGAGGATATGCACCGAATGGCTGAAGCTAACCGTGCTTTTGCTCATTTCAGATTCTAAATCAATAGGAAAGGTAAAAAGAAAATGGCAAATCGCGATTTACATTTGACGCGTAACATCGGTATTATGGCACACATCGATGCTGGTAAAACAACCACATCGGAGCGCATTTTGTTCTATACGGGTAAGACTCACAAGATAGGTGAGGTGCACGATGGTGCTGCCACGATGGACTGGATGGCACAGGAGCAGGAACGAGGCATCACGATTACGTCTGCCGCAACAACTTGTAACTGGAATTATAAAGGTGCTTCTTACAAGATCAATTTGATTGATACTCCGGGACACGTTGATTTTACGGCCGAGGTTGAGCGTTCACTGCGTGTGCTCGATGGTGCTGTTGCAACGTATTCTGCAGCTGATGGCGTTCAGCCTCAGTCTGAAACGGTGTGGCGTCAGGCTGATAAATACAATGTTCCCCGTATCGGATATGTGAACAAAATGGACCGTTCGGGTGCTGATTTCTTCGAGACTGTTCAGCAGATGAAAGACATTTTGGGTGCTAATCCGTGTCCGGTTCAGATTCCTATCGGTGCAGAAGAGAATTTCAAAGGACTTGTCGACCTGATCAAAATGAAGGCAATCCTTTGGCACGATGAGACAATGGGTGCTGAATACGACGTTGAAGAAATCCCCGCAGACCTCGTTGACGAAGCCAACGAATGGCGCGAGAAAATGATCGAAAGCGCTGCTAACTTCGACGATGCATTGATGGAGAAGTATCTCGAAGGTCAAGAGATCAGCGAAGAAGAACTGATTGCTGCGATCCGCAAAGGTACACTCTCAATGGATTTGACGCCGATGCTGTTGGGTTCTTCGTATAAGAATAAAGGTGTTCAGCCACTGTTGGACTATGTTTGTGCATTCCTGCCTTCGCCACTCGATACCGACAATATCGTGGGTACGAATCCTGAGACTGATGAAGAGGAAGATCGTAAACCGTCTGAAGCTGAACCTACGGCTGCTCTTGCATTCAAGATAGCTACAGATCCATTCATGGGACGCTTGGTTTTCTTCCGTGTTTACTCGGGTAAAGTGGTTGCTGGTTCTTATGTTTATAATCCCCGTTCGGGCAAGAAAGAACGTATCAGCCGCTTGTTCCAAATGAACTCGAATAAGGAAATCCCTATGGAGAGTATCGATGCAGGCGATATCGGAGCCGGAGTAGGTTTCAAAGATATTCGTACTGGTGATACGCTCTGCGATGAGGGACATCCAATCGTGTTGGAGTCGATGACTTTCCCCGACACAGTGATCTCTATTGCTGTTGAGCCGAAGAGCCAAGCCGATATTACAAAACTGGATAATGGACTTGCCAAACTTGCTGAGGAGGATCCTACTTTCACCGTTCGCACAGACGAGCAGAGTGGGCAGACGATCATTTCAGGTATGGGTGAGCTTCACCTCGATATCATTATCGATCGTCTGAAGCGTGAATTCAAGGTGGAATGTAATCAAGGTAAGCCACAGGTTAACTATAAAGAGGCTATCACTCAGCCCGTCACACTGCGTGAAGTTTACAAGAAACAGAGCGGTGGTCGCGGTAAATTCGCAGATATTATCGTTACAGTTGGCCCGAAAGATGATGACTATACCGAGGGCGATTTGCAATTTATCAACGAAGTGAAGGGTGGTAATGTGCCCAAGGAATTTATTCCTGCGGTGCAAAAAGGATTCCAAGACTCTTTGAAGAGTGGAGTGCTTGGTGGCTTCCCGATGACAGGAATGAAGGTGACATTGACCGATGGTAGTTTCCATCCAGTCGATTCAGATCAGCTCTCATTCGAACTCGCAGCGCATAACGCATTCAGAAACGCTTGCCCGAAAGCCGGTCCGGTTTTGATGGAGCCGATCATGAAGGTGGAAGTCGTTACTCCTGAGGAGAATATGGGTGATGTTATCGGTGACTTGAACAAGCGTCGCGGTCAGGTCGAAGGTATGGATGAGGCTCGCAGCGGTGCCCGTATCGTCAAAGCTATGGTTCCGTTGGCCGAGATGTTCGGCTATGTAACAGCTCTGCGTACCATCACTTCGGGTCGTGCAACAAGCTCGATGGAGTATGATCACCACGCTCCGCTTTCAAGTTCGATTGCCAAGACTGTACTCGAAGAAGTGAAAGGCCGTACAGACTTAGTATAAGATAAGGTGAATAGAGGCACCGGATAGCGAATGACTCTTATCCGGTGCACCTCGTTCTTCATTTAAGAATAACAATAAAACAACTTCATTGACAATGAGTCAGAAAATTAGAATTAAGCTGAAATCTTATGACCACAAGTTGGTTGACAAGTCAGCAGAGAAGATTGTGAAGGCAGTTAAGGCTACGGGCGCTATCGTGAGCGGTCCTATTCCATTGCCAACACATAAGCGTATTTACACTGTAAACCGCAGTACGTTCGTCAACAAGAAAGCTCGTGAGCAATTCCAGCTCTCGGATTTTAAACGTCTGATCGACATTTACAGCTCAACAGCAAAGACGGTTGACGCACTGATGAAACTCGAATTGCCCAGCGGTGTCGAGGTGGAAATCAAAGTGTAGTTCGTCAATAGAAAATTTTTATCGGTTATTCTGTCTGTAAGCGGACAAGTGTTTGATCCTCAAAGGATAGCAATATGTGCTTTTTTAGGTGCTCATTGATGCTTAATGAGCTTACGAAAAACATCTACTTAGAAGCTGAAAGACGGTAAATTGAAAATCATTTAAATATTTAATTGAAATGCCAGGATTAATTGGAAGAAAAATCGGAATGACATCCGTTTTCAGTGCCGACGGTAAAAACATACCGTGCACTGTTATCGAAGCTGGTCCTTGTGTTGTTACCCAAGTAAAGACCGTTGAAAAAGACGGCTACAAAGCAGTTCAATTAGGTTTCGCAGAGGCTAAGGAGAAACGAACGACGAAGCCGATGCTGGGAATCTTCAAGAAAGCAGGTACAACACCGAAGAAGCACTTGGCCGAGTTCAAATTCGATGAGGAGTATAACCTCGGTGATACAATCACTGTTGAACTGTTCAACGACGCAGAGTTTGTCGATGTTGTTGGAACGTCTAAGGGTAAAGGTTTCCAGGGAGTAGTGAAGCGCCACGGTTTCGGTGGTGTTGGTCAGAGCACACACGGTCAGGACGACCGCGCCCGCAAACCGGGATCTATCGGTGCTTGTTCTTATCCCGCCAAGGTGTTCAAGGGAATGCGTATGGCCGGACAAATGGGCGGCGACCGCGTGACGACTCAGAACCTCAAAGTGTTAAAAGTGATTCCGGAACAGAATGTCTTGATCGTTAAGGGTTCGTTTGCCGGATGTAATGGTTCAACCGTATTAATTGAGAAATAATGGAAGTTAGCGTTTTAAATATCAATGGTCAGGAGACCGGAAGAAAGGTTACGTTAAACGAATCGATCTTCGGAATTGAGCCTAACGATCACGTTATCTATCTGGATGTCAAGCAGTATCTCGCTAATCAGCGTCAGGGTACAGCTAAAACAAAGGAGAGAAGCGAAGTAAGCGGTTCCACTCGAAAATTAGGTCGTCAGAAAGGCGGCGGCGGTGCACGTCGCGGCGATATCAATTCGCCCGTGCTTGTCGGTGGTGGTCGCGTGTTTGGTCCGAAACCGCGCGATTATGGTTTCAAGTTGAACAAGAAAGTGAAGAGCTTGGCTCGTCGCTCAGCTTTGTCATATAAGGCACAGGAAAATGCAATCGTTGTGGTCGAAGACTTCTCAATGGATGCCCCAAAGACAAAATATTTTGTAAATATAGCTAAAAATCTGAAAGTTGATGGTAAAAAAACACTTCTTGTTTTGCCGGAAGTAAATAAAAATGTATATTTGTCAGCTCGTAACTTACAGCGTTCTGAGGTTATGACCGCATCTTCACTCAATACTTATAAAGTTTTGAATGCGGATGTGCTTGTTGTGACTGAAAATTCGTTGAAGACCATTGATGAGATCTTGGCTAAATAATTAAGGAGACAGTAGAAATATGGCATTTATCATTAAACCATTGGTCACTGAGAAGATGACCAAAATTACAGACAAGTCTTCTGAAAGCAAGAAGCTGAAAGCTGCTAATGAAAAAGCTGCAAAGGCTAAGAATGCAGCAGAGGAAAAGATCAGCTATGTTGTCAAAAAGAAAGGAAAGCCTGACGTAACGAAGGAAAAGACGGTTTATACTTATGAAAAGCCTGCTTTGCCTAAGTATGGCTTTATCGTTAGACCGGAGGCAAACAAGCTTGAAATCAAAGCAGAAATCGAGAGCCTATATAATGTTACGGTTGTGGATGTGAATACGATGCGTTATGCAGGAAAGCGTTCGAGCCGTTACACAAAAGCCGGTCTTGTGAAGGGACAAAAGGCTGCATTCAAGAAGGCGATCGTTACGTTGAAGGCTGGTGATCAAATAGATTTTTACAGCAATATTTAAAATAAAAAATGGCAGTACGTAAATTGAAACCGGTTACACCGGGACAAAGACACAAAGTTATTGGTACGTTCGAGGATATTACTGCATCCGTACCAGAGAAATCTCTCGTTTACGGGAAGCGCTCTACCGGCGGTCGAAACAACACCGGTAAAATGACTGTTCGCTACATGGGCGGTGGTCATAAAAGAAAATTCCGTCTGATCGACTTTAAGCGAGAGAAAGATGGTGTCCCAGCAGTGGTAAAAACAATCGAATACGATCCGAATCGCTCGGCTCGTATCGCTTTGTTGTATTACGCTGATGGTGAGAAACGCTACATTATTGCTCCTAATGGACTGCAAGTCGGCACAAAATTGATGTCGGGTGCAGAAGCTGCGCCGGAAATCGGCAATGCTCTCCCCTTGGCAAACATTCCTGTGGGTACAGTAATTCACAACATTGAATTGCGCCCGGGACAAGGTGCTCTGCTCGTTCGTTCGGCTGGTAACTTTGCTCAGTTGACTTCCCGTGAGTAGTTATTGTGTAATTAAACTTCCTTCTGGTGAGACTCGTAAGATTCTCTCTGCTTGTAAGGCTACTGTTGGGAGTGTGGGTAACTCTGATCACGCATTGGAACAGTCGGGTAAGGCTGGTCGCTCGCGTTGGTTGGGACGTCGTCCTCACAACCGTGGTGTTGTTATGAACCCTGTTGATCACCCAATGGGTGGTGGTGAAGGCCGTCAGAGCGGTGGCCATCCACGCTCACGTAAGGGCTTGTATGCTAAGGGTCTCAAAACACGTGCACCTAAGAAACTTTCAAGCAAGTATATCATTGAAAGAGCAAGTAAATAACATTAAGAAGAGTAAATTATGAGTCGTTCATTAAAAAAAGGTCCATATATCAACGTTTCACTCGAAAAGAAAATTCTTGCAATGAATGAAAGTGGCAAGAAGAGTGTCGTTAAGACGTGGGCTCGAGCATCAATGATTTCCCCGGATTTTGTGGGACATACCGTTGCTGTTCATAACGGAAACAAATTTATCCCTGTTTACATTACCGAGAATATGGTCGGTCACAAGTTGGGTGAGTTCTCTCTTACTCGCAGGTTTGGCGGACACTCCGGTAATAAGAAATAATCGGGAGTAACCATTTAAATGTAAAGAGTAATAATGGGAGCAAGAAAACATATATCAGCTGAAAAGAGAAAAGAGGCATTAAAGAGTTTGTATTTTGCAAAGCTCAATGGTGTTCCTTCTTCTCCACGCAAAATGCGCTACGTTGTAGATATGATTCGTGGCTTGGAAGTAAATCGTGCCTTGGGTGTTTTGCGATTCTCGAAGAAACAAGCTGCTGCAGATGTTGAGAAATTACTGCGTTCGGCTATTGCGAATTGGGAACAGAAGAATGATCGCAAGGCAGAAGACGGTGAGCTTTATATAAGCAAAGTTTTTGTTGACGAGGGTGTTACAATGAAACGTATGAGACCGGCACCGCAGGGTCGTGGTTATAGAATCCGTAAGCGTAGCAACCATGTCACTTTGTTTGTTGATGCCAAAACTAATGACGAAAAAGAATAAATAGAATGGGACAGAAAGTTAATCCAATAAGCAACCGTCTTGGTATTATCCGTGGTTGGGATTCAAATTGGTTTGGTGGCAAGAGTTTCGGAGAAAATCTCGTTGAAGATCAGAAGATTCGCAACTATCTGAACGAACGTTTGGCAAAGGCCAGCGTTTCGCGTATTGTCATCGAACGTACGTTGAAACTCGTCACCATTACTATTTGTACAGCCCGTCCTGGCATCGTTATCGGTAAAGGCGGACAGGATGTTGACAGATTGAAGGAAGAGCTGAAACGGCTCTATAAGAAAGATATTCAGATCAATATCTTTGAAATTAAGAAACCGGAACTTGATGCAACTATCGTTGCGAATAACATCGCTCGCCAAGTCGAGGGTAAGATTGCTTATCGTCGTGCTATTAAGATGGCTATTCAAAACACGATGCGTGCAGGTGCAGAAGGTATTAAAGTACAGATTTCAGGTCGTCTGAACGGTGCAGAAATCGCTCGTAAAGAGATGCTGAAAGAAGGACGCACACCTTTGCATACATTCCGTGCAGACATTGATTATTGTCAGGCAGAAGCTCTTACGAAAGTAGGATTGCTTGGTATTAAGGTGTGGATTTGTCGTGGCGAGGTTTATGGACAGCGTGATCTCGCACCGAATTTCGCACAAGATAAGCAAAATGCAGGACGGCTCGGTTCTCGTTCCGGTCGTGGCGGTAATCGTAGGAGAAACAATAACCGTTAAAAGAAGAAGTAAGTAATGTTACAGCCAAAAAGAGTTAAATATAGAAGACCTCAAGATGGGCGTGGCAATAAAGGCAATGCTCATAGAGGCACACAACTGGCTTTCGGCACATTTGGCATCAAAACACTTGAAGCAAAATGGATAGACAGCCGTCAAATTGAGGCTGCTCGTGTTGCCGTTAACCGTTATATGCAGCGTGAAGGTCAGGTTTGGATTCGTATATTTCCTGATAAGCCGATCACACGTAAGCCTGCCGATGTCCGTATGGGTAAAGGTAAGGGAGATCCAGCAGGATGGGTTGCACCGGTAACTCCGGGCCGTATCCTCTTTGAAGTGGAAGGTGTAAGTTTCGATATTGCCAAGGAGGCGCTTCGCCTTGCGGCACAGAAACTCCCGGTCAAGACCAAGTTTGTTGTTAGACGTGATTTCGATAAAAACGCTTAAGCTATTATGAAGAGTAAAGAAGTAAGAGAACTCGAGACCAAAGATTTGGCCGAGAAATTAGAAAATGCTGTGGAAGCTTTGCATCGGATGAAGCTGAATCATGCAACAACTCCTCTTGAAAATCCATCACAGATTAAAGCGACACGTCGTGACATCGCACGTATGAAGACGGAACTTCGCCAGAGAGAACTTAACAAATAACAATGTCCAAGATGGAAACAAGAAATTTAAGAAAGACAAGACAAGGGGTTGTCATCAGCAACAAAATGGATAAAACCATTGTTATTGCCGCTAAGTTCAAAGAGATGCACCCAATTTATGGTAAGTTTGTACAGAAGACAAAGAAATACCACGTACACGATGAGAAGAACGAGGCGAATGTCGGCGACACTGTACTTATTATGGAGACCCGTCCTTTGAGTAAAACAAAGCGATGGAGATTAGTTCAAATAATTGAAAAGGCTAAGTAATTATGATACAAGCAGAATCAAGACTTACAGTATGTGATAACAGCGGTGCGCGTGAGGCACTTTGCATTCGTGTCTTAGGAGGTACTCGCCGTCGTTATGCAAGTGTTGGTGACGTGATAGTCGTTGCTGTCAAGAACGTTATTCCGTCAAGTGATTTGAAAAAAGGTGCGGTATCAAAAGCTTTGATTGTTCGTACAAAGAAAGAGATTCGTCGTGCAGACGGTTCTTATATACGTTTCGATGATAACGCTTGTGTATTGTTGAACAATGCGGGCGAGCTTCGTGGAAGTCGTATTTTCGGTCCAGTAGCCCGTGAACTCCGTGCGGTGAATATGAAAGTGGTTTCTTTGGCACCTGAGGTCCTTTAATTATTAAAACAGAAGAGTAATGAGTAAATTACATATCAAGAAAGGTGATACCGTGATGGTCCTTGCAGGCGATAGCCGGGACCGCGGTAGAACTGGTAAGGTTCTTAAAGTCTTAGTCGATGAGAACCGAGCAATCGTTGAGGGTTGTCGGATGATCTCTAAGCACACGAAGCCTTCTGCCAAGAGTCCTCAGGGCGGTATTATTAAGCAGGAAGCTCCGATTCATATCTCTAATTTGAGTCTGATTGATCCAAAAAGTGGAAAGCCTACACGAGTGGGAATTAAACTAACGGAGGATGGAAAGAAGATTCGCATTGCTAAAAAGTCAGGGGAGGAAATTAAGTGATGAATACGGCACAATTGAAAAAAGAATATGCTGAGCGCATTGTTCCGGCATTGAAAGAACAGTTCAATTATTCCTCTGTGATGCAGATTCCTGTATTGAAGAAGATTGTTATCAATCAAGGACTGGGCGACGCAACACAAGACAAGAAACTGATTGAGGTGGCTGTGAACGAAATCTCTGCCATAACAGGTCAGAAAGCAGTTGCAACTTATTCGAAGAAGGATATAGCCAACTTCAAGTTGCGTAAGAAAATGCCGATTGGTGTGATGGTTACTTTGCGCCGTGAGCGAATGTACGAGTTTCTCGAAAAACTCGTGCGTGTGGCACTCCCTCGTATTCGTGATTTCAAAGGGATTGAGAGCAAATTTGATGGACGTGGTAACTACACATTGGGTATCGCCGAACAGATCATCTTCCCAGAAATTAATCTTGACTCGATAGATCGTATTCAAGGTATGAATATCACCTTTGTTACTTCTGCACAGACAGATGAAGAAGGTTATGCTTTGTTGAAAGCATTCGGTCTCCCATTTAAGAACGCTAAAAAGGATTAAGCAATATGGCAAAAGAATCAATGAAAGCCCGCGAAGTGAAACGCGCTAAATTAGTGGCACGTTATGCGGAAAAACGAGCAGCCTTAAAGAAGATCATCACTACCTCGGGAGATCTCGCCGAGGCCTATGATGCTGCTCGTAAGCTTCAAGCTATCCCTAAGAATGCAAACCCGATTCGTCTTCACAATCGTTGTAAGATAACAGGTCGTCCGAAGGGATATATCCGCCAGTTCGGTCTTTCGCGAATCCAATTCCGTGAAATGGCTTCTGCTGGTTTGATTCCGGGCGTGAAGAAAGCAAGCTGGTAAAGCGGGATAGGGTGGCAATAAACAAGCGTAATGGATTAGATGACGATCAACATCGCTGTTCTGATTTCATCTTTCGACTGTAAGCCGCCAATCCTTTGATAGATAACTTTTTTAATATTGTCGGGGTAGTCCCGATTAATTAAACATTTATAATTTATGACAGATCCAATAGCAGATTATCTGACAAGACTCAGAAATGCGATTATGGCACATCATCGTGTTGTAGAGGTTCCTGCGTCGAACTTGAAGAAAGAGATTACTAAAATCCTCTTTGAGAAAGGCTATATTCTGAACTATAAGTTCATTGAAGATGGGCCACAAGGTACAATCAAAGTTGCTTTGAAGTATGATCCGGCGACGAAGGTCAATGCGATCAAGAATTTAAAGCGTGTATCTACCCCCGGTCTCCGCAAGTATACCGGTTATAAAGATATGCCGAGAGTAATTAATGGATTAGGTATCGCGATTTTATCTACATCCAAAGGTGTAATGACAAACAAGGAAGCTGCCGACTTGAAGATCGGTGGTGAGGTTCTTTGCTACGTTTATTAATTGGAGGATTGAATATGTCAAGAATAGGAAAATTGCCAATTAGTATTCCCGCAGGTGTTACTGTTGCTCAGAACAATGGTGTTGTCACTGTGAAAGGTCCTAAGGGAGAACTCTCACAAGCCGTTGACTCATCTATTAAAATGAATGTAGAGGGAAACCTGATTACTTTCGAAATTGATGAGAATAGCCCTGTAAGCACAAAGCAAAAGCAGGCATTCCATGGCTTGTACCGTTCTTTGGTCAACAATATGGTTATCGGTGTAAGCGAAGGTTATCAAAAGACGATGGAGCTTGTCGGTGTCGGTTATCGCGTTTCAAACCAAGGAAACTTAGTCGAGTTCTCTCTTGGCTATACACACCCTATTTTCATTCAACTTCCGAAAGAAGTGAAAGTGGAAACGAAGTCTGAAAGAAACCAGAATCCAACCATAACAATCGAGTCTTGTGATAAGCAGTTGTTAGGGCTCATCTGTGCTAAAATTCGTTCTTTCCGTATGCCTGAACCTTACAAAGGAAAAGGAATTCTGTTTAAGGGTGAGGTTATTCGCAGAAAGTCTGGTAAGACGGCTGCAGCTAAGTAATGCTAAGTAACTTCAATTTTATTTAGAAATTATGACAACAAAGAAAGTAGAAAGACGAATCAAAATAAAGTTCAGAATTCGTAAAAGCGTAAATGGTACTGCTGAGCGTCCTCGTTTGAGCGTATTCCGCAGTAACAAACAGATTTATGCACAAGTAATTAATGATGAGACTGGAACCACGCTTGCATCGGCTTCTTCCCTTGGAATGGAGCAATGCCGAAGATTCAGCAGGCTGAGAAAGTCGGCGAGCTGGTAGCAAAGAATGCACAAGCTGCAGGCGTTACGACGGTGGTCTTCGATCGTAATGGTTACTTGTATCACGGACGTGTGAAAGGCTTGGCCGATGCAGCACGTCAAGGAGGTCTTAAATTTTAAACGATTATGGCAATGAATAAAGTAAGAATAACTAGTGACTCTGAATTGAAAGATCGCTTGGTTGCTATCAACCGTGTAACGAAAGTTACCAAGGGAGGCCGTACATTTACATTCGCTGCTATCGTCGTTGTTGGTGATGGTAATGGTGTTATCGGCTATGGCTTAGGAAAGGCCGGTGAGGTGACAGCTGCTATCGCCAAAGGCGTTGAGGCTGCTAAGAAGAATTTGGTAAAAGTTCCGGTTCTCAAAGGAACGATTCCGCATGAGATCGAGGCTACATTCAGCGGTGCGCATGTCCTGTTGAAGCCTGCTGCTGCCGGTACAGGATTGAAAGCCGGCGGTGCTATGCGTGCTGTCTTGGAAACTGTTGGCGTAAATGATGTGATTGCAAAATCTAAGGGATCAGCCAATCCTCATAACTTGGTGAAAGCAACAATTGAAGCTTTGGATCAGTTACGAGATGCCTATACGATTGCAGGTGTGCGTGGTATTAGCATGGAAAAAGTATTCAATGGTTAATGGAAGGACATACAATGGCAACAATTAAGATCAAGCAGATTAAGAGTAGAATCGGTGCCCCGATTGATCAAAAGCGTACGCTCTTGGCTTTGGGACTTCATAAGATTTCTCAGGTTGTTGAGGTTGAAGATACTCCCAGCATCCGCGGTATGGTGCGTAAGGTTCACCATCTGGTAAACATAGTTGAATAATTAATCTTTTTAAACAAGAATGATGAAACTAAATAATTTGAAACCAGCTGTTGGCTCTACGCATTCGCGCCGTCGCATAGGTCGAGGTACAGGCTCTGGACTCGGTGGGACTTCTACCCGTGGTCATAAAGGAGCAAAGGCTCGGTCCGGTTATAAGAGAAAGATTGGTTTTGAAGGCGGTCAGATGCCTCTGCAACGCCGTGTTCCGAAAGCAGGTTTTAAGAATATCAACCATAAGGAATATTTTGCAGTGAACTTGTCTACACTTCAAACTTTGGCCGACGCAAAGAATCTTACAAAGATTGGACTTGCAGAATTGAAAGAAGCAGGGCTGATCAATGGTAAACAACTTGTTAAGATCTTGGGCAACGGTGAGTTGAAAGCAAAGCTCGAAGTAGAGGCCAATGCATTCTCTAAGACTGCCGAAGAAGCAATCAAGGCAGTAGGTGGTAACACAACAATAATCTAAGTGATGAGAAAATTTATCGAGACACTGAAGAACTGTTGGAAGATAGAGGATCTGCGTCAGCGGCTCCTCATCACCTTTCTTTTTGTGGCAATATACCGCTTCGGTTCCTTTGTCGTACTTCCCGGAATCAACCCGAGTATGTTGGAGAAGTTGCAGTCGCAAACCTCCGGCGGTCTTATGTCGCTTCTGGATATGTTCTCCGGTGGTGCATTTTCCAATGCATCTATCTTTGCATTAGGAATTATGCCTTACATCTCGGCTTCCATCGTTATGCAACTCCTTGCCATGGCTGTGCCTTATTTCCAGAAGATGCAGCGTGAAGGTGAGAGCGGACGAAAGAAGATCAACTGGTATACACGTATCCTGACAGTATTTATTTTGTTGTTCCAGGCTCCGTCTTACCTGTTAAACCTCAAAATGCAGGCAGGTCAGGCATTGGCTTCCGGTATTTCTTGGTCGGTCTTTATCATTCCGGCAACGATCATTCTTGCGGCAGGTAGTATGTTCATCCTTTGGTTGGGAGAGCGCATAACGGATAAAGGAATCGGAAATGGAGTCTCTTTAATCATTATGATTGGTATCATCGCCCGACTTCCCCAGGCTTTCGTACAGGAAGTGGGATCGAGATTCACTGCTATCTCCGGTGGTGGACTCGTGATGTTTATCGTTGAGATTCTCATTCTCTATGCCGTTGTATGTGCATCGATTCTCTTGGTACAAGGTACACGCAAGATACCTGTGCAATACGCCAAACGTCTGGTTGGAAACAAACAATATGGTGGTGCCCGTCAGTATATACCGTTGAAACTTTTCGCAGCTAATGTGATGCCAATTATCTTTGCACAAGCATTGATGTTCATTCCATTGGCAGTCGTTCGGTATCAATCGGAAAATACGAGTTGGGTCGTACAATCCTTGATGGATAATAGGAGCTTGCTCTACAATATAGTATATGTAATCTTGGTTATCGCCTTTACATATTTCTATACGGCTATCACGTTGAATCCGACGCAAATGGCAGAAGACATGAAGCGGAATAATGGTTTTATTCCTGGTGTTAAGCCAGGAAAAGACACAGCAGAGTATATTGATACTGTCATGACTCGCATCACTTTCCCCGGATCTCTGTTCATTGCGTTCATCGCAATTATGCCTGCTTTGGCGGGATTGTTGAATGTGCAGCAGGCATTCTCTCAATTCTTTGGAGGAACGTCGCTATTGATTTTGGTCGGCGTTGTGATCGACACGCTCCAACAGATTGAGAGTCACCTATTGATGCGTCATTACGACGGATTGCTCAATTCTGGACATACCCGCAGCGGAGCAGTCTCTGCTTATTAAGTTAATTCTGTCGGATGGAGATATTTCTGAAAACAGAAGATGAAATTGAATTAATGTTTAAGGCTAATCGGCTGGTGAGTAAAACACTGGCCGAGTTAGCCAAGAACGTAAAACCCGGTGTTACGACACTGCAATTGGATCGGATTGCTGAAGAGTTTATCCGTGATCACGGAGCAATTCCAACGTTTAAGAATTTTCCGAATCCTTTTGGGGACCCATTCCCGGCAAGTATCTGCACATCTGTTAACGATGTTGTTGTCCACGGAATTCCTGACGATAAAACCATATTGAAAGATGGCGATATTATTTCGATCGACTGTGGAACATTGCTTGACGGATATAACGGTGACAGTTGTTACACATTCTGTGTCGGCGAAGTCAGTCCTGAAATTAAGCGGTTGTTGAAGACGACGAAAGAATCACTGTATATCGGAATCCGAAATGCCGTTTCTGGTCGTCCGATTAACGGTATAGGACAATCCATTCAACGGTATTGCGAAAAGCAAGGTTATGGAGTGGTTCGTGAACTTACAGGTCATGGGATTGGAAAAGAGATGCATGAAGCACCGCAAGTACCAAATTATGACACGGGAAATAGCAGTGTGATCATGAAAGCCGGAATGTGTATTGCTATCGAACCGATGATTACAGCAGGTGATCGACATATCGTGTTGATGCCTGATCGGTGGACAATCAAAACACGTGACGGCAAACCAGCAGCACATTTCGAACACACGATTGCCATTCGTGAGGGTGAAGCAGAGATTTTATCAACGTTTGAAGAAATAGAACAGTTAGAAGGAACACTATATTAATTATGGCAAAGCAATCCGCAATAGAGCAGGACGGAACAATCATCGAGTCACTTTCGAATGCGATGTTTCGTGTAGAACTTGAAAATGGCGTTCAGATCATAGCACATATTTCGGGTAAGATGAGAATGCACTACATCAAAATCCTGCCCGGCGATAAGGTGAAAGTAGAGATGAGTCCGTATGACTTGACCAAGGGCAGAATCGTTTTCCGATACAAATAATCAAGTAAAGATATGAAGACAAGAGCATCATTAAAGAAACGAACCCCCGACTGTAAGATCGTTCGTCGTAAGGGTCGGTTGTTTGTTATCAACAAAAAAAACCCTAAGTACAAATTACGCCAGGGCTAAGTGATGGCGTATCAGACTTGCTGTCTGATACCGTCATTGAACAAAAGAAGTTTAATCGATTTAATTCATTTATTTTATTAACAATGGCAATAAGAATTGTTGGAGTAGATTTGCCCCAGAATAAGCGTGGCGAAATCGCATTGACCTATATCTATGGAATAGGTCGAAGTAGTTCAGCAAAGATATTGGACAAGGCCGGCGTAAGCCGCGACTTGAAGGTCAACGAGTGGACTGACGATCAAGCAGCCAAAATCCGTGAAATTATCGGCGCTGAATTCAAAGTGGAAGGTGATCTCCGTTCAGAGGTCCAGATGAATATCAAGCGTCTGATGGACATTGGATGCTATCGTGGAATCCGTCATCGTAACGGTCTTCCGGTTCGCGGTCAGAGTACAAAGAATAATGCTCGCACCCGTAAGGGAAAGAAGAAGACGGTTGCTAATAAGAAGAAGGCTACGAAATAAAATTTAGTTGAGAGTTGAAAGTTGAGAGTTACGGAACAGCAATTCCATTACTTAAAACTTGCAGACTTAAAACTTTTAAACTAAAAAGTTATGGCAAAGAAACAAGCAACATCTAAAAAAAGAGTAGTAAAAGTTGATGCTATCGGGCAACTTCACGTTCATAGCTCATTCAACAATATCATCGTATCTCTGACAAATGCAGAGGGGCAAGTGATTTCTTGGTCTTCGGCAGGTAAAATGGGTTTTCGTGGTTCTAAGAAGAACACTCCTTATGCAGCCCAAACAGCAGCCGAGGATTGCGCGAAAGTGGCTTTCGATCTAGGTCTTCGTAAAGTGAAAGCTTATGTGAAAGGCCCTGGTAATGGTCGTGAGAGTGCTATTCGTGCCGTACACGGTGCAGGCATTGAAGTGACTGAAATCGTTGACGTAACTCCATTACCGCACAACGGTTGTCGTCCTCCTAAGCGTCGTCGTGTATAATTATCAACAATCAAATTTAAATATTATGGCAAGGTATATAGGTCCGAAATCTAAAATTGCGCGTCGTTTTGGTGAACCCATCTTCGGCGCGGACAAAGTTTTGTCCAAGAGAAACTTCCCTCCTGGACAGCATGGCAATAACCGACGCAGGAAAACGTCTGAGTACGGTGTCATGTTGGCAGAGAAGCAAAAAGCCAAGTACACGTATGGAGTGCTTGAGCGTCAGTTCCGTAATATGTTTACAAAGGCTGCGAAAGCCGATGGCATTACTGGTGAGATTCTTCTTCAGAATCTCGAATGTCGTCTTGACAATGTCGTATTTCGTCTTGGGCTTGCACCGACGCGTGCTGCGGCACGTCAGTTGGTAGGCCACAAGCATATTGTTGTCGATGGCCGAGTAGTTAATATCCCTTCTTATGCAGTTAAACCCGGTCAAATTGTTGGTGTGCGCGAGAAGGCGAAGTCTCTCGAAGTTATCGAAGCTGCATTAGCAGGCTTCAATCATAGCAAATATCCTTGGATTGAATGGGATGAGAATACAAAGAGCGGCAAGTTTTTGCACAAGCCTGAACGTGCCGATATTCCCGAAAATATTAAGGAGCAGTTAATCGTTGAGTTGTACTCTAAATAAATCATTGAATTAATGGCGATATTAGCATTTCAAAAACCTGATAAAGTTGTAATGTTGGAGGCCAATGACCGATTTGGCAAGTTCGAATTTCGTCCGCTTGAACCCGGATTCGGTGTTACTATCGGTAACTCATTGCGTCGCATTCTTCTTTCATCGCTTGAGGGTTATGCCATCAACACGATTCGTATCGGAGGGGTTGAGCATGAGTTTTCCTCAGTGCCGGGTGTTAAGGAAGATGTTACCAATATTATCTTGAATTTGAAACAAGTAAGATTCAAGCAAGTAGTAGAAGAATTCGAGAATGAGAAAGTTAGTATTATCGTGGAAGGACTCACAGAGTTCAAAGCCGGTGATATTGCTAAGTATCTGACTGGATTTGAAGTGTTAAACCCTGATTTGGTGATTTGTCATTTAGATGCCAAATCCTCAATGCAGATTGATCTCACCATCAATAAAGGTCGCGGATATGTACCCGCTGACGAGAATCGTGAGTTCTGCACAGATGTCAACGTCATTCCTATTGATTCTATCTACACCCCAATCCGTAACGTCAAGTATTCTGTGGAGCCGTATCGTGTCGAGCAAAAGACCGACTACGACAAGTTGATTCTTGAAGTTTCTACGGATGGTTCCATTAGTCCGAAAGACGCATTAAAAGAGGCTGCTAAGATCCTCATTTATCACTTTATGCTGTTCTCTGACGAGAAGATCGCGATGGAGAGTCCTGAACAGGAGAACAACCAAGAGTTTGATGAGGAGATTTTGCACATGCGCCAATTGCTCAAGACCAAGCTTGTTGACATGAACCTGAGTGTCCGTGCTCTCAACTGTCTGAAAGCTGCAGATGTTGAGACGCTTGGCGATTTGGTGCAATACAATAAGACCGACCTTTTAAAGTTCCGCAATTTCGGTAAGAAATCGCTCTCAGAGCTTGATGATTTGCTCGAGGGTCTGAATCTGTCTTTTGGAACCGACATATCAAAGTATAAGTTAGACAAAGAGTAAAATGAAGTAGGAGAGGAGAAAGAGCAAGTAGAAAATGATGAGTAAGATGTCGTGAGAATACTTTTATGACGGCTTTACTTCCTTAGTTTCTTACTCCTCTTCCACAATTAACAAGAGACAAAAATGAGACATAATAAGAAATTCAACCATCTGGGTCGTACTGCATCTCATCGTGACGCTATGTTAGCTAACATGGCAATCTCGTTGATCATGCACAAAAGAATCACTACGACTCTCGCTAAGGCAAAAGCCTTGAAGAAGTATGTAGAGCCCTTGATAACTCGTTCTAAGGACGATACAACCAACTCACGCCGTGTTGTGTTCCGTTATTTGCAGAACAAATACGCCGTAACGGAGTTGTTTAAAGCAGTTGCTGCCAAAGTGGGCAATCGTCCCGGAGGTTATACACGCGTCATCAAGCTCGGTTTCCGTCAAGGCGATGCAGCTCAACTTGCTTTTATCGAACTCGTAGACTTCGATGAGAACATGGCTAAGACGCCTAAGGCTGAGGCTAAGAAGACGCGTCGTAGTCGTCGTTCGGCTGCTAAACCTGCTGCTGATTCTGTTACAGAAGAGGCTCTCAAGACCAATGAAGCCGTTGAGGAAGCACCTCAAGCAAAGCCGGCAGAAGAGCCTAAGGCTGAATAAAAGCGTCACAACATTTCATTTCTAATAGTTGCCCCCGGCGAAACGATCGTGTTTTCCGGGGGCAATTCATTTGTGTTTATTGTTCCTCTCTACCGTTTCTACGAGCATTTATAGTCGAATCGTATTCTCTATACTCCTTGATTATTTTCATCCGACGCTTACATGCTGTGCGAAAAGGCTTTAATTGCACGCCAAGTAATGACTTGTTGTAGAATGATTAACGGTTTGTTGCAAAGCACTTTCGTGTTTAGGATGCGATCACCGGGAAATACATAAATTGCAGTTTTTGACGAAAACGGCCACCGGAAAGTAAGAAATCGTGATTTTTTGATGAAAACGTATGCAATTCATGGCACAACAAACGTTAATGTTAAATAACTCTGCCTAATGAAATAAGAACTACTCAATAAAAATCTTATCTTTGCGCTGGATTCATTTCATGAAGACTTGTCTTTGAATGCGGGTGAATCGGTAAGGGAAATTATTGTATACAAGGAATTGGAAGATGCGTATCAACCGACATAGAAGAATGTTTTTAGCGTGGATGTTGCTGGCAACATTCGTGCTGATGCATGTTGTCAAGGATGCACATCTGCATCATGCACAGGAAAATGAAACTGTTGCAGTGTCAGCAAACGATGGCGGGGCGACGGTGAAAGGCAGTTGTTTGATCTGCGATTTCACTTTTCATGAGCTTCGCCGGTAGCAATCGCCGACTTTCATCCTTTGTTGTGCTTCACCGTAATTACCCCTTATATCATTACTTCGCAGACCGTTTATCGACATATTGATGCCATAAACAGTCATTCTCCGCCCTTTTCGGCCTGAGAATTTACGAATAATTTTTTTTCATTAAATGTTACAGGCTTGCTGAAAAGCCGTTAAACGCAACGTAACTCATGGTAAATCGTCGTGCACATGACCGTTACTTGCCATGTGATTAACGGTTAGTTGCAACTGTAACTCATTCAGATTTATAAACAAATGAAGCATAATGCATTGCAGCTTTGCGGATGCGTGGCATGCGTTCTGTTGCTGTCTGTTGCCGCTATGCCGTTATGTGCACAACAGGTGATGAGAAACAGCTATGTCGCAAGATGCCGACAGCAGACACCGACACGATCAAGACTGCGCAGAAGAAGAAAAATAAAAAATCTGCTTTCAGCAAGGCACAACAGCTCAAAGAGATCGTCGTTACGGGAGAACGCCGCCAGGCGAGTGTGAATAGCGTGAGCGAAAAGATCTCTTCGAATGTGATCGACCGCTCGATGGGCAAATCTCTTGCCTCACTTTTGGAACATGTGAGCGGTGTGAGTTCGATTCAGACAGGAACGACAGTGGCCAAACCCGTTATCAACGGTATGTATGGCAATCGTATCTTGATTGTCAATAACGGCGCAAGGCAGACCGGCCAGCAATGGGGAGCTGATCATGCGCCTGAGATAGACCAAAACAGCAGTAGTTCGATAGAGGTAATCAAGGGGGCGGAATCGGTGAGATACGGTTCGGAAGCGCTCGGCGGTATCATTGTGATGGAGCAAAAACGGCTGCCTTATGGACAAGAGCAGACAACAGGACATGTCCGTGCACTCTACGGGAGCAATGGATTACGCTATTCAGCGGTGGCTCAGGCCGAGGGAACGCTGCCGCTCTGTCGCGATATTGCGTGGCGCTTGCAGGGCACCTATTCCAATTCGGGTGATCAAAAAACGGCCCATTATCTGCTCAACAACACAGGTTATCGCGAGCACGACCTCTCGGCCACACTCGGTTACAGTCATCAACGACTACGGTTGGAGGGCTTTTACAGTATGTATAATCTCAAATTGGGCGTGATGTTGAGTGCACAGATGGGTAGTGAAGACCTGTTGAAAGAGCGCATCGCATTGGGGCGACCGATTGAGATCGATCCTTATACCCGGCATATCACCTATCCTTTCCAGCATGTTGTCCATCACACGGCTATCGGTAAAGTGTATTTCGATGGCGGGCAGTATGGCAACTTCTTTTGGCAAACAGCTTTCCAGGCTGACGATCGTAAGGAAAACCGTATGCGGCGGATGAATCATTCGGACATTCCGGCGGTGAGTATGGATCTCACTTCATTCCAAAACCAATTGAAATGGACGCTTGGTCGTGATCGGTGGAACACCGAGGCGGGCGCATCTTATTTGCACATCCGCAACAAGAATCAGGCCGGTACGGGAGTGGTGCCGCTCATTCCGAATTACACCGAATATGATCTTGGCATTTATGGCATACAAAAGTATCGACATGGAACGTGGGATGCCGAAGCCGGTGTGCGTTTCGACAACCAACAGACGCGTGCAGCCGGATATGATTATACGGGCAAACGCTATGGCGGACATCATAATTTCAGCAATTTCTCGTATAATTTGGGTGCGAATTATCGTCCTTCGGAGCATTGGAAATTCACAACCAATCTCGGATTGGCATGGCGTGCACCACATGTTTATGAACTTTACAGCAATGGAAACGAGTTGGGGTCAGGCATGTTTGTCGTAGGTGATTCCACGATGCACTCTGAGCAGAGCACTAAATGGATTACGTCTGTTGTTTATCGGAGCACTTTTGCCGATGTGCGCCTTGATGGTTACTTGCAATGGATCAACGGATACATCTATGATGAACCGTCTCATCAGTATATCACCATTATCTCGGGTGCTTATCCTTTGTTCCGATACAAGCAGACGGATGCTTTCTTTCGCGGTGTCGATTTGGATATGAGGATTCGTCCTGTTGCACAAATCGAATATCATTTGTTGTCGGGACTCATTTGGGCTAACGAACAGAAGACGCACAATTATCTGCCCTTTATTCCCTCAGCGCGTATTGATCACGATGTCACTTGGTCGGGACTGCATCTCGGTGGTATCAATGCGTGGGCGCAGTTGAAGCATAGATTCGTGTTTAAGCAGAGACGCTTCAATCCCGATAGCGACCTGATTGCTTTCACACCGGCATCGTACGGTCTTTGGGGATTTGAACTCGGGGCCGACTGGAAGGTGTCGGCAACGAATAAATTTCGTGTATTGGTTGCCGCGGATAACCTTCTGAACAAGGAATATAAAGAGTATACCAACCGCTCACGATATTATGCTCACGATATGGGGCGTGATATTCGATGCTCGATAGGGTGGTTTTTCTGACGAAATTTACAAGGAAATGAGTAGACAAGTTAACAGGTAAGATTTAGTAAATAACAGTAAATAATTATTTTAAACAACAGAACAATATGAAAAAGAACGTATTAACATCAGTGTTGGTGCTGCTGGGTGCAGCTCTGTTTGCCGTGTCGTTCACTGCTTGCAGCAATGAGCCTGACAAACCGAATAATGAGCCTGAAAACAAACTCCACGAAGACCCTACTAAGGTTACAATCCAGTTGGTGGAATGCCACATGCACGGCTCCTGGAATAAGATCGAGACCAAGGGCGGCCCTCATCAGAATCCCGAGAGCAAGGCTAAGTATCTGAAACGTATACAAGAGGTGACTTATGAACTCAAAGAGGGCAAAGGATGGGGACTTGCAAAAGGAAGTCAAGACAAATTTTATGTATTGAAATCACATGAATACGGTAGTTTGCCCGATGATCCCAATCCTGCGCCGATCTATTTGATGTTTATCAAGTATTATAATGCGAAGGGTGAGATGATCAATCATGAGTTTGTTCAGAACGGGCAGGATGCCATTCACCAGCATTTCTTCACCGTTGAAAACGTGAAGAACCTAATGACCGATGCGGCTGTGGCCGGCGTGAAGACCACCGACTATATAGAATATAAATATGTGGACACCACACCATGGGATCAAACATATCATAAGGGGGCCACACTCACAGGACTGACTAATCCAATCGGCCTCAAAGGTGCTATCAAATTCCTGAAAGATCGTACCACAATGGATCTGCGCATTCGTTTGCTGCATGACAACCGCGGTAAGAAAGATCCCAAGACCGGTGGTTTCAGTCCCTTCTACAGTCCTTCGTCTCGCCAAGTTCAGATCGCTTCTTGGGATATCAACTTCACGATTCCGGTCGTAACTTATGCCGATCAAGAGGAATATATCGAAGGATTTCCCACAACATTACAGCTAAGCGATGTGCCGGCCTATGTCAAAGCACACCCCGACGGTAGTTTCGATGCCGTGGGCAACAATTTGCTGCATGCGATCATGAAAGCATTCCATATTTCGTGGGATGCGGCATTGACCGACTATTGCACCAAATATATCACTTCGGGTGACGCCGAATCTGGCACTATTTGGTTGTAAGTCTCTTCTTGTTTATTCGAATATACAAGTCGGATGTCGGGGCATGTAGTCTTTTCGGCATCCGACTTTTGTTAATGCTAAATATATCAAATATTCATTGCTGCACGCTGTTTTAGATTGAAATTATCTCGCAAAACCCTATTGCTGGTACGTATGATTTTTCTGTCGGTACGCTCTCGGTAGTGCTGATCATAAAAATGAGCTATTGAAAACGTCTAGTGATTTTGATAAAAACGTCCAGATGTTTTCGATAAAACATCCAGACGTTTTTAGTAAAACATCCAGATGTTTTTTTTTGAAGCTTCGCGAGTCGTTATAGTTCACTCGTCATGGCGTTTGTGAGTACGGATTATTTTGTGTACATTTGCAAGACAAACATTAAAATGCGATGACACAAGAAGAAAAGACAAAGATCGAAGAGCGTATCGTGGATGTGCTCAAGACTGTATATGACCCCGAGATTCCGGTCAATATCTGGGACTTGGGAATGATCTATAAAGTGGATGTCAACGATGATCAGACAGTGGATCTTGATATGACATTCACTTCTCCTTCCTGCCCTGCAGCCGACTTTATTCTTGATGATGTGCGCACCAAGATCGAGACGCTCGATGATATCAAAAGTGCCAATGTCAATTTGGTGTTTGAACCGGCATGGGATCAGAGTATGATGAGTGAAGAAGCACGCGTAGAACTGGGGTTTGAATGAAACAGGTTTACTTTCTTTCCGATGCCCATCTCGGTTCGTTGGCCATTGAACATGGAAGGATGCAAGAGCGCAGGCTGGTGAGGTTTCTCGATAGCATCAAACACAAGGCGGCAGCGATTTATCTCTTGGGCGATATGTTCGACTTCTGGAATGAGTATCGTTATGTCGTGCCGAAAGGCCATACGCGATTCCTCGGCAAGCTATCCGAGTTGACTGATATGGGTGTTGAGGTGCATTTCTTCACCGGCAATCATGATATTTGGACTTATGGCTACCTGGAAGAGGAGTGCGGACTGATCGTCCACACGCGTCCGTTCACCACCGAAATCTATGATAAGGTGTTCTTCCTGGCCCACGGAGACGGGCTGGGCGATCCTGATAACCGTTTCAAACTGCTGCGGAAGATCTTCCATAACCGCATCTGTCAGCGACTCTTCAACGCCGTGCATCCCCGTTGGGGCATGTGGTTAGGGTTGACGTGGGCCAAGCATAGTCACTGAAACGCGTCGAGGGGAAAGAGTTACCTTATCTCGGCGAGGACAAGGAATATCTGATCCGGTTCACCAAGAACTATATGAAAACGCATGCCAACGTCGACTTTTATCTCTATGGTCACCGTCATATCGAACTCGATCTGATGTTGTCGCGCAAGACGCGAATGATGATCCTCGGCGACTGGATTTGGCAATTCACCTATGCTGTCTTCGACGGCGAGCATATGTTCCTCGAACAATATGTCGAGGGCGAGAGTCAGCCTTGATCCCTATGGGTTCCGAATGTAAAGCAAAACCTTCAAACAGTGGTTGATCATCAGAATCATAAAGGCAACCACGCTCCATGTGAGGCCTGCTAACCGAAAAGTAGCCAGCTATACCAGGAAGTGTAAAATGCAGTGCTATGACTAATAATCCCCGACACGTTTCCGTGCCGGGGGATTTGTGTATCTCTTCGCGGAGAGCGAGAGATGAGATTCGGAGCTATGCACCAAAGCTGAGGCCGATGGCCACAAACACCCTGGTGTAGCTTTTGAACAGAGATCCTTTGGAGTGATAACGCCTGATGCCGAAGCCGAAGTCGGGCTTTATCTTCGCTTTGCCCAAGTGCATATAGACGCCTGCATCGTAGTAGTTATACTTCCAGTCTTGTTTGCGGCGCAAATTGTCTCCCAATCCGATGCGCACGTCAAAATTGCCGAGATCATCTTTCAGAAACGTATAGCCCACGTTCGCACCATACATCACGTTGGTGTAATAGTCTTTGGTCCCGTTGATTTTGAACAGGGCAATCGTACTCTCACCTCTGGCATTGACGAAAAACCGGTCGGTGATGTTGTAGCCCACGTTGCCTACGAATTCATAAGGTCTGAATTCTTTGTAGAACGTATTCCCCTGGAAATGGATCTCCACCCGAATATCTTCCTTTTGTGAGAAAGCAAGAGCGGGAATCGTTAGAAGCAGTAGCAATAGTAGTTTTTTCATTGTCTTTCCTCCATGACTTCTTCTGATTGATAATGATTTCTTTATATCGTGTCTGGCGAGATTTGCTTATTGTTTAGGTATCGTAAAAGGATGTTACAAATATAGAAAACATATCGAATCATTGTTCTCTCCGGTGGCTGTATTTTTGTTTCTTTTAACATCGTGGTTGGTCTTGTATGTTGATTTTAGTATCTGTTAGCAGCGTGGGGCAGATAGGAGAGGAAAGAAGATGGAAATCACAAACAGTCCCCGACATGTTTCCATGCCGGGGATTGATGAAAAGAGTTGCTCGCTCCTGTTTCGCCGAGGCGAAAGGGAGGAGAGGATCAATGGGGGAGGGGAGTTTGTGGCATGTTGATCCTGTGATTCTTCAATCTTGGATCGTGCCCACGGAGGTGCGGCGCGGCGCAGTGTGGGGAGGAGGACTGCTACCGCCATGACCTCGGGGCGGGGATCAATGCCCCGGGCCGCCGACTTTCTTCTTCTTTTTAGCAACGCCTTTCCACTCTTCCCAGTCGATCCTCACGTCGGAAAGACTGCGTACGGCCACACGATGAACGTTGGGATCGCTACCCGGGCGGAACCGTGTTTCGGGGATGAAGCGCACGCGCACACCATTGATTTGTTTGGCGGTGACCTCTTTCTCTGTGGCCACACCGTTCTTGGTCGACGTGGCTGTGAAATAGAACGTGCCGATGCCGGTGAGTTTCACCGATCTGCCTTGCGCCATATACTCGCCCATCACGCCACCTAAGGCGATGAGCACGGCATAGACGTCGGCCCGACTCACGGTGGACTCGGCTGACAGACGCTTGGCGATCTGCTCGGTGTCGACGGGGTTACCTACAAGTACCGACTGCGGGTACCATTTGTTGCTGATCTTTTTTAATACTTTCTTATAAAATGCCATGTTGTTTTACTGGTATTTGTGCCGGGAAGCTGTGTTTCGAGGTCCATCCGACAGGTATACGACCTGTGCCCCACCACTCGTATAGGAGTCCCCCACAGGTATACGACTTGTCATCGGATCTCTCCACACCTGTATCCCGGCGGATTATTGATAAATGTTCACTCGGTTCGGTCGGTCGAGGGGGCGAGCTGCTTATTGACGGTCGCGACGATAGAGCCCCAAGTCTGCCGGCCAGACTTCCTTCCGATTACCGCATGCAAAGATACGATGTTTCGGCATGGCTTGCAAGGCTTTTTCCATGGGTATCGTCACGTGTATACATATGTTTATACCCTCGGTTGCCCGTTGACGCACGGCATGGTCGCTGGTGGGGGCAGGGCGGTAGACTTGTTCCGGAGACCGATCGAAGGTAAGGGCGGAAGCGGCTTGCAATAAAAAATCTTTTGTGAGGGATCGGTTTATATTGGGAATTGGTTACCTTTGCAAGGTATTTTTTAAGAATGGTCAGTAGGTTATGAAAGGAGATTTAACGCAACTACTCGCAGCCGTGGAGCAGAAAGTGGGTAAGCGGATCGGACTGACTTCCGATTTCGAAAAGTTATCCGCCTTGTTTTCCAAGCATCATATTCACCTGAATGCAATGGGGCTGAAACGAACCTGGGAGTATCTTCGCGGAACAGGCAAACCCTCCAAAGAGGTGCTGGACAAGATCGCGCTCTTTGTGGGTTTCCAGAGTTGGGCAGACTTCCAGGATGCTCTTCACGGCGAAGACGACGGTCAGGCGAATTATGAATCGAGAGACGAGTGATCGCAGGTGTTTAGTGGGATGAAAAGGGGATATCTAATCCTCGTCATGGTCACTGTTGCCATCCCCAACAGGAATGCGACTTGTATGTATGCACGCACAGAGAACGATGGAATAAAAAAAGAGGTCCAACCAGAGTGGTTGAACCTCTTTTTATGTCTTTTGCAGGACCGGCAAGGACAAGCAGTGGAGTCTCCTCCCTCGTCCTTCGTTCCTTCCAAGGACGTTAAGCCTTTTCGGTAATGACTCTCTTCTCCTTGATGCGTGCTTTCTTACCGGTGAGCTTACGCAGGTAATAGAGTTTAGCACGACGCACTTTACCGTGCTTGTTCACCTCGATAGAGTCGATGTTGGGTGATTCCAACGGGAAGATACGCTCCACGCCGATGGTTCCCGACATTTTACGAACGGTGAATCGCTTTTTGTCTCCATGTCCGGAAATACGGATGACGACACCACGGTAGAGCTGGATACGCTCTTTCGATCCCTCGACAATCTTATAAGCGACGGTCACGGTGTCGCCTGCCTTAAATTCGGGATGCTGTTTGCCGGTTGCAAATGCTTCTTCAGCAACTTTAATTAAATCCATTTGCTTGATCATTAAATTGTTTATCATTCCGACGCAACATGACCAGGCCACACTTCTTCCTGTCAGCGATTACGCCGAAAAGTGCTGCAAAGTTACTACTTTTCATCGAACATGCCAAATATATCCATCTGTTTCTCTATTCTTTATGTTCGATTCTCAACAATGCGCATATCTGTTTCTCCCTTCTCAATGCTCAATTCTCAATGAAGAATTGGTTCTCAACGTCGGGTGGGGATGTTGAATTCACTCACAGATGAAATTGTCTTGCCGTTGCCTTGCAACACAGAGACACAAATCTTGCATGGCCATCTTTCAAACGATTGTCGGCTTTGACCAATGCCGTATAGCGGATGCCTTTGCCGGGGAGGATCTTCTCGATGTGAATGCTCGGTGAGATCAGTATATGGCGATTGCCGGAAACTTCTCTCACGGTGGGCTGAATGTCGTAGAGCGGTTGGCCGGTGCGGTTATATACCTCGAAAATCACTTTGCAGAGTTCGCCGCGGTTGATCACGCGGTCTTGGTTATCGTCAACGAAGCGGGCGTTGCGCACTTCCACCGGTTTCCCCAACTTGATAGCCGGTTGCAAACGAGAAGCCGCAATGGTGTCCGGGGCCGCTGTCGTGGCCTGTTGGGCGCTGTAAGAACCGGTATATTCAGGACCGTTGAAGTCGTAGATGCGATCGTCGCCACCATTGTTGACGTCGAATCCGCTTCCATCGCAATTCTTCGACGACTCGTTGCTCATGCCGTTCTGCCGCGTGCCCTGTTCGTAACCGTCTTGATAGCCTGCATCATACGCTTCACGCTGACTTTGTCGCTGTTGACGTTGCTCGTAAGGTTCCTGTGCTCTTTGATCGGCCTGCGCACCGACGGCACCTCCGACGACAGCGCCGCCGGCCATGCCCACAACTTCACCGATGTCTGAACCATACGACCCGCCGCTGATTCCGCCGATAGCCGAGCCGAGGATAGAGCCGATTGAGCTCCGATAATAACGCCGGACCCGGTGTAAGTGTCACAGCTGCTCAAGGTGAATGCTGCTCCAATGATGAATGCCATAGCCTTGTTCATGTTGCTTTTATTTTTAGAATGACTGCACAAAAATAGAGAAAAGAATGTTTGACCAACCGCTTGTTATCCCT
The DNA here is from genome assembly GCF_000613405.1 of Hoylesella enoeca JCM 12259. Lineage (GTDB taxonomy): Bacteria > Bacteroidota > Bacteroidia > Bacteroidales > Bacteroidaceae > Prevotella > Prevotella enoeca. The sequence goes on along the minus strand of NZ_BAIX01000002.1, from coordinate 92,830 downwards.
AAATGAAGGTAGGAAAATCCCTATAACTTACGGTTACTCGACGATGTTGGTAGCCATGGCATGGATGATCGGTCGCAGTTAAGGGGTCGCTCACTTCTGATAGGATTCTAACACCTGTTCGACAGAGCCGTGAAGAAGGAGGAGTGATAGGGCCTTGTCATAGTCCAAGCCCAACATCTCGACGAGCATCCGTGTCCCTCTGTCTATGAGTTTCTGGTTGCTAAGTTGCATATTCACCATTCTGTTGCCTTTGACGCGGCCCAACTTGATCATCACCGAGGTGCTGATCATATTCAAGATCATCTTTTGCCCCGTTCCCGATTTCATGCGCGAGCTACCCGTTACATATTCCGGTCCTACGATCATTTCAATCGCTATATCCGATTCTGCTGCCATCGGCGAATGGGGATTGCTGGTGATACAGGCAGTCAGAATGCCATGTTTGCGGGCTTCATGCAAAGCGCCCACGACGTAAGGGGTGGTTCCCGAAGCCGCAATGCCGATAACCGTGTCGGGGGTGTCGATGTGCTGCGCGGTGAGTTCAGTCCACCCATGAGCGGGATCGTCTTCGGCATGCTCCACGGCATGGCGCAACGCCGTGTCGCCACCGGCAATCAGTCCGACGACCAACGACGGAGAAACCCCGAAAGTGGGTGGGAGTTCCGAAGCGTCCAGCACGCCCAATCGTCCGCTTGTGCCTGCTCCAAGATAGAAGATTCGACCTCCGCGCTTCATTCTCGGGATGATCTGTTCGACGAGTCGCTCGATCTGAGGAATCGCCTCGTGCACTGCCAAGGCCACTTTTTGATCCTCCCGGTTGATGTCTTCCAGTATTTCATGTATTGATTTGTGTTCCAAATCGTTGTAAAGCGAAGGCTGCTCGGTGATCTTTGTGAATTCCATGGCATCTGTGTTTGTCTCTTGGCCCATTCGTTTAATCGTTTTCTCGTTCACTGGCATGATACTCGATTAAGCCTTCCATCGGTGACTGATGGACTGTCCCGATGCGAAAGCCCAATTCATCGGCTGCTTCCGTTAATTCGGGTTGGTAAATAGAAGCAATGGTCCCGATGCAATTGACCGAATAATTCCGATAGTCGTATGAGCCACATTGCGTCGGAGAAAAGCCCGGAAAGCATCGACCAACAGGCTGTGTATCGTTGGTTCAGTGCGGTTCTGCTCTAAAAAGACATTGAGTCCGGCTAAAAACCGGTTAGGAAAAGGTGCCCGATATACGCGCTCGATGATCGTTTCTTGCGTCAGATCAAATTGTTTGAAGAAACGTTTTTCCAACTCTGATGTCATCTGATGCTTCAAGATATCGCCCACCAAGCGTTTCCCGAGGTAGGCACCACTGCCTTCGTCGCCGAGGATAAACCCTAAGGCAGGGGTGTTCTGTGTGATTTCCCGACCATCGTAAAAGCATGAATTAGCACCCGTTCCAAGTATCGCAGCAATCCCGGGACGATGTCCGCACAGACTGCGAGCAGCTCCCCATAAGTCGGAATACACTTCGATAGCACCGGTTACAGGTAGACAGCACTGCAAAGAAGCAGCCACGGAAGAGCATTTCTGTGTTGTACATCCTGCACCGTAGAAGTAAACAGCCTGCCAGCTGCCATTGGGTAAATACGGAAGTAGGGCTTGCCGTATTTCGGTCTGCATCTCCTCTGGCGTTTGGAAATACGGATTCATTCCTTTGGTGACGATTCGTCGGATCATTTTTCCGGCCCTGACAACGCACCAATCTGTCTTGGTCGAACCACTGTCGGCGATTAAGAAGTTGTGATCCATGCGCATTTATGTTTCTTTTCGTCCGTAATTCGGTTCTACCTTCACGATCAATGTCACGGCAACGGTGGCCAAGCAACAGGCGATGACCAGCCAAAAGAAGTGCGAGTAACCCAACCACTCTTGCAAATACCCCGCAAACATCCCCGGAATCATCATGCTTAGCGCCATGAAACCGGTGCAAATGGCGTAATGAGCTGTCTTAAATTCACCTTCGGAAAAGTACATCATATAAAGCATATAAGCTGTAAATCCAAAGCCATAACCAAACTGTTCCACAGCAACACATGTGCTGATAATGGCCAAATTGCTCGGAGTGGCAACGCTGAGATATACAAAGGTGAAGCAAGGAAGTGTCATACACGCTGCCATTGGCCATAAGGATCGTTTCAATCCCCATTTAGAAGCAGCCACACCGCCGATGATTCCGCCAACGGTCAGCGCCAGTACGCCGATCGTTCCATACACGATTCCCACGCTTTCGGTAGCCAATTCGAGCCCACCATGCGCTTTTGTATCCAGCAGGAAAGGGTTGACCATTTTTAGGAGGAATGCTTCGGGTAGTCGATAAAGCAGCATAAAAACAATCGCAATAGTCACACCGGGCTTCCGAAAGTAGGTCGTAAAGGTACGCCCGAACTCCGAGACGATGTCGCGGATATGTGCACGCGTCTCGCCGAGTCGTGCTGCATCTTCCGCAGGTCGCGGTATGAAGAAGATATGATAAAGACTGATCAGGGCAAAGATCACCGCTGTTATCGCCATGGTCAGCGTCCAAGCCAGTGGGATATTGCCTGTATGCGTCTCTAAAAGGCCTGCTATCAGCACCAATACTCCTTGTCCGAAGATCGACGAAAGTCGATAAAACGTGCTACGAATACCCACAAAGAACGATTGCTCTTGGTGATTCAAAGCCAGCATGTAGAAACCATCGGCGGCAATATCGTGCGTTGCTGAGGCGAAGGCTGTGATGAAAAAGAGAATCAAGGTGAATGTAAACAAACTCACAGGAGTCTGCATCGAACCGATCATTTGTGTCGAAGGGTGGGGTATTGACAGGGTAAGTAGGATAAAAACGGCGCTCATCAACACTTGCATTGATAATATCCACCAGCGTTTTGTGCGCAGAATGTCAACAAAAGGACTCCATAACGGCTTGATCGTCCATGGCAAGTAAAGCAGACTGGTGTATAAAGCCATATCTCCATTGGGCACACCCATCCGCGTGAACATCGTTACCGAGATGTTGTTGACGATGAAATAAGGAATCCCTTCGGCAAAATACAGTGTAGGAATCCATAGCCATGGATTCATGTTTCGTGTGGAGTGCTTCATCGTTTTGTGGTTTGGGAAGCGTTGCGATTCATCCGAATGCGAGCTTGAAGCTCCCAAGTGCGGATGCGATCTTTATACAGATTGTTGGCGTTCAACCGTTCGATGCTCAGCGCTGCATCCGAATTGCCGCCCCATCGACGGCAGAGATAAAGCACATCATATATTCGTCCGATTCGGAATTGCCGTGAGATACGAAGCCCCATGGCATAATCTTCTCCATAACTGGTGTTGGGGAGCCCAATGTTTCGCAGTATCGGCGTATAGAAAGCGCGTGGAGCGCCAAGCCCATTGATGCGCAATGCATTGTTGCGACCATTCTCATCGGTCCATTCCCGATGGTCGATCACACCAGGCGGAAGACTGTTCAACTCGAAGTCTGTCATCTGATACGCTCCGATCACCATCGCACACTGCTGCTTGTAAAAGGTATCGACGATGATTTGCAATGTGTGTTCATCCTTATAAAGATCGTCGCTGTCTAACTGAATGGCAAATTTCCCGCATGCTGCCGACTGTACACCGAGGTTCCAACAGCCACCGATACCCAAATCATAGCGTTTAGGAATGAGATGGATCACGCGTTTGTCATCTTTGAATTGATTGATTATCTCGGTCGTTCCGTCCGTAGAATGATTATCGATGACGATAAGATTAAACTTAAATGCGGTTTTCTGGCACAACACCGAACGGATAGCCGTTTCGATCGTAGTGGCCCGATTGCGGACAGGAATGATCACCGAAGCTTCCGTTTGAAAGTCAATCGCGCCGAAATCGATGCTTTCAAACGCGGGTTTGAGCCATCCTCTAACGGCTTTCAGATGTTCGGTGCAGGCCTGTTCCATCTCGATTTGCCGCTCGCGATTGCGTGGATCCACATAGTCAAACTGTTTTTCGCCACTTTGACGACAGTCTTCCTCGATCTCACTGTATAGAAATTCGTTCACATGCAGGATCTCGTGACTTCGACTAAGCGTCAGTCTGAGATCGTAAAGACCGGCAAATTGATAATCGGCGGTCAGTTTCTCGACACTATCCCGGAGCGCTTTCGTATTGAAAAGCAGCACCGAACCGAAGTCGAAATCATCTCGCAGCGATCCCATTTGATAATCAATGACAGGCGCTTTCAGCTCTTCTCCATCTTTCACTTGATAGTGATCGGCATACAACAAGCCTGCACCCGTGTCTTCGGCTATGCAGATCAAGCGCCGCAGGGCCAGATATCCCAGTCTCAGCGGCGTCTCTTTGGTGTAGATCAGGGTGTATTCGGCCGCGGTGCGAGCCGCAATTTCCTTGATGGTTTGTGTGCGGAAAAGGCTCGCTTTCACCTTGTTCACATCATGGACGTCGGTTTCCGCTTCGAGCGCTCGTATGGTTTGATCGGCCTGTTCCTTATATATATAAGGTATAAAGCAACTGATTTGTTTCATTATTCCTACTGATTAATGTGAGAAAAGGACTTTACCTTCGTTTGTCAACAGGCAAAGCGTGCGTATGACAAAGGTACGATCTTTTTGAGAATCGTATCTAAACCCGTTTCCTTTTTGACGAATATTCTCATAATTTAATGAATCGGCGGCTATCATAAGCAAGTGCAAAGTTAAGCTATTCTTTCTTGAATCATATCTTTTGGCTTGACAAATCCGTTTTTCTTTCTCGGCTGTTGTTTTTAATTTTTCAATAACCAGCCTGATGCGTGCTTCTGTTATTCCTTTGAAATCCGCTTTTTGAGGAATATTCTGTCTGATGAGTCTGTTCATGTTTTCGATAGCTCCTTTTTCTCACGAGGAATATGGATGCGCGAAGTAAAATCAGCGTGTCTCAACATTGGGAAAGGCCGAACGCGAGAGAAACGGCTCATCGTAGGGGTACGATCAATGAAAAGCAGCGAAAAGAGGCCTTCGTAGGCCTACGATGATCGAAAAACGAGAAAAACGGATCGGCGTAGAGGTACGATTGATGGAAAACTGCGAAAACGGCTCGGTGTAGGGTACAATCGATGGAAAACTACGAAAACTGCTCGTCGTAGGCCTACGGCGAATCAATAATGACAAAAGCAACTCGTCGTACCCCTACTATTTACAATTTATTAAGAATTAAACCCAAAAAGGTGGCTTCCATAAGCAAGTGCGAAGTGAAGCTATCCTTTCTTGAATCATGTTTTTTGTTCGGAGGTTAATTGATGATATTTCACAATACAAAATGAATTAATTTTGGGAAGGAGGACGAAAGTCTTTCTCCTTTTTTCTGTATTCTCACGTTATATAATAAAAAAGACAGGATGAAGATTGATTCATCCTGTCTTTGCTTGATAGTTGTTGAACTTCTTTTATTTACCCAAAGCCTGCTTGGCTGCTGCGTTTTCGGGATCGAGTTCCAACACCTTTTCCCAATAACTCTTGGCCGTGGCATTATCGTTTTTCAACATATAATAATAACCTAAATAGCGATAGGCTTCGATGAGACGCTCGTCATCGCGACTACCTTTCTCGGTGTGTCCTTTGATGATCTCGATCAGTTTCTCATAATGGGGTTTGGCTGCGCCGGTTTTGGTCTCTGGATCAAGAGCAAAGCCGATGTGAGCACGCTGGTAGGTGGCGAAGTCGGCTGCACTCGGGAACTTTTCGGCCATTTCGGCATATACTCCGTCGGCTTTGTCGTACGCTTCCTTCTGGGCTGTACCTGTCAGTTTCTCGGTTTGTGCCATATACATTGTAGCCAATGTATTGTAATCAACTGCCGTAATCTGCTTTAAACTTTTGAGATATTTATCATAAGTAGCCGTAGCATTGGTAAAATCGCCTTTTTCATTATAGGCATTTGCAATATTTTTCAAGGCGTCGCTCTTGTCGGCATCATTATCTTTGTTTTCTTCCAACGACTTATTGAACATATCGATAGCTTTGTCGTATTCCTTATTCCCAAGGTAAGCATAGCCATAGTAGAGGTAATCGCTTTCGGTGATCTTAGTAGAGTCGCTCTGATTGAACAGTTTGTCGGCATAGTTCAAAGCCTCGGGATAGCGTTTTAAGTTGGTGAGGTCGAAGAACGAGATGCGGTTCAAGGCAGGATTTCTTGGGAACTTCTGATTACCGAATTGCGCGATTTCAAGACTCTTGTCGAATTCGCCTTTGAGGAAGTAGTCCAGTGCAAAGTTAGTCAACTGATGCGGTTCCATCTTGTTTCTGTCCACTTTGTTATAGTATTCCAAAGCTTTGGTGAGATTGCCGGCTTTGTCATAGATCTCGGCAGAAATGATGTCTACTGGATAATCTGGACGTTGCTTGCGAAGCTCTTCGAGTTTTGCCACGGATGCTGATGGGCTTACCTTGCTGTAAATCATCGCGTATTTGCGATAGCCTTCGGGATTTTTGGGATCGAAATAGATGGCGCTTGAATACCAACTCGATGCTGCGCCTCCATTGTCTTTCACAACTTCGATGTCGCCCAACAGGATATAGCCGGGTGCACAATTCTTGTCTCTCTTGATGGCTTCTTCTGCATATTTCTTAGCATTTACGGTGTCTTGAATGTTGAGGTAAGCACGCCCTAAGCCGACCAAAGCCTCTGTATTCTTTTTGTTTTGCTTGTAAAAAGCTTTTACCTGTTCTGCTGCCGCAGCCGGGTTAGCCTTATTCGCAGTTATCACTTTGGTGATAGCGTCTACCTGACTTTTGACATCTTGTGCCATCATTGCAGTGCTGAATCCTATCATCAGCGCTGCTGCTAATAGATATTTTCTTGTTCTCATCATTTTCCCTGTTTTTAATTCTGAGTCTGTATGATCTTAAACGTTCCTATGTTGTAAATGTTTTGTTTACTCGGTGACGTTAACGTTTCTTATATTGATATTGCCTACAACCGGTAAAAGTCCTGCTTTCATCACGATCATCTGACCTTTGGGCGAGCGGATGAAGTTGGCAAAGCCCCATGGCAGGCCGTTGATGGGGTCGTTGAGCAGGCAATAAATGGTTCGGATGAGCGGATAATTGCCATTATATATATAGTATTGGTAAGGTTTCCAGCTGTTGGCGGGCGTTGCTTCTGTAATTTGCTTACCGACATTAAACGAATATTCTTGTTGAATGTGAGATTGGTTGTGTCGCGTTTATCGTTCAACCAATTACTGCCGATGATACCGATGGCACCGGTATTTTTCTCCACATAACTGATGACATCAGCCGTTTTGTTGGTCGCGATGACATTGGGGCTGGTGATGGGATTACCGTGGAGGATGCTGTCTTCGGCAAAATGAACGGTGCTTGACTTTTTGTTGTCGAAAACGAGAACGATGTCTCCGCGCTTAGAGGAGGGATAAATATCGCTCCATTTCTTTACTTTTCCTGTCAGGATGCGTGCAATGTCGTTCACTGTGATGCATGTATCCGTGTTTGTCTTATTCACAATCAGTGCCAACCCGTCATAGGCAATGGCGAACGATTGTGGCATAAATCTGCGGTCTTGCAGGTTTTTCTTTTCGTTAGGTTTGAAGTCTCGCGCAGCAATCATTAGACAGATGCTGTCTTTGAGTAGCAAATTAATTCCTTCGGATTCGCTCGTGTATGTGGGATTTACCTTTGCTTTTGTGTAGATACTCTCAAAAACGTCGCGCTCTTCTTCAATAATGGGGCTAAAACTTTCGTCAGAGGCGAAACGAATCACCCCTGACGAATAAGTATCTGTTCTCCCACCCTTATGCTTCTGCGGTCCGCATGAAGCAATAAGAGTGGTGAGAAGGGTTAATCCTACGATAGTGTAAGATGTTGTTTTGTTCATAATCAGTTATTGCTGAAGTTTGAACGTTACAGGTACATTGAACTTCACACGCACAGTGGAACCGTTTTGACGGCCCGGAGTCCAGCGTGGCATGCTCTTGACAACACGTATTGCCTCTTTGTCCAAAGAAGGATCGGCTGAACGTGCCACTTGAACATCGGTGATCGAACCATCTTTTTCGACAACGAAGGAGACGGTAACGCGTCCTTGAACTCCATTCTCCTGAGCCACCGGCGGATAATGCGTATTGCTCTGGAGGAACTGCATCAAGGCAGCCGGACCGCCTGGGAATGACGGCATTTCTTCAACCATATCGAAGACTTTATTCTCTTCTACTTTGGGAGGTTCAGGTTGTGCGATGACTTCCTTGGCTTTCAGCACTTCACCGTTAGCATCGTCGTTACCTTTGACATCAAATGAACCGATAGCAGCTTTGTTCTGCATCAGCTGGTCTTGTGTCTTGATTTCGTCCTCGGGTTTTACCTCGCTGTCTTTCTTAATGACAGGTGCGGTAAACTTAACAGAACTCTTGACGCGTTCAACCACTTTCTCTGGCTCTTGCACTTTGATTTGTTTCTTGACCTCTGCTTTCTTTTGCTTCTGGTCTAAGTTGGACAATTCTGTGACTTGAGTCGAAGCGACTTTCTCCATATTTGCGTCAACAATCTTCTTAATAGCGACTACAGAGAATGCGAGAAGGGCAACGACAACTACTATAATGATTGAGATGATATTTCTTCTGGAAGTCCCTTTACGTAGCTTATAAGCTCCGTAAGCTTGGTTCTTGCCTTCGAAGATCAAATCGACCCAATCGTTCGAAATCAAATCTATTTTTGACATAGCTTTCTTCTTTTAATAGTTTACACAGTTACTCCTTAACGCCAGCCTTTTGGAGAAGGGCTTTGTCTTCGGGTTTAACTTTGTCTATCACGTATTTACCAATGCTGCAAATCTGCATTTCGTCAAGAGCATCGACCAAATTGTCATATTTCGAATTGTCTGTTGCCTTAATAATAACGGTCATTGTGGAGATATGCTGTCCGTCAATGTCACCGGATTTGATCTTGGCAAGTTCCTTATCGTATTGCTCTTGTGGAAATTTGGAATCCTTCAACTTCTTCTCATCAAGTTTGGCTTTCGCCAACATCACTTGTTGGACGGGCTGAGTTCCGTCTTCGGTAACGTGTGTGATGAGGACTTTTCGAATTCCGTCTTTGCCCCAAGTGGTCTTCTTCAGACACGAAGGATCATCATACTTTGGGATACCGGCAATGTAATAGATACCATTGTTGCCTGTTACGTAAATCGTGATCGTGTAAGATTCCTTCGTTACAGATTTATTCTCATCTGTCAAGTTCTTATCGTTACTCGGCATACTCAACTCCATTGTCTGCGGTTTAGCCAGCGACGTACAGAGCATAAAGAATGTGATCAGAAGCATCATCATATCCACCATCGGCGTAAAGTCGACGCGGACATCCATCTTCTTTTGTTTGCTTTCTTTCTTTTTCATTCTTTAATCCTCCTGTTTTTTGTATGAAGTGATCAGATAGTAACGGTTCTCACTCATATCTTGAAGTTCAGACATCACCTTCTTTACCACTTTATAAGGAGTATCTGCATCGGCTTTGATGGCAAGTTTGATATCGGGATTCACATCACGGGCTTGCTCAACCCACAATTGGAACTCGCTTTTCTTGCCGTCGATACTGTCAGTAGGGATACCTTGATTTTTGATTTCATTTGCCATCTGACTCTCATCGAGATTCAAGTAGGCAGAAAGTTTATCCATCGGAACACCCCACATCGGATCTTTCTGAAACTTCTTGATTTGCGTGCTGTTTAATGATACACCGAATTGGTTGATCATATTGGAGAGTACATCAGCCATTTGCATTTGGTTGTCCATACTCATGAATATCTTGCCAGACTTGTCGACAAGGATATTCAGCACGTCCTTTTCCGGAACTTTGATCTCTGAAACCGAACCTGGCGTCACGACTTTCACTGGTTCATTCTTTACGAACGTTGATGTCAACATAAAGAATGTCAGCAAAAGAACCATCACGTCCGACATCGGTGTCATATCGATCCAGACCGTTTGTTTCTTAACTTTTACTTTACCCATAGCGATAAATTTTTAGAGGGTTAGCAAAAATTAAGCTTCTTCTGCGTGATTGGCTTCGTATGTCTGAGCAATTGAATAACCAACCTCATCGAGGGCGTAGGTCAACTTATCAATCTTGTTGGTAAAGAAGTTATATGAAATAACTGCAAACCAAGATGTCAAGATACCGAATGCGGTGTTGATCAAGGCCTCAGAAATACCCGTTGACAGAGCAAGAGAGTCACCTCCACCACCAGCTGCCAATGCTGCGAATGACTTGATCATACCGGTTACCGTACCAAGAAGTCCTGTAAGCGTACCCAATGTGACGATGGTTGCGATGATCGGAAGATTCATTTGCAAAGTCGGCATCTCGAGTTGAGTTGCTTCTTCATGAGCTTGCTGAATCTTGGAAACTTTTTGACCTTTCTTCATGCCACTCGTTGCTTCCATCTCTTTGTAAGCGTTCAGAGAAGCTGTAACAACGTTTGCCACAGAACCTTTCTGTTTGTCGCAGAGCTGTTGAGCCTTGGCGAAGTCGTTAGCGCTCACTGCTGCCTTGATGTTAGCCACGAATTTGGTCAGAGATCCTGTACCGAAAGCGGTGCGCAAAGCCAACCAACGCTCGATAGAGAGTGTGAGCACGGTGAGCAACAAAGTGTGGATGATAGGAACGACCATACCACCTTTATAAATCGTACCTAATAAATTCCCGTTTAATACGGCGCCAGTCGGATCGTTGTTAACGAAGTTTGCGGGATTACCCAACAAAAATTTGAAGATACCCACTGCGACGATAAAGCAGAATACGATGATCCAGAAAGCTGCTCTAACTCCTTGGAAGCCCTGCGATTTCTTGGCAGGGCTGGCTGTTTTTTGTGTTGTTGCCATAATTTAAAACTTTAATCTTTTAGTTGTTAATAAATTTAAGTTGTTGATATCTTACTTGATTTAATGTTACTTTGTGCCTACGATATGTTCGCTATATAGCATATTGACAAGGCAAAGATAGTAAATTCATGTTTAAAACGAACTCTGGTTAAGAAGTTTTAACGGAGTGTCTCTCGATTTTTTATGGACGACCGCTATACTTTTACCTTGCATCGATCTTTTATAGATGTAGGGATGATGATATTGAGTGACGTTTGTTGAATGCTCATATATGGTTCTGATTTTTTATGATTGTTATCTTGCAAAAGTAAGCAATTTATCTGTTATAACGCAAGGTATGTGTAATTATTTCATGAAAAGCACTCAATTCGTGACAGATTGCGAACTAAACAGCATCTTCTTAGCACTTATTGCAGACAGAGATAACGGCTTATTGCAGGTGAAGATGATGTCCCATGCGTTCTTGTTTGGTTTTAAGATACCGGTAATCATAGGGGGTCGGCTCGATTTCGATGGGTATATTTTCGACGATTTCCAGTCCGTAAGCCTCTAATCCCACTCGTTTGGTGGGGTTATTGGTGATCAGTCGCATTTTGTGTACGTTGAGATGACGGAGCATTTGAGCGCCGCAACCGTAGTCGCGTTCGTCGGGTTTGAAGCCGAGATGCACGTTGGCTTCCACCGTATCATAACCTTCCTCTTGTAATTTATAGGCTGCAATCTTATTCATTAATCCGATTCCGCGACCTTCTTGTTGCATGTAGATCAGCACGCCTTTGCCTGCTTTATCAATCATCTGCATCGCTTTATGGAGCTGTTCACCGCAATCACAACGCATACTACCGAGAATGTCGCCCGTAGCGCAGGATGAATGCACGCGAACCAAGATCGATTCCTCGGGTTCCCACTCTCCTTTCACCAGCGCCATGTGTTCTACGCCCGTGCTGATCTGTCGAAAAGGGATGAGTTTGAAATGCCCATACTTTGTGGGCATATCCACTTTGTTACCCACTTCTATCAATGACTCTGTTCTTAATCTGTACGCGATCATATCTTTAATAGAGATAATCTTCAAGTCATATTGCTCGGCCAGCTTTTTGAGTTCGGGCAAACGGGCCATTGTTCCGTCGTCGTTCATGATTTCCATTAAAGCTCCGGCGGGATAGAGACCGGCCATTTTACAGAGATCGATGGCCGCTTCTGTGTGACCGCTACGCCGCAATACGCCGTTGTCTTGCGCATAGAGCGGATTGATATGACCCGGTCTGCCGAATGTGCGAGGCGTAGAAGTGGGATCGGCCAGCGCTTTGATAGTCTCGGCACGGTCATGAGCCGACACACCGGTAGTGCATCCTTCCAGTTTGTCTACGGTGACAGTGAAAGGTGTTCCTAACATAGAAGTGTTGTCCATCACTTGATGAGGCAGATCAAGTTCTTTACAACGCGACAACGTTATTGGTACGCAGAGCACTCCGCGCGCGTTTTTCAACATGAAGTTTACTTTTTCCGGTGTTATCTTTTCAGCTGCAATGATCAGATCTCCCTCGTTTTCGCGATCTTCATCATCAACAACGATTACAAATTTACCATCTTTAAAATCTTTTACAGCTTCTTCGACGCTGTTTAATTTGGATTTTTCCATAGTGTTTCAGCTTAATATTCTTTGGGTTCTTTATAATTTGAGAATGACTGGCAGATCATTGATTCTTTTGTATTCTGGTGATAATATCGCTGTTGGTTTGCATAATTGTGCGCAGATCTCGCAACAACCGAAGTCTGAAACGCCACATTCTCAGATAGATGAAAATGCCCGCAGGCAGGAAAACTCCTGCCACAACATTCATCCATTTGTGCTCAAACGGCCGAGTGTGAGCCTTAACTGCAAGGATGGGATAGGCGCTCAGATCTTTGAGGATCTGTTTGTCTCTCGTATTGGACAAGTCTTCTATCACTGTTTCCAACGATTGATTAATACGCTCGATTTCATGATCGGGCTGATATTTGAAGAATACTTTGATAACATTTGGGGCTGTTCGCAGATTGTGTTCTTTTGAATACGTCCGAATTTCTTGTGTGATCTGTCTCAGTTGCAGTGCATCTTCGTGATAGACAGGATCGTTGATGATCACCTCTTTACCGAAGAAATGGCGTTTCACACGCAGTCCGAACATTCGTCGGAAGAGGTCGCGGTAAAGATCGAAATTGAACACCACCGAGTCGTTATTGGCTTTATAAGTTACGAAGATGGCAATAGGGATGAGCACGCCGGGGGCCAGTCCTTTGCCGAACCATACTGCCCACATGCCTCCGCGAGCCATTCTGTAACCCGAATTATCTAAAATGTAATAGACGATAAACACCAAGACGGAGATGATCACGGGTACGCCCAGGCCGCCTTTACGTATGATCGCGCCCAGCGGAGCACCGATAAAGAAGAATATCAAGCACGAGAGTGCGACGGTGAATTTATTGATTCGTTCGATCTGATGCTGTCGGATGATATAGTCGCCGTCGTCGGTGACCAAACTTTTAAATTCAAGTGTGCTCACGCCATTCTGCACTTGGCTGAGCGCATAGTTCACAGCTTCCAGCCGTTTGTCTACCGGCAGTTTGTCAAACAACGAATCATAGTCAAATGATTGGGCCTTAGCCATTTTGACAGCCCGCATGGAATCTACTTTCGGCAGGCTGTCGGTGTGCGACAGCAACAGTTTGAAATCTTGATAATATGCCCGTCCGATGCTGTCGAATTCGTGATTCAGCGAGTCGATATCCATGCGAATCTTGGCCAAACTCTTAGCTCGTGCATTGTTTGAAAGCGATGTGGCGTCTGTCAAACTGAAATCTCCATCGAAGTCTTCCACGATCCGTTTCGTCACGAACGATTCTCGTTGATAGGGCACGGAAGCTGTATTTCCAAGCGCACTGGACTGCATGTTCTGAAACCATTCGCCGCTCCAAAGCGTCATGATCAGGTGTTTCTTCTCGGCCGTAGACTGCAACATTCCCGAATCTGCCAATATAATGGTGGCATCTTCGTAGCTGGCCGACATCTTATAGACCATCACGCCATACAGTTTTCCGGTCTCCACATCCTTTTTCTGCACATAAATGTTAGTGCCGCTGATGCCATCATAGAAAATTCCTTCGGGTATTTCCACCTCCGGACTCTTCTGTTTGATAGAAATCAGCAGCTGTGCGATCTTCATATTAGCTTCCGGACCAACGTTGTTTTGAAAATAAAACGATCCGATACTGATTAAAGTCGATAAGAGAATCAGCGATCTGAACGCTTGCATCAGCGATGTCCCGGAGGCTTTGATAGCAGTCAACTCAGAACTTTCACCTAAATTTCCGAATGTGATCAATGACGACAGGAGAATGGCCAGTGGCAAGGCTTGCGGCACAAGCATCAGTCCCATATACCAAAAGAACTGTGCCATGATCTCCATTGACAGTCCTTTTCCGATCAGTTTGTCGATATACATCCACAGAAACTGCATCATCAGCACAAACTGACAGATGAAGAAGGTGCCCACAAATAAAAGAGCAAATTGGCGTGCGATGAATATATCTAATTTCTTTATACGAAACATGACCTTTCCAAGTTGTTGGTCCGATGCAAAGATCGGTTTGCAAATTTAGTATAAAAACATTAGAAACGCCTCTATTTTGTGTTTTTTATAATTTGTCGCCAGATCGTCTGCAATTCCGACAGGCATTTTCTGCTTGTTGACCAGTGATAGAAAATATGAAAAATCACAACAAAAGTGCTCTTGCTTTATGTCGCATTCTGGAATGGAGAATGCCTATTTTGTACATGAGAAACGCAGAGTTGGAGACAGGTTGTTGTCTTGCTCAGAGCAATAGACGGTTAGTTGGAAGCCGAAAAATGGTTTGTGAGCCAGAGGGAAATGGTCTTTTGCAGGCTTGATAACAGCCTTTTTACTTGTGTTTTCAGGTGAAGTCGATTATCAAATAAATACAAGCTCATGATAATCAGCATCTTGTAAATTTCTCATATTTCGCGTATTTCCATTCGATGACAATTTCGTTGGAAAATATCGAAGTATTGGCGGGGTTATTTGACCAAATATTTTGACAAATGGTTGCGTGCTTCCGGGTTGACAACTTAATATTTTTCGGACATACTTCAGCGTCTTATCGCTTTCTTTTTTATAATCCGCAAGTGCGGTGCAAACGCTCTAAGTTATCTTCCCAAAGTCCTTCGAGGAAGTCCACTTCATCCGTTTCAGCATGATCTGTGATGATGAGAATATGGTCGTTGGTTAGTTCTCCACGCTCTATTCGCAGCTCAACGAATGTGTTTCCATCGTCTTCGTTGTCCCAATGAAATTTGAAATGGCTGTTTCTGACGGCCTCGCCGATAGTGGCAGACTTTGTTTCGTGATGGCTCCACGACTTCCCCCAGGTGAAGAATAATTTGTTTTCGTCTTGGCTTACTTCGTCGGCCAACCATTTAGAAAGTCCTTCCGGCGTACTGATAATATTCCAAATAATCGGTAAAGAACTTGATTTCAACTCTCTTTCAATGCGTATTGTTTGCTTATTCATATTCGGTTTGGGTAGATACAACATCGTATATCAGTTGCAAAAATAGCCGTTTTTTCGAAGATCACAGCAAAAAACTACTGATTTTTTTTGCTATTCAAAAACTTTGTTTTACCTTTGCACCCGCTAATAAGCCGCTAATGGCGGGATAGCTCAGCTGGTTAGAGCGTCGGATTCATAATCCGGAGGTCGTGGGTTCGGGTCCCACCCCCGCTACAAACAGTAAGAAAGACTTGCAAGGAAATGTTGCAAGTCTTTTTCTTTTTATATTTTTGTGCACGAATATGATAGTTGGTGGTTGAAAGAATAAATTGGTATGGAGTTTGCTCGTGATGCAAATAGAAATATGATTCACTAATTAAAATATGATGACAATGGACAACAAAATTGCGAAAAAGACTGTTTTGGTACCTAATCAGTTGATTGATTATGCCGAAGATGGTATTGTGAGCAAAGAATTTATACACTCGAATGCTGGGAGTGTGACATTGTTTGCCTTTGACAAAGGACAGCGATTGAGCGAGCACACGGCGCCTTATGATGCGGTTTTGAATATCATCGATGGCGTGGCGGAGATTATGATTGAGGATGAACTCTATCATCCGAAGGCAGGCGAAATGATCATTATCCCTGCGGGTGCACGTCATGCTGTGAATGCCAACGAGCGTTTCAAGATGTCGATAACGATGATTCGAGGATGAGTTGATTGAAAATCAATGTGCCAATAGTTGATAAGTCGATAAGTGATTGGGGTTAAACGGACTCGAATGCTTATCGACTTACTGTTTAAAGGCTTATTTGTTGCATTCTGGGCACAAGCCTTTGACGATATAATTGATGGTTGTCATCTGGTAGCCTTCGGGTAATTTGATGGTGGGAATAGGTGTATTCTCCATGCAAAATGTACGGTGGCAGCGCTCGCAATAGAAATGAACGTGTACGTCTTCGTCCTCTCCTGAACTGTGACTACGGCATAATTCAAACCGCGCTCCATCGCTTCCGTCTTCGATTGTATGCACAAGGTGATGCTCTTTAAATAATGTCAACGCACGGAAAATATTTGATTTGTCGATTGTAAGAATATTTTCTTCGAGTTCGCTTATCGACATCGGGCGATCGGCCAATGCCAAAGCGCGTGCAATAACGATCCTGTTGGCTGTTGGCTTAATGTCATGTTCAACCAGCAGTTGTGCATATTGTTCGTTGTTCATGCGTCTATTCTTTTTCTTTTTGATGTCAACTGCAAATGTAATCGTTTTCTTCCAATTGTGCAAATAACGGTTAGGTGCATTGCGTTTAATCATTGATGAGAATGCGATTTACATCTAATGGGAGTTCGAATTTGCTCAGATGGTCAGATCGCGAGTGAATAGATAGGCTGATTAATGGGGCAGAATGTTTTCAACTCCATGTTGAATAGAAAGGTAGGTCATGGCGAAGTATTTCGCCCGTGTTGATTAATCGAATGTAGATCAAAGGTGAAACTGCTTATGAAACGAAGTCATTCATTATTGAATTGATTGGGGGGTGCTTTTCAATTAAGCATAAAAAAATGGGCCCCGCTGGGCCCGACCTTGTTAACCTTAAATCTAATACTATGAAAAACACGTTGCAAATATAGGTAAGTTTTGTAATAACTCCAACTCTAAATGTTATAAACGAATGTCTTTTATGTTTTATTTGCTGTTTTGGATGAGGGTTTAACATATTTACATAGAATGTTAACGGTATTTCAAAAGAGCCAGATCCGTTTTGTTATAGATCTGTAAAGTGTCACTGCAAGAATAATTCTTTTTGTTTATGAAACAAAGTAAAGAAGCTAAAACCAGATTTAATTGATGAGGTTTATTGCGTTTATCCGTTGCAGCATTTGTTTTAACAAGAACGTGGCATTCTGATTACGGGCTACGCCAGGAGTGATTTTGTAGGTGTAAGTGACAGCAGTTCCGAGTTCGATTTCAAAACAATAGTTGTGGAAACGAGTAGGAAATGCTTCGCTCATTTTAGATAATTCGAGGTCGTGCGTGGCAATAATGCCGCTCACGGGCAGTTGGGTTATGGCTTGAAGGAACAGACGCGAACCGTTGAGTTTATCCAATGAGTTGGTACCTTTCAGTATTTCGTCGAGAATAATCAATGTGCGCGGTTGCCGTTGACAATAGTCGATGAGCTGTTGGAGCCGTAACAATTCGGCATTGAAATATGAAATGCCGTGCGTGAGATCATCGGTGGTCCGCATACTACTGAATAATGCGAAATGCGAAACGCGTATTTGATCGGCAAAAACGGGCATCCCGTTCAGCGCCAACACATAATTCACGCCGATAGAACGCAAGAATGTACTTTTACCAGCCATGTTTGCGCCCGTGATTAGATAATAATTTCCATCGCGAATGACGAAATCATTACGCACAGCTTGCGGTCCGAGGAATGGATGATATAGCCCTTTTGCTTCGTAAACAACCTCATCCGAATCAATGATTTCAGCATGTCCCGCCTCGGGATGATTATATCGGAACGTGGCCATTGACACCCAAGTGTCGATCAGACTCACGCTGTTGATCCAGCTGTTGATCCTATCAAGGTAGGCCGTTTGCCATTTCAAGAATCCTCGGATGAGGAAAAAATCGCTCAGAAAGAATGCGTCTGCAAGAAACAAGCCCAGTATATTGCCCCGTCGATCAAGTCCATTGAGCACGCGATTGAGTTGTTCGAACGACAGAATTGCTTCTGAAAGAGATTCGAAATGGGCTGCTGCGCTTGGCGGGATGTTCTTTTTGTCGGCACAATGGTGTATTACGTCAATATATTTTTTCAATTGTTTATGCAGTGTGTTGACGTTTTTAGAGATGCGCCCGAGTGCCTGCTTGGTGAGCAAAAACACTCCGAAGAATTGCAACAACCCCCACCAAATCGGGATATTGACAGTCACCAGCCCCGCCACAGACAGTAAAATGGAGACGAAAAGGCCTGTGATCAGAGCATAAGCGATGATCAATAGCAGCATGGAATCAGCTCCTGAAACAACCTTTACAGCATTTGCAGCAGTTAGTACGCGCTTGATCTCGTTTGAATTAATATGCATTCGCGTTCCAAAAGACATCCACTTAGCGCACCAAAGATGGTCTTTTGCAAGCTCATTAATGGTTTCCGATCGATTGATTGGATGTAAAAGTGACAGACATTGGGCCAAATGGTCGCTACCACCTGTGGTTATCGTGCGATTGAGACGATTGAAAAGCGAATCGCGCCCGAAGATATCGAGATCGAAAGTGAAAGGATGATGCGGGTCGATATAGCGTTCGCCGGCATCAAAACAGCTGAAATCACCGTTTGCACCGGCTATCTCATTCATATAGACTGTGCGCAAGTCTTCCAGTTGTTGTCTTTTTTCGCCTGTGCGAACATCCATTTTCCGAATCACGATATATGCTGCTAATGATAATGCCGACAAGACTAATGTCCATGCGGCATCGGTCAATATCGTATCTAAAACGATGAAACCGATCATCGCTAAAAATGAAATGATTTCGCCGATGATGAAAAATCGATCGCGATGTTGCAGTAAACCGATCTCGCTAGTGAGTTTCTTGATTTGGTTGTTATAATCAGATTGTCTTGACATATTTACTTGAAAGATTAGTTAATGGCCTGTCATGCTCAATGCGTTTGGTTATGCCCGACGAGACAATCAATCTGTCTACGTTTCCGTTTAATGTCTTTCCGCCGTTCAAATAGATATTATTCGCAAGGCGATTGACGGCTTTTCGCAAGGCAATCAGCGGCAAATTGACGAGCAAGTGGTTAAAGTGCTGCATTTCTTAGAGATAGAGTGGCAGGACGAGAACTGTTTTATTGTTTCAAGAAACGTCGCGTGTGGGTGCGTCCGTTGTCTGTAATCTGCACGACATATACGCCTTGTGCAAGGCCAGCGAGTGAGAGCGTGATCTCGCTTTGGCCAACGATAGGGGTGCTGTTAAGCAATCTGCCGTTCAGATCGAATAGTTTGACCTGTTGCAATCCACTGCCGCGTATGGTCAGTATTGGGCCGTTGTTGATAACGTCAACGTGCGTTGTTGTCGCATGATTTATGCCGGTGGGCAGCAATGAGATATCAAAGAAAGTGTCGTCTTTATCATACACCTTGCTCACAACATAACGTTCGGCTGCGGGATTATCGATTCCGATGTCGTTTTCTTCAATTAATTCCAGTTTGATCCGGTATTTTCCCTCTGTGAATGAAGTGGGAATATTGATGGTGAAAGGCAATAGAGTGGTGTCGAATCCTGTGAATGCAGTCTTCTGTTGCTGTCGGATTTCCAATGAAACATGGTCGTTGGTGTCCAGCAATTGCAATTTAGCGTAGCAAGTGCGCTCTAATCCACCTTTGTTTCTGATGGAGAAATATGCCACTTCTTCGCTTCCTGGTTTGAAATGTGTTGTCGACGGTTGTTCGGAGAACTGAAATCCAGCCGTGATGAAGTCCTCTTCTGCCACGCGAACTGTATGATTGCGGATTTCAACTATCATGCGAGGAGCCAACTTCATATGTATCCATTCGCCCCAACTGCCATCGTTTTTCTTAGGCACACAGATTGGGAGGAGTTGATAGTAACCGTCTGAGAGATTGGAAAGATCTACTTTTATCTTCTGCGGAACATTGATAAGATAATCGCGTTTCATGATACCGTCGTCGTATTTTGCATACATTCGCTGCGTAAATCCACCCGTAGCGTAGTCGTCAGAAGGGCAGGGCGTGAGCAGTTTTCCCTCCATATCAAAGATGCCGACACCTATATCGCCTTTGAATCCTTTGCCTTTGTTGATGAAATAAGTCATTTCCACGGCCGGCATATCTGCCACATTAAAAGTTTTTGCACTGCCTTTCGGCAAGGTAAGACTACCTTCCAAGTTGAACTTTAACTTAGGACTGTCGGCCAATAAAGAGGGATCTATCGCTTTGATGTCTGTTTTATTGGGGTGCGCCAAAATAGCAATCAAGCCCACTCTAAATGATAACGGGCGTCCGCCAAACTCTCCTCCGCTCTGTGCAACATCAGTTGCTGTAAGCGAAAAATAGCCATTGCTCTGTCCGCCCCAGCCGAAGTTCATGTGGAACAAACCTCTCTCGTCTTGTCCGTCAGTCACCCATGCATGTCCGTTGGAGCCTAAGCTATAATAGCCCGAGAGGTAAACGGGGAAACCGTTGAGCAGCTCTTGCCGCACAATTTCAGTAAAATCTGCCGTACCTTCATCACTCCTTGTAACAAAGGCAGTGGTATAATCGAAGTTGTTTTGAAAGGCACGCTCAGCCTCTTGATCGTAAGTGCCGCTCGCATAGGCCGTATATTGCATTTTGGTAGCTATGCCGATGTCGCTCATCAACAGTGCAACGGCTTCTTTCTCAATGTCGGTGGACGGGTGATGATAGTCGTAAATGTCTTTCATGTGTGCCCAGTCATAGTGGGATTTGCTGAAATCTGCATGCTTCATTTGATTGTCAGACACCACAGTATAGGTGCTTTTGCCTTTTCCCTGGGTTGGCCATTGGTGATAATACATCATTTGTGCCATTGCCGTTGCTACACATCCCGTGTATGTGTAGCCCGTGTTCTTATTGTAAGGGTATGTCTGATTCCATTTACACGATAGCAGTGGAGCCACGATTTTATAAGCACGTGATGTCCGGGTAACAGCCTTGGATGCGGCAGGAAACTGTTGCAAGTGTGCGAAACACTTTCGATAGGCTTGCAACAACAACTTCACACCGGGATTGGCAACTGTGGTGTCCAGCGCACCTGTATCGCTGTAAGCGAGCACTTCACCCATGGCGTCGTCGCCCGAAACCACCACAAAGCCTTTGCCTCGTGCGTCGTTGAAGACATAGAAAGGTTTGATCGCCGGCTGTCTGTTGTTTCGTGTCTGTGGGACAACGGTTGAACGACGATCGGGTGTGATGTATTTCCGAGCGATGTTGAGTGCTTGTCGCGCTGTCACTTGTTTGGCAGAAACCGACAGAAAGGTTGAAAACGCAAGTGTCAGCAACACTGATGCAAGTCGAAATGAGGTATAAAAAGAATGGGAATGATGGTTGAATCTATGTTTGTTTGGGTTGTTCTTTGAGCTCATTATCCTGTCGTTTGTTTTTATTTCGTTCTTATTCTCATTGGCGGTTATAAAACTTCACCAGCTTGGTTTAGTATGACAGTGGTCGCTGTAACCGTGGTGGCAGAAATAAGGCATATCTTTCAGATCGACAAATACTTGTCAATGAAACTGCGGTTGGGTGACTCGTGGACATAAAAAAAAGGGGCTCCGCTGAGTCCCAACCTTATTAACCTTAAATCTAATACCATGAAAAACACGATGCAAAGATATGGCTTTTCGCAATACCATGCAAGTGTTTTGATCAAAAATATTCGTCTTTCGTATGTTTCTTGATTCAAATCAAGAGTTTTTTGGCTGATCTGTTATCAATTTGTTGATATGTCTTGATTTTACGGGGAGTTATCAAGGGGGATGTGTTTAACCGTTAATCGCACGCCAACTAACGGTTAAACGCACGACGATTAACGCTTAGTTGCACGGCGATTAACGGTTGGTTGAATAAGGCGTAAGATGTCAGTTGTGCATGCTTTGTGTGTTGTTGGTGAGCGATCTGCTTCGGGAGAAAGAGGGGAAAGAGGTGAGAAATAATGTTCATAGCGTTGCAATAAACAGCTTTTTTAATGATTTTATTGTCCAATTGAAGTTTTTTCTTTTAATTTGTACCCGCATTCAACCACTAAACAGGAATGAGATGAAAAAGAATTTACGTAGATCCACCTTGTGTGTGCAGGCCGGTTGGGAACCGAAAAACGGTGAACCGAGAGTGTTGCCCATCGTCCAGAGCACCACTTTCAAGTATGACGACAGCGAAGAGATGGCTATGCTCTTCGATCTTAAAAAAGAAGGATATTTCTATTCGAGGCTGCAAAATCCCACAAACGATGCTGTGGCGCGGAAAATTGCAGCCTTGGAAGGGGGCGTCGGAGCCGTGTTGACGTCCAGCGGACAGGCTGCTAACTTCTACGCTGTGTTTAATATCTGCGAGGCGGGCGATCATATCGTGGTCTCGAATGAAATCTATGGTGGCACGTATAATCTCTTCGGCGTGACTTTGAAGAAGTTGGGCATTACGTGTACGTTCGTTAATCCCGAAGCCGACGAGACTGAAATCCAACGTGCTTTTCAGCCGAATACCAAGCTGCTTTTCGGAGAAACCATTTCGAATCCGGGTTGTCGCGTGCTTGATATCGAGAAATTTGCTCGTATCGCGCATCGCAATGGCGTGCCGTTGATCATCGACAACACGTTTGCCACGCCCATCAACTGTTGTCCTTTTGAATGGGGATGCGATATTGTGACGCATTCCACCACTAAATATATGGATGGACACGCCACGCAAGTGGGTGGGGTCGTTGTGGATAGCGGCCATTTCGATTGGCAAGCCAACGCCGAACGATTCCCCGGATTGTGCACGCCCGACGCTTCTTATCATGGTATCACCTACACCGAAGCGTTTGGGAAGATGGGATATATCACCAAAATCGTGGCTCAACTGATGCGCGATCTCGGTTCGATTCCTGCTCCGCAAAACGCATTCCTGCTCAATCTGGGATTGGAAACACTGCATTTGCGTATGCCGCAGCATTGCAGAAATGCGCAACGTGTGGCTGAGTTTTTGCATGATGATCCGCGTGTGGCGTGGGTACATTATAGTGGATTGAAAGATGATTCTTGCTATTCATTGGCACAGAAATATTTGCCCGACGGATCGTGTGGCGTTATTGCTTTCGGCTTGAAAGGCGATCGCGACACAGCCATCAAGTTTATGGATTCGTTGGAAATGATCAACATCGTGACACACGTGGCCGATGCGCGCACTTGCGTGTTGCATCCCGCCAGTCATACGCATCGCCAACTGACCGACAAACAGTTGCAAGATGCCGGTATTGCACCAGATCTGATCCGCCTTTCTGTGGGAATTGAGGATGCCGAAGATATTCTGGACGACATCCGTCAAGCGCTAGATCAAATCCGTAAATAATGCGCAGCCTTTAAGAGTCTTGGCAGATTCTTGAAGGCTTCACATTCAATTTGTCGATAATTTATTTGCTCTTTTAAGAAACTTTACTTACCTTTGCCGCCGTTAATTGATAATTGACAATTGAGAATGACAGCAAGAGCAAATATAAACAATCACAAAAGCATGCAAAAGAACACCAATTCTCTTGCATCTTTTAACGCTTTATATTTGGTCAGCTCGGAAAAAGTCTTAACACACACACACACACACACATTACACCTGGCGTGACACCATTTTAAGTCTTCGCCTACGCGCGCGCGTAAGAGAACGGCTAAACTCCTATAAACAAAGGGCTCACGAGAGTTCCCTTTGTTCCTCTTTTCATGCCCTTTTGCCAATCGGGAAAGGGGAAAATAATGACGATTTATTCATTCAAAACATAGAGAATATGAAACAAAAACAATTAGAGAGAATGGGCTACGTGAAGCCCGAGTGTGAAATGATTCAAGCAGAGGCAGAGCAATTTATCTGTACATCTGTTCGCCTGAATTCGGGAGCCTCTTCCACAGAGAGTGGTTGGAGTACAGAAACAGAACACGAAGGAGGTTCTATTTATTTTGGTGATGAATCTTCTGCGGCCCCTGCAAAAGGAGCGTGGTTATATGAAGAAGATTAATATTTTGAAACAAAAAAAGAGACAACAATGAAGACAACAATTTTATCTACAACTCTGAGTGCAATTATGCTATTATTTGCAACAGCGTGCACTAATGAACACAACGAGGATAGCGATTTAACTCCTGAAAACAAACAAGTACAATTTAAATTGAACTTTACCGATTATGGTGAAGATCAAGAGTTTGAAGGGACTCGTGCTTCTTTCTCTAAGAATGAAGTGAAAAAACAAATGGTAGATCTCGGAAATGGAATTCTCGCAGAAGTAACAGTACAGCGAGATACAACGAAGACCACCGAGACGGCATCTGCTGCAACTCGGGCAATGGAGAACGGTCATTATACCATTCTTGCTTACCAAGGCGGCACATGTAAGGGCGAAATAAAAGGGCAAGTTTATTATGGTACATTTACTCCTGATCCTGGGACAAAAGACAGATTTAGGCTACCTCACGGAATTTATACTTTCGTTTGTTTCAATGACAAAGTCACTCGTAGCGGCGATCAGTTGACTATAACTCGCGACAATGCAGAGAAAGCAATGATTGGGATCACCAAGAATTATAATATCAATACCGATACACCGATGGAGGTTTCTTTCACGATGAAGCATGTTGGTGCCCGTATGCGAATCAAATTAACCGCATATATGAATATTTCTACAGCAACAAAGGCATCTATTGCAGATGCTGCGGGGGATGTTCCTACGATTGCTACGTATGACTTAACAACAGATTCTTATACGTATAGTAATGGTTCTACGAGTACAGGCAATTACACTTTTAACACCTCCGGAGGGCAATCTGTTGGAACATATTATCCATTGGCTAATAAGACAAGTCTGGGGTATCAATATTTCCTCCCCACAACTGATGGCGCAAAATTAAAACTGACTTTTACAGATGGTTCGATTTACGGACGGAATATGGCTGGGGCAAGTCTCATTTTAAATCCCTCCCCGTCATTGAATATGGTGCAGAATGGTTCATACTTAGTCAATGTGAAACTCTTATATCACTTTCTCTATTTATTCAGTGATGGTACAACTGGATTGATAACAGAATCAACCTATGGTGGCGGTACAAAAATTCCTGTTGGTGTTGTTCTAAGCCAAAGTAAGCGCATGGCCATTGCCTTAAAGAATGCGAACAACGATGATGATTGCGAATGGTGTTATAGCACGAATTGGAGTCTGGCAGAACAAAAAAGTGTCAGTCGGACCAATAACTTCGCTGCATTGTGCAACATGGAGAACGGATATGAAGAGACTTGGAATGCAAGTGCGAGCACAGACGGTGTGACAGTAAAAGGTGACACGCCTGATTTTCAAGCTTTCTATGCTGCTGGTCATTATGATCCGGGAACACCCGTGAGTGGTTCTTTGGTTGGTAAAAAATGGTACTTACCTGCTATGGGTGAATGGAAGTATGTTTATTCTGCGTTAGGACTTATCAATCGCCCAACAATCACAAGTGATTATCAAGCCACGGAACAATGGCCTTCAGGCTCATTAGTCAATGCCGCCTTTAATCTAGTTGGTGGCACAGATTTGCATGGATATAACAGTGGCATTGGGGGAACTAATGCTCCTGCTCCTAACATGTGGTATTGGTCCAGCTCTGAATATAGCTATTATTCTGATCAAGCAGGCTATATTTGGATGGGATGGAGTGCTATAACATTTCATTATAATAACCGTGGAGGTAAGCGTGGTAGTCCTAATAGAGGATGGGTACGCCCATTTATTCGCTATTGATGAATCGAGAAAAGGTTAGTATCCCGCAGAAAAAACGTAATTACGTGTTGCGTGAAACGTAATTACGTTTTTGAAAAATGTAATTACGTTTTTCTGCGAGATAGTATCTTTTTTATAGACAGATAATTTGAGAACAATAATTGATCATTAACTTTTAGAATTTAAGTAGTATGGACATTTCTTTAAATGAAAAAACAATGGGCGTTGGGCCACTGAAAGGACAGAAAGTGTTTGTAGCCAGTCTGGTTTGCCAGAAGGAGCATATCCCGTTTGACCGTCTCTGCGCGTTGATGGCCGAGGATTCGACGGTGGGCGAGGCCGATGTGGCTGCCGTGTTTTACAAGGCTCGCAAAGTGTTGAACTTCCTTTGTGCGCAAGGCTACATCGTCGATGCTGGTCCGTTGGGTACCTTCCGTCCGTCGATTCAGTCGAAGGTTGTGAAGAAAGCAGAGGACTTTAAAGTCTCTGAGCATATCAAGCGTGCGCAGATGCGTTTCGTCCCAACGAGGGATTTCCGCGACTTGAAAGGCGTGGAATATCACAAAGTGCCGAAACAGGAGCGGAAGAAAAAGCCATAGAAGGATGAAGGGTGAAGAGATGATGATTCTTTTCACCCTTTCACTTTTTCACCTCCTTACCTTTAATGTTATGTTAAAAAAACGGATTTGCTGCTCGCATTATTTTTGCTACTTCTTAGCCACCATATTTCCACTATTTCCCAGCTTTGACCTCGCACGAGTAAACCCTTTTTCACGGTTTTGCTTGCAAATGTCAAATATATTGCGTTAATTTGCAGCATTGCGACAAATATGATGAAAGTAAATAGCGGTCGATAATTGACAAAATGTAAGATAATAAAACAAAAAACGTCCGCTTTTATTTGGAGGTTATCTGGAAAAGGACTACATTTGCGGTGTCACAATAACAATATGACACCTGTTACCTAAACTTAAATATATTACCTAACAATGGAAGTCGAAAAAATTATGCAAGACCTGGAGCGGAAGCATCCGGGTGAAGTGGAGTTCTTACAAGCTGTAAGAGAAGTGTTAATCTCGATCAAGGATGTTTACAATCAGCATCCTGAGTTCGAAAAAGCAAAGCTCATCGAGCGTATGGTGGAGCCGGAGCGCATCGTTACGTTCCGCGTGCCTTGGACCGACGACAAGGGTGAGGTGCACGTAAACATCGGTTATCGCGTGCAGTTCAACGGCGCGATTGGCCCGTATAAGGGCGGTCTCCGTTTCCATCCGTCGGTCAATCTGTCTATCCTGAAGTTCTTAGGCTTCGAGCAGACATTCAAAAATGCCCTCACCACATTGCCGATGGGCGGTGGCAAGGGAGGTTCTGACTTTGCACCCCGTGGACGTAGCGATGCCGAGATTATGCGCTTCTGTCAGGCCTTTATGACGGAGTTGTATCGCCACATCGGTCCCAACGAAGACGTTCCCGCAGGCGACATTGGCGTAGGCGGACGCGAGATCGGTTATCTCTTTGGGATGTATCGCAAGTTGACGCATCAATTCGAAGGCGTGCTGACCGGAAAGGGCATCGAATGGGGAGGATCCATCTTCCGTCCCGAGGCTACCGGTTATGGTGCACTCTATTTCGTGAATCAAATGTTGCAGACCAAGGGCATTGACATTAAGGGCAAGACCGTGGCACTGAGTGGCTTTGGCAATGTGGCTTGGGGTGCTACCAAGAAAGCAACTGAATTGGGTGCAAAGGTCATCACATTGAGTGGTCCCGACGGTTATATTCTCGATCCCGACGGCATCAGTGGCGAGAAGATCGATTATATGTTGGAGCTTCGCAGCAGTGGTAATGACATCTGCGCACCTTATGCAGAGAAGTTCCGTTCGGCAACATTCTTTGCCGGCAAGAAACCTTGGGAAGCAAAGGCAGACATTTACTTGCCCTGCGCAACTCAGAACGAGCTTAACGATGCTGATGCCGATAAGATCTTGGCATCCAAACCCGTATGCGTGGCCGAAGTATCCAACATGGGTTGCACGGCCGAGGCTTCTGAAAAGTTTGTTGCATCGAAGACCCTCTTCGCTCCGGGTAAGGCAGTCAACGCCGGCGGTGTAGCTACTTCGGGTCTGGAAATGACACAGAACTCTCTGCGCCTGGGTTGGACCGGTAAGGAAGTTGATGAGCGTCTGCACCACATTATGCACTCGATCCACGAGCAGTGCGTGAAATACGGCACCGAGCCTGATGGCTACATCGACTATGTCAAGGGTGCAAACATTGCTGGCTTTATGAAGGTGGCCCATGCAATGATGGCGCAAGGCATCGTGTAATACAGTTTATGAGTTGACGGGTCAACAAGCTGACGAGGAGATTTCTTTCCGGCCTACTTGTTTGCCCGTCAACTTTTTTGCTTATTCATTTGTCAATCCAAAAACTCAAATAGTGTTCTATCGAAGCAGGATTATATCTCTGATAGTCACCATGCTTTTAGGCTTTATTCCGCTGTTGGCTCAGCAGCGAGGTAAGGCCTCTTTTTATTCCAAGCGCGCCACAGGAGCGCGGACCAGCAGCGGTGAGCGAATCCATCACGACAGCCTTACGTGTGCCCATCGCACCTATCCTTTCGGCACATTGCTACGAGTGAAAAATCTCTCCAATGGTAAGGAAGTCGTTGTGAAGGTTATAGATCGTGGCCCGTTCGGTCGCGGTCGCATCATAGATCTTTCGTGGGGGGCCGCCCAACAACTCGGGATGTTGGCCCAAGGTGTTACCACGGTGGAGATCACGCCGGTCACGACGATAAGCGTTCCGTATCGTAACGATGCCCCGATCAAACTACCCGAGATCGATTTCGAAATATCGACTGCCGGCTACAGTTTTATTGATGCGTGGCGGCAGCGCAGCGAGGAGAAGAAGGAATCGGCCAACAAGCTCAGCAAAAAACTTCCGAAAGGCCGTTCCAATATCCCTGTGAAATCGGCCAATGCCACCCAACAGCAACCGAAACAGTCGTCTTCTAAAAAGGAAGAAACCAACAAATGGTCGAAGATCTTCGAGAAATCCAAACGTTGATAGAAACTCTGCGATAGATGACTCCGTGTAACGCCTACGGCCTTTCAGCAATGGCGGCGTGATCGGGGCAACAGCAGATTGTGATCCTGGGCACCGATTGTTTTGTGCCCGGTAAACCCGCAATTGATTAAATATGCTGTCGGGAGTCCCGCTGGGCTGTTTTGGAGAAAAATGTGCTGTCGGGGAGTCCCGAAGCCCGAAAAATTAGAAAAACAGCGTTTCGGCCGTGGCCGACGAGTGAAAAACTGGAAAAATAGGGCTTCGGCCGTGGCCGAAAGCTCCAAAATTCAGAAAACAGCGTTTCGGCCATGGCCGACAAGCAAAAAACTCTCAAAACGACTCGTCATCCACGGATGAAAACCCGGAAATGGAAAAAATAGTGTTTCATCCACGGATGATGAGTAAAAAACTGCAAAAACGACTCGTCATCCACGGATGAAAACTCGAAAATGAAAGAAATAGTGTTTCATCCACGGATGATGAGCAAAAAACTGCAAAAACGACTCGTCATCCACGGATGAAACGCCAAAAACTGGAAAATGACCTTTCCCAATGTTGGGAAACGCCGAAAACTGGGAAAATGATCTTTCCCAATGTTGGGAATGCTCGAAAACGAAAAAAATGAGTCGTCCCAATGTTGGGAATGCTTGAACACTGGAAAAATGAAGCATCCTGATGTTGGGAGGCTCAAAAAATGAGGAAAACGATGTTTCCCAATATTGGGACAATCAAAAATAGAGAAAAGGAGCGCTTCCCAAAGGTGGAAGTGCTCCTTTTTATTCCTGTATTGCGCGCTGGCGCTTAGTGGACGAGTGTTCCGATGGGTTCGCCGTCTATGACGCGCTTCAGATTGCCGACGATGTCCATATTGAAGACATAAATTGGGAGGTGATTCTCTTTACACATCGTCGTGGCGGTGAGATCCATCACTTTCAGGTTGCGGGCGTAGATCTCGTCGAATGTGATTTGGTCAAACTTCGTGGCGGTGGGATCTTTTTCAGGATCGGCCGTATAGATGCCGTCTACACGCGTGCCTTTGAGCATCACGTCGGCTTCGATTTCGATGCCGCGGAGCGAACTACCAGTGTCGGTTGTGAAATAAGGGGAACCCGTGCCGGCCGAGAAGATGCAGATATATCCTGATTCCATCGCTTCGATGGCTTTCCATTTGGAATAAAACTCGCCGATGGGTTCCATGCGGATGGCTGTCAGCACTTTGGTCTTGACACCGCTTGCTTCCAGGGCGCTGCTCAAAGCGAGGGAGTTGATCACGGTGGCGCACATGCCCATTTGGTCGCCCTTCACGCGATCAAAACCTTTGGAGGTGCCGCTCAAACCGCGAAAGATGTTGCCACCGCCGATGACGATGCCGATCTGAATGCCCATTGCGTGGACTTCCTTGATCTGCCGCGCGTAGTCGGCGAGACGTTCGGGATCGATGCCGAAACTCTGGTTGCCCATCAGGCTTTCGCCGCTGAGCTTGAGGAGGATTCTTTTATACTTTGTCATATCTTGTGAATTTAAATGATAAATGCGAGTTCTTTGAATGCGTATCGGCGGAGTGTGCCCGCCGAATCGCGCAAGAGAAGGTGCCCGTCGTCTTCGACACGCTGGATGGCTGCGCGGAATGTGCCGTCTCGGTCACGATAGGCATGGAGTTCGTCGGCTCGGTATAAGGCATCGTGATATTGTTCCGAGATTTGTGCGTAAGCGCCGTCGGTGATCAGGGCATACTGTTGCTCGAAAGCCGCAATCACTTTTTGGAACAGTTGTTCTCGGTCGACGGGATGCCCCAGAATCTGGCAGAGCGAGATGGGGTTGGGGGCTTGGCTGCGGAACGCACGCTGATTGACGTTCAGCCCCGTGCCCAGGATAAAGTCTTTGATCCCCTGCGAAGACAGCGCGGTGTCGATGCGCGTGCCGCTGATCTTTTGGTTGTGCCAATAGATGTCGTTGGGCCATTTCACCGTGATGCCGTCGGTGTATTCGTCAAGCACTTCTTTCAGCGCCACGGCCTGGGCCATTGATAACAGGAACTGGCGCCTGACGGGGAGTGTGTGGGGATGGACGAGGATGCTGTATAGGAGATTCTGTCCGGGTTGGCTTTCCCAGGTGTTGGTGCCCATGCCGCATCCCGCTGTTTGGAAGTCGGCCACTGCCACGGTCATCTCTTCCCCTTCGGGCGCCTGATAATGGCAGAGGAAGCGATTGGTGGAGTCTATTTCTTTGAATCGAAGTATCTTGGTATTCATCATCTCATGTCAGAAGTGGGTTGAAAGCGTTGATGATGTGGTCGATTTTCACGTTGGAGTGATCGGTTCCCGTAACCGAAATGATGTCGAAGCGCACATCATAGTCTGCATCCGACTGCTTGAGATAGCGATGGGCAGCGTTGGCAATACTCCGGATCTTTTTCTTGTCTACGGCCGTTTCCGGCTCTTGCAATTCGGCGGAAGTGCGGGTCTTCACCTCCACAAACACCATTGTCGTCTGGTCTTCATTGAGCGCCACGATGTCCAGATCGCGATGCCCGTCTCGCCAGTTGCGGTCGCAGATGGTGTACCCCTTGTCTTTCAGGAAGGCCGCCGCCTGCTCTTCGCCCCATTTCCCCAGTTCGTTATGTTGCGCCATAGCCTGTTTTTAGTGGCAAAGATACGATTTTATTGTGAGAAAGACATTCTATCTGGGGGAAGAATAAATCGGATCTACGGCTTTATTTCCTAATATATTTGCGTAC
Organism: Hoylesella enoeca JCM 12259; assembly: GCF_000613405.1. GTDB lineage: Bacteria > Bacteroidota > Bacteroidia > Bacteroidales > Bacteroidaceae > Prevotella > Prevotella enoeca. The sequence continues at coordinate 61,077 of NZ_BAIX01000002.1, read as the reverse complement.
TTTTGCACCGCAAAGATCAAAGACTCATGATGGATATGGAGAATCAGAAAGATCAAGACGAAGTGTATATGCGGAAGGCGCTTGTCGAGGCCGAAGCGGCCCGGGCAGCCGGAGAGATTCCTGTGGGAGCTGTGGTGGTGTGCGATGGTCGGGTGATTGCGCGTGCCCATAATCTCACGGAAACCTTATGCGACGTGACTGCCCATGCCGAGATGCAGGCGATAACGGCCGCCGCTAATGCGTTGGGGGGTAAATACCTGAACGGTTGCACGCTCTATGTCACTATCGAACCATGCGCGATGTGCGCGGGGGCCATTGGTTGGGCACAGCTTAAGCGTATTGTTTATGGCGCCGGTGATGAGAAGCGCGGCTACCGACAGTTTGCGCCGCAGGCCTTGCATCCCAAGGCCACAGTGACCGGGGGAGTCTTAGCGGATGAGTGTCGCGCTCTGATGCAGCAATTCTTTCAAGAGCGACGATAAACAAGAAGCTCCGCCTCGGCATGACGTCGAAGCGGAGCTTTTTTGATCGATCCTCTCTGTAAAAGATTTCAGAGCAAACTTTATTTATTTAACCATGATCACCAGATACTTGCTTGTGCTCCAGAAGATCTGAGGATTGGTGATGGTGAGGATATATTTCTTGGTGGCATCTTTCACCAGTGTGTAACTGCTTGACGGGTGTGTCGTCAGGAGCTTGGCATAATTGGAGTAGAGCTTAATCTCCTTGTCTTGCCGAATGTCGATCTTCGTGAAGTAGTTCTTGTTGAAGTTGGATTGGAGCACTTTTCCGTTCACCAGAATCTGCTGCTCTTTCAGCTCCTTTTTCGTACCGAAGACAAACCAAGCCGTGTTCAGCTGCTTGTCTTGGCTGTTGATGACATCGGTCTTCTGGCTGCTCTCTGTTTTCAGATTCGAGATGTTTGTGTTCTGATTGTTGATGGTTTCGTCCAGCTCAGCGATATGGATATCCTTAGCATCCAGCTCGGCACGCAGTTGCTGCAGCTGTTGCTCCTTCTCGTCCAACTGTTTCATCAGATTGGCAACCGTTTTCTTCAACTGATCGCCCTGGATGGTGCTCGTCTTCAATTGCTGTTGCAGTTTGGCCAGCAATTCACGATTATGCTTCATCGTGGCGGAGATAAACTGAATGTTCTCCTTGATCTGTTTAGCTTTGTTGGTACCTTCCCCGTCTTTTATGACGTCTACGCGGTTCTCGGCCTCGTTGATTTCACGGAATCCTTCCTGAATCTCGTTCAGCGTACCCATCATATCGTTGACTTCGTTATCCCTTTGTGCAATGATTCTTTGCAGAGAGTCGGTCAACGCCATATTCGACAAATCAGAGCCATTCTTCTTGTTACAACCTGTGAACGCCAATAGCGCTAAGCAGGCAAAAAATAGTAGCTTTTTCATAATTATTCACTTTTTCGGTTTGTTCTTATTGTTTTTTCCCGCTAAGACAATAACGATCTCGCCGCGGGGTTCGTTTGCTGTAAAGTGCGCCACAGCTTCGGCCAATGTGCCGCGTACACTTTCCTCGTGCACTTTGGAGATCTCGCGACAGATGCTCACTTGTCGGTCTTCGCCGAAGACTGTGGCAAACTGTTGCAAGGTTTTGAGCAGGCGGTAAGGCGACTCATAGAACACCATCGTGCGTGTCTCCTCTGTCAGCGCGTCTAAAAGGGTTTGTCTCCCTTTCTTCTGTGGAAGAAATCCTTCGAAACAGAATCTGTCGCAGGGCAGTCCCGATGAGACCAGCGCCGGAATGCAGGCTGTGGCGCCCGGCAGACATTGCACGGTGATTCCGGCTTTGATGGCTTCGCGGGCCAAGAGGAATCCCGGGTCACTGATACCCGGCGTACCGGCATCGCTGATGAGCGCAATCATCTGTCCCGCTTTCAATCGTTCGACAATCCCGGCTGCCGTGCCATGCTCATTGAATTTGTGGTGAGACATCAGTCGGCCGCTTATATCGAAATGCTTCAACAGCACACCCGAGGTGCGCGTATCTTCGGCCAGGATCAGGTCAGCCTCGCGTAGGATTCGGATGGCGCGCATCGTCATATCCTCCATATTTCCAACCGGAGTCGGCACGATATATAGCGTTCCCATTGCTGTCAAATTTACGGGCAAATATAGCTATTTAATCATCAATGGCAAAAAAACTACTTCTTTCTTTGCGGGTTTTTAAACATCTTTGTATTTTTGCACCATATTTATAGCTACTGATTCAGGGCAAACACCACAACTATGATGGAATATTTGACAGGAGAAAAACATCGGTTCGGAAGGATAGAAGTAGTGTGCGGATCGATGTTCTCGGGGAAGACCGAGGAGTTGATACGACGGATGAAGCGGGCGAAATTCGCACGGCAGCGAGTGGAGATATTCAAACCCTCGATCGACACGCGGTATTCAGAGGTGGATGTGGTGAGCCACGACCGCAACGTCATACCTTCGACACCTGTCGACTCGTCGGCAGCCATTCTGCTGCTCGCATCCGACATTGATGTCGTGGGCATCGACGAGGCACAGTTCTTGGATGACGGACTCGTCGACGTATGCAACCAGTTGGCCAATCGAGGCGTGCGTGTCATCGTGGCGGGCCTTGATATGGACTTTCGCGGTAGGCCTTTCGGCCCTATCCCTTCCCTGTGCGCCATTGCCGACGAAGTGACCAAAGTGCATGCCATCTGCGTGAAGTGCGGCGCTTTGGCCTATGTCAGTCATCGGCTGGTGGCGAATGAGCGGCGTGTGCTCTTAGGCGAGCAGGCAGAATATGAGCCACTGTGTCGTGCCTGTTATCAGAAAGCGTTGGCCGCAGAAGCACGCGCGAAAGCAACAAATTCACTCCCGACACATCACGAGTCATGATCAATCAGAAAATCACCTTTGACAAGTTTATCCGCTGGATGCTTGGTGCACTGCTGGCAGTTGCCGTCTTCCTGGTTATCAATTACCTGAGTGCCGTGCTCTTGCCCTTTTTCGTGGCATGGCTTCTGGCTTATCTGCTTTATCCCATCGTGAAATTTGTGCAATACAGGCTGCATGTGCGTATCCGAGCCTTAGCTATCATCGTCACGATGATCTTCGTGGTCGGAGCCATCTGTGCCCTGGTCTACCTCATCGTACCTCCGATGATCGACCAGTTCCAACGCCTGGAAAGTGTGGCCTCTCATTATCTCAATCAAACAGCACACACCAGTCGCATCGCTACCACCATCCAGCAGTGGCTTCACGACAACCGGACCGAGATCGAACACTTCTTCCGCAGCCGCGATTTCAATAATATTCTCAAAGAGGTGATGCCGCAACTGTTCTCGTTTATCGGACAGACGGCCAGCGTTGTCATCAGTATCATCGCCTCGTGCATCACTCTTTTGTATATGTTTTTCATCCTATTGGACTACGAGTATCTCACCAATAATTGGATCAAGATCTTCCCGAAGAAAAACCGTCCCTTCTGGCACGAGTTGGCCAAAGATGTGGAACGCGAACTCAACAACTATATTCGCGGACAGGGAATTGTGGCGCTCTGCATGGGCGTGATGTTCTGTGTGGGTTTCACTATCATTGATTTCCCGATGGCTATCGGACTGGGTATTCTCATCGGCATTCTCGATCTCGTGCCTTATCTGCACACATTCGCTCTCATTCCCACGGCCTTTCTGGCACTGCTCAAAGCTGCTGACACCGGGCAAAACTTCTGGATGATCTTTGGTGGAGCCGTGCTGGTGTTTATCATTGTGCAAATTATCAGCGACATGGTTGTCACGCCCAAAGTGATGGGCAAGGCCATGGGACTCAATCCCGCCATCCTGTTGCTTTCTCTCTCCGTTTGGGGGGCATTGCTCGGCTTCATAGGCTTGATCATCGCGCTCCCGCTCACCACGCTCATCATTGCCTATTGGCAACGATATGTGACCAAGGAGTTTGAAAACGACGCCGAAATAGAATCATAGATCGTGCCTGCTGCCCTGCCGGCAACTGGCTTCGTGAGCCTTTGCGACAAGTCGCATACCTGTGCCCCACGGCTATACGACTTGTGCCCCACTGGTCGTATACCTCTCATTGGGTTTTCGGCAGATAGATCATGTGCGCTGTGATCCGGGTCAGAGAACGTTTGCAGGCAGCTTTGTTGCAATCGTGGATGTGGCACCTTTCGATACCATTGAGGCGGCATCAGAGTCATATTTTTAAGAAAAAACACAGAATATTTTGGTGTTTATAGAAAATGTTGTATCTTTGCACTCGCTTTTAGGACAGAAAGCATCATCGGAGATCCGCTAGCTCAGCTGGTAGAGCACAACACTTTTAATGTTGGGGTCATGGGTTCGAGCCCCATGCGGATCACAGAAACAGAAGTAAGGACTCTCACAGAGAGTCCTTACTTTTTGTTTATGCACGGCCCCTATGGCTCGGTGGCTGTTCAAAGGGATAGCAAGAAAGGTGTGTGCTGAATTGATATACTCATCAATGAGATGAAAAACATTGATCAGGTGTTTTTCTCTTCCTCGAAGTCTATATATTCTCCTTCGTCTTTTGAGAAGATCTTGCGACCGGCTTCGGATGGAGTGCGATTATCGATGATGATTTCTCCATGGGCCGTGCGGGTCTGTTGGGAGCGGTGACCGTTGTTGGCAGTTCCGTCCATCTGATCGCGAAAGTGGCGCGCCGCTTTGCTCACACGGGTGTAAATGATGTAGACCGCAATGCCGACGATAAAGCCGGCAGTGAGAATCATGACTAAAATGAAATGGAGAAGTGCTGCCATCGGATCAAGATTAATGTTGCTGGATGGCGCTGTCTGTGGGTGTCTGCTTCCTGTTTAGGATGAACGAAATGAGCAAATAACAGACGATGATCAGTGCAAAGGCTGTGATGTGGAACACGGCCAACAAGACAGCGGATAACAGAATGAAGCCATAACGCACCTCGTTGCCTTTCCAACCCCAGTGCTTGAATTTCAGAGCAAACATCGGAATCTCGGAGACCATCAGCCAACTGCTGATGCAAATAAGCACAAGCAGTAGGGGAAGTCCCCAGTGATAAGTTGAGAACAGGTCGCCTTGGCCAACGATCAATGCTCCCCAAAAGAGGGCGTTGGCAGGAGTAGGAAGACCGATGAAAGACGTGGTCTGACGCGTGTCGAGATTGAATTTAGCCAGACGCAAGGCCGAAAAGGCGGCCATCACAAAAGCAAAGAACGGCAGTAAGTGCTGCACTGGTTCTAAAAATGCAGGATAATCGAGCACATATAGTTCGGAGAAGACAATCGTGGCAGGCGCCACACCGAATGTTACGACATCGGCAAGCGAATCGAGTTCTTTGCCGATAGGGGAGGAGACACCTAATAATCGGGCGCTCATGCCATCGAAAAAGTCGAATGTTGCCCCTATCACGATCCACAAAAGGGCCATCTCCGGGTTGTAACCGAGTGCGAACGTAGTGGCCACACAACCTGAAATCAGGTTGCAACACGTGATGGAATTAGGTATATGCTTTTTGATCATTGCAGTCTTGCAATTACGGTTTGGTCGCCTACTGTGCTCTGCCCCATTTTGACACAGATCTCTGTGCCTAAGGGGAGGAAGACATCCACGCGTGAACCGAGCTTGATAAAGCCAGGTGCTCGTCGATGAAGCACTCTTCGCCTTCCTTGGCATAAGTCACGATGCGTCGCGCAACGGCTCCGGCAATTTGTCGGCAGAGAATATCCACACCGTCAAAAGTGGTGATCATAATATCGGCATGCTCGTTTTCCTCACTGGCTTTGGGTAACCATGCCTTGTGATAGTTACCATCCTGGTGACGAACAAATTTAACCCGGCCGTCAACAGGGAACCAGTTGGCGTGTACGTTGAAGAGACTCATAAAAATTGATACCATCAGTCGCTTATCATGAAAATAAGTGTTTTCTTCTACTTCCTCGATGACCACGACCCTGCCGTCGGCCGGAGCCACAACGATCTTGTCGGTTTCATCTTCACTGAAATATCTGATGGGGCACTGATAGAAGTTCACGACGATGGCATAGGCCGCTCCCAGCACCACGAGACATATTCCGAAAGGAATCTTTGAATCGGAAACGAACCATGCAAGAGCGGATATGATGATGACGGCTATGCCGCCGTAAAGGAGTGTTGACGTGCCTTCTCGATGGATTCGTATCTTTTTCAGCTTCTTGATTTTATTGCCCATAGTAGCGTCTATGTGTAAAACTGTTTGCAAAGATAGATCTTTTTCAGCTATCCCACAAATTTTTGAATCCTTTCTTTGGCTGTTTCGACCTTAATCCGTAACTTTACGCTCGATTTTAATCAGGATTTAGGGCAATGGAAGATTATATACACCTGCACGTTCACACTTATTATTCTATCTTAGACGGCCAGTCGAGCATTCCTCGATTGGTAGACAAAGCCGTGAACGATGGTATGCGGGGTATGGCTATCACTGATCACGGCGATATGTTTGGTATCAAGGAATTCTTTGATTACTGTAACAAGATTAACGGTAAGCGTCGCGATGCGGGTAAAGAACCTTTCAAACCGATCTTGGGTTGTGAGATGTATGTGGCTCGACATCATAAGACTGATAAGGTGAAAGAAAACGGTGACATGAGCGGCTATCATCTGATCGTGCTCGCCAAGAACTATCAAGGCTATAAGAATCTCATCAAACTCGTCTCGCGTTCATGGGTAGACGGTTACTATATGCGACCTCGCACTGATCGTGAAGATCTCGAACGTTATCACGAAGGACTCATTGTGTGTTCTGCTTGCATAGCTGGCGAGGTGCCGCGAAAGATTATCAAAGACGATATCGAAGGTGCGCGGGAAGCTGTGGAATGGTATCACCGCGTGTTTGGAGCTGACTATTACTTGGAGCTTCAGCGCCATGAGGTGAAAGATCCGAATTTGGTTGCTAACCGGGAGGCTTTCCCGATGCAGCAGAAAGCCAATCGATGATGATCAAGTTTGCACAGGAGTATGGCATCAAACTGATATGTACCAATGATGCACACTTCGTAGACAGGGAGAATGCAGAAGCTCATGACCATCTGTTGTGTATCTCCACGGGCAAGGACCTCGATGATCCCAATCGCATGCGGTATTCCAAACAGGAGTGGTTTAAAACGCGTGAGGAGATGAACGAAGTCTTTTCAGACATTCCCGAGGCTATGGCTAACACGTTGGAGATATTAGACAAGGTGGAATTTTATGATATTGAGCATGGCCCAATCATGCCATTCTTCCCTATTCCTGAGTCGTTTGGTACAGAGGAGGAATGGCGGAAGCGATTCACTCCACAACAACTCTTCGACGAGTTTACCAGCGATGAAAACGGCGAAAACCAGTTGCCGCGTGAAGAAGGGGAACAAAAAGTGGAGAAGTTAGGCGGTATAGACAAACTCTATCGGATTAAATTCGAAGCAGATTACTTAGCGGAGCTGGCTTATACGGGTGCGCGGAAATGTTATGGAGAGCCGCTTACCGATGAGGTGACCGAACGAATCAATTTCGAACTGCATGTCATGAAGACAATGGGTTTCCCCGGTTATTTCCTCATTGTGCAAGATTTCATCAACTCTGCACGTGATCAACTCAATGTGATGGTGGGCCCGGGGCGTGGCTCCGCAGCAGGTTCGGTGGTTGCTTATTGCTTGGGCATTACGAAGATAGACCCGATTAAATATGATCTTCTGTTCGAGAGATTCCTCAATCCCGATCGAATCTCGTTGCCGGATATCGATACAGATTTCGATGATGACGGTCGGAACCGTGTCTTGGAATGGGTGGAAGACAAATATGGACACGATAATTGCGCACATATCATCACCTTCGGAACGATGGCTACGAAGAACTCTATCAAGGATGTGGCCCGTGTGGAGAAATTGCCTTTGGATGTAGCGAATCATCTTTGCAAGGTTATCCCAGATAGGCTTCCCGATGGATTGAAAATGAATCTTCCCAATGCGATCAAAAGTATACCTGAACTTCGGGAAGCAGAAGCCAGCAACGACACCCGACTTCATAACACGATGACTTATGCCAAGATGTTGGAAGGCACAGTGAGAGGAACCGGAATCCATGCGTGCGGCTTCATCATCTGTCGTGATCCTATCAGCGATTGGGTGCCGGTGTCGGTTGCCGAAGATAAATCAGATCCCGGGCATAAACTCCATTGCACGCAGTATGACGGACATGTCATAGAATCTACGGGATTGATCAAGATGGACTTCCTCGGCTTGAAGACCTTATCTATCTTAAAAGAAGCCGTTGAGAATGTCAAGATGAGTACTGGGATAGAGGTGGATCTCGATCATATTCCGATCGATGATCCCTTAACCTATAAATTGTATTGCGACGGCCGCACCGTAGGAACATTCCAATTTGAGTCTGCCGGTATGCAAAAATATCTGCGAGAGTTACATCCTACGGTTTTCGAAGATCTCATTGCGATGAATGCGCTTTATCGACCGGGACCGATGGATTATATTCCCGATTTCATCGCTCGTAAACGCGATCCCGCTAAGATAGCCTATGATATTCCTTGCATGGAGAAATATCTCAAAGACACTTATGGCATCACAGTCTATCAAGAGCAAGTGATGCTTCTCTCACGGCAGCTTGCCGGTTTTACGAGAGGTGAAAGCGATGCGCTCCGAAAGGCGATGGGAAAGAAGAAAAAAGCCATTGTCGAGGCCATGAAACCGAAGTTTGTCGAAGGTGGAAAGCGCAATGGCTATGATCCGAAAGTGTTGGAGAAGATTTGGGCAGATTGGGAGAAGTTTGCTTCTTATGCCTTCAATAAGAGCCACGCCACGTGTTATTCATGGGTGGCTTATCAAACGGCCTATCTCAAAGCGCATTATCCGGCCGAGTATATGGCTGCGGTGATGAGCCGAAATCTGGCTAATATAGCGAGATTACCAAACTGATGGACGAGTGCCGGGCAATGGTATAGAGTGTCTCGGTCCCGATGTCAACGAGAGCAGACAGAAGTTTAGTGTCAACTCACACGGAGCAATTCGTTTCGGATTGGCTGCCATTAAGGGAATGGGGGATGCGGCGGCCCAAACCATTATTGATGAGAGAGAAAAGAATGGCACATATAAAAGTGTATTCGACCTTGCCGAGCGTGTCAATCTTAGTGTCGTCAATCGGAAGGCGTTTGAGAGTCTGGCACTCAGTGGCGGTTTTGATAGTTTTGAGATTGCACGACAAAACTATTTCGGCATCAATGCCAAGGGCGATAGCTTCCTTGATTCGTTGATCCGCTATGGACAACTGTATCAACAAGAACAGTCGCAAGCACAGAATTCTTTATTCGGATCGACCGAAGCCATAGAGATTGCCACGCCACAAGTGCCGCAGGCAGAGCCTTGGAGCACCATCGAAACGCTGAACCGCGAACGCGATCTTGTGGGCATATATCTGTCTGCTCATCCTTTGGACGAATTTGATATCATCCTCAAGGCGATGTGCAACACGCACTGCACTGAGTTAGATGACAAAGTGTCGCTGTCAAAGAAAGATCAGATTGTTATCGGGGGCATCGTGACCGGCACCAAATCCAAGTTTACTAAAACGGGGAAACCATGTGGATTTGTTACCATCGAGGATTTCGAAGGCTCCGGCGAACTTGCTTTTTTCGGGGAAGAGTGGGGGAGATGGAAAGGGATGCTCGTCGAAGGTAGCACAGTGTTCATCACTGCTAAATGCGTGCAGAAATATCGGGATAGCGACTATTACGACTTCAAGATATCCGATATACAGTATCTCCAAACGGTAAAGGATCAGCGAATCGAGAAGTTCACTATCACCATGGACACCACCTCCGTAGACGAAACGATCGTCAATGATATCTCAACAATGCTTCGTGACAGTCCGGGCAACACTCAATTGTATTTCCAAATACATGACGTGGGCAATAACAGCCATGTCCTACTGCGTTCGAAAATGGGTCCCATCAGTCTGAAACACAAGCTCGTGACTTATATTGAGGTTAATCCCGGGATGTCTTACCATGTCAATTGAAATGTCCTCCATACTGATCTGACATTTCATGGCACAATTCTTGTTGATATATGGATAATTAATTACTTTTGCAAACAATATTAATCATTACAAGGAAATAAGCAATGGAAGTAAAGATCACAACCGAAAACTTCGAGAGTTACAGAACAGGCGACAAGCCATTAGTCGTGGATCTATGGGCAACGTGGTGCGGCCCGTGCCGTATGGTGGGACCGATCATCTCTGAATTGGCCAACGACTACGATGGAAAGATCGTTGTCGGCAAGTGCGATGTTGAAGAGAATGACGAAATTGCAGCACAGTTCAGTGTGCGCAATATTCCTACCATCCTATTCTTTAAGGATGGCAAAGTAGTCGACAAATTCGTAGGTGCTACCAGCAAAGACGTTCTTGACGAGAAGTTCAAAGCCCTATTATAGGGTAATACCCACCAATACACAATAAGGCACTGATACGCATTACTGCGTCAGTGCCTTTTTTAATTCCCGCTCTTATATCTGCTTGACGATCATGTGCGTTTCGGCATACAGTTTCTCTAATGTCTTCTACCGAGCCTTGTTTAGATAATATAACGTGATTATAATAAACAAGCAAATAAAACACACCATCCGATTACTCGAATGATGAAGTTAAGACAAAACCACATCATCCAATTACTCGAATGATTGAGTTAAAATAAAACTATACTATCCGATACATCATAGGATGGAGAAATAGGAATTTTAGCATAGTCGATGCATCAGAAATTAACCGAACAGGGAATTGGTTAATTTCCGGCTGGTCAGAAATTAACCGAACAAGGAATTGGTTAATTTCCGACGTGTTTTTTGCTCAAAAAAATAAGATTTGATCATCTCTCGACATCTATTTTGATTAGAAAATAGAAAAAGATGGACGCCTGTTGTCTTTTTTACTGTGAATTCGATGGAATTATATGTGCTTGTAATCCGATTCGTGAAATTTTCAAATACTGATCACTCATCGGACTCACGTTGGTATAAAAAAATCGCCGTAAGTTATAGGGATTACTTACGGCGATTCTTTGTTTGCAGTTGTGATAAAATCTGATTGCCTATATCTTGTCAAGCAACAATCTAAGACGGAGAAAATAACTTTTGTTCTCGATGTGGCTGTGCTTTCCGATCCATTTGAGCGTTCGAATAATCGGATTAGACGGACCTAAATGCCTGACGGTGTAATAAAGTACCGTTGTTGTGAGGATTCCCGTGATTAGCACGCAGAGGAGTTGAGCGGTGGCATCTCCTCCTAATTGATATGTGGCCAGCCAACACGAGATGTTTAGCATGTTTAATATGAGGACAGTGATGGCTGTGCCCGCGTGAGAGAACCCTAAATCGATGAAAAGGTGATGTAAGTGTGTCTTATCGGCATGGAAGGGTGAACCTCCTTTGATGATCCGAGCTGTCATTACGCGTAAGGTGTCGAACACGGGGATCGACAACACTGCTAATGTGAATGCAACAACTCCCATATTGGTATATTGAAATGCCACCTTTGAATTTGTTGCTATGATGTGGAAGGTAAATTCTGACATCAGAATACCCATCATTAGTGTTCCCCCGTCACCGATAAACATCTTAGATTTCCGGCCAAAGACATTATGCAAAAAGAAAGGGAGCAGAGATCCGGCACATAAGGCTGTGAGCGTAGCCATCTTGTAAGACCCCGAAGTCACAAACGCAAAACAGAAAATGGTGCATGCCATCAAACAGAAGCCCGATGAGAGTCCGTCCACTCCGTCAATCAGATTAATAGCATTAATAATTCCGGCACCGGCAAGAATGGAGATGGAAATCGATATCCATTGCGGAAGTTGACCTAATCCCAATAATCCGTGAAAATCATTAATGCTCACTCCTTCCATATTGATGACAAAGGCGATTAGAACGATTTCTACAACTAATCTCAATGATGGACTTAATCCTAAGATGTCATCGGTCGTGCCTAAAAATAGCATGACAGTGGTAGCGACTGATGATGGGAATAGTGCGTTGCTCTCAAAGAACACGCCGGTAAGCCCTGCACCTAAAACTAATCCCCAGAAAACGGCAATCCCTCCTAATACAGGGACGGCCTCATGTTGTAGTTTCCGTCTGTTGGGTTTATCTACAATGTCTTTATTCTTAGCAATCTCAACTATTTTGGGATGTATCCAAAATACGAGGATCATTGCACTGAAAAACGGTAAGACCACGCATAAAAGTAGAGCATTCCAATTCATATCCATATCTATTTATTGGCTTTTCGATTAGCAAAAGTTCGTTGTAACCCATCTTTCAGGAAATAAGGGAGACTATAAAAAGCTTCCTTCGGAAACATAATGATATTGCGAAACATCATTTGTATATGGCCTGTAAAGGCCTTGAATCTGCGTATATAGTAATATCGAGAATTACTTTTCGTTCGCTGATCATGGAAGCCGAAGTTTCCCGAGTCTAAAATATATCTTAAAATCCGACGCCTTGATGCGCGTATTGAGGATTATACAATGGCATTACTTCTTGTGGGCACCCCAGAAAGTCTACTGCCATTGTTCCGAAGACAGACCAAACTTTATTCAAACCTAAGTACTTAATATCTTTATAAAGCCTGTCTTGATCTATCTGATCATTCATCACATAAAGGAATCTCATCCAATCTGTCACCTGACGCAATCCGATTCCGCCTCCGAAGTAGTGCCTTACCAAATGAATGAAGATGAAGAGTGCATCAAAATTAATCGGAGGAAGTTTTACTTTGCCATTACCGATAGTGATGCTTCGATCCTCAAAGTCATTTACAAACTGGCGATACCAGCTGTTTAACCGCGAATTTGTTTTGTGGTTAATACGTCCTACAATATCTCCGTGCAATTCGATCAGAATTCCTCTATCAATGTAAGCAGCGTGTAAATAAGTCTCGGAATAATCATCAATCAATTGCAGACGTGTGCGCATCAGCTCATTAGCCTTACGGAAGTCTGCCCGATCCATAATGAATAGATCAATATCTCCCGACTGTCGTGATTGTGGATGGATATAATTTATTCCCACGCCTTGCCCTTTCAGTAGCCAGGTTCGGATGCCGTGCGTTTCTAATTCGGTGAAGAGACCAGGCAATATGGCATTCATCCGGGCATTATTCTGTTGTATGACCACAGCCCAACTGAGTAGGCTTGCATATACTTTCTGTGGAATGGCAGATTCTGGAAGTTCTGCTATTCCATCAGCAAGGCATCCTATTACAGTCTGTTGTTTGGCCAACCTTAATATTCCTTTCCAATCAATTTCTCTGTTTGTAAAGGAATTTAGCTCCAAAGGTTCTTCCCAAACGCCCGACCGATATAGTTTTAGGAATAAACTTTCTGTATGGCTGAAATTTACCATTCTATTCTATATCTCCCTGAGCGGAATCATTGTCTACCAAGCTTTCCTTATATAATATAAGTCGATTTTCCGAGGTCGCCTTGTCGGAGGTCTTTATCCACGCAGCAGGTGTTGGTAAATCCACGTACGCAGTCGATTAGGGAAAGCCACCTGTAAGAATCTCAATAGATAATTCTTCATTAACTGGCTGCGGGAAATGAGTTTCCAGCGGTACATTAATTTGAAAATCTCCATATGATCCTTAAAATATTTCCATCCGCCACGACGGGAGAATTGATTAGCTCCTGATCGTACATTAACAACGACATCTGGAATATTCAAGAACTTGCATCCTTCTCTCATCATTCGTGCCCAGAGATAATAATCCTCTTGCCGATAATCAGATTGATAATTCCCCGCTTTCATCAAATCGCTTTTCTTGAAGATAACCGTCACATGGTTAACTCCACAGCGCGAAGTCATAAATTGCTTGATGCTCGTATCGTCTAATGGAAGTGTGCGCTCATTGACAATATTTGTAGGCTCGCCGACGAACTCCGTGATCATGCCTCCAACAATCGAGAGGGAAGGGTCTTCAGCGAAACATTTCATCTGTTTCTCAAAGCGTTCCGGCAGCGAGATGTCATCGCTATCCATGCGTGCAATGTAGTCGTAATGGGCATGTTCCACAGCTATTCTGAGCGCTTCGCCAAGCCCTGCATTCTTCTCCTGATAGAGGGGGCGTAGCTGGGGGAATCGTTCGCGTGTGCGTTCGATAACCTCGCGCAGGGCGTCGGGTATGGGACCGTCGGCCACCAATACGATTTCGTCGGGTACGCAAGTTTGCTGGATGATACTGTCGAGTGCTGTCTGCACATATTCGGGGTTATCGTTTTTATAGACCGACATGGCCACCGAGAATTTCAGTTGATTCATATATTCTGTTTGATGCTTTCAGATGGAGGAGTGGATGTTTCTCTTTTTATATAGACAGAGCTGTGCATTTCTCTCCATCCGAAATGGACTTGATAATAAGCAGGTTACAACTACTTCGGAGAATGAATGTCTTGTACTTGACATGATCGTACTTTTTTACACGGATCTAATTTTAAATTTACACGGGTGTAAATCCGAATTTACACGGGTCTAAAACTGGATTTACACAACACAACAGTATTTTTGCTTAATGCGATAATGCTTTTCACATGAAAAAAAGATAGCTTTTGTGCGATAAAAGTTATCTTTTTATCGACCGAAAATATTGCTTTTGATTTGCTGTTTTCTTTCTTTGCATTAGCAAGATTCTTTGTGCTGATAAATGATCATATATCTCCGATAAAAACTTTCGGGAGAATAGTCTCGGTCAAAACGTTTCTTGATGTTTGTGCATAGCTCCGGACGTGTCATGGCTGTTTGAATGGCTGCTGCCAATGCCGTTTCTGAGGGCATGGGGAATGTGATTAGTTCATCGGCGGTGAAACATTCCTTAACAACGGGTAAGGCGGAACAGACCACCCGCTTACCGTAGTCGGCGGCTTCGAGCAGTGCCAACGGGAAACCCTCACTGCGACTTGGCAGTGCATAGATATCGTACAGAGAGAGATAACGATGTGCACGTGGACGAGCCCCTGCAAAGTGAATGCGCGGGGCGAGATCTTTGTCGACCATGGACTTGAATAATGCTTCTTCTTTTCCTGTCCCCACGATGTAAAGTTTATAAGTGTCGGGCAACAGGCGCATGGCTTTGAGCATCACGTCGATACCTTTGCGCAAAATGAGCACACAGTTCATGCCTATCAATGTGTCATCGCCTTTAAAAGTAAGAATTTCTTTTCGTTCGTCGGGGGTTAAGTCTTCAGACTTGTCAATATCGCGTGTATTGTAGGCATCACACAGCTTTCGCCGGCTGAGCCATCGGCTGTAATAGGCCACAGCATCTTTGCTGAGTGCGACAATCTTGTCGTGGCGCAATACCGACAGCAAGAAGATAAGTCCCAAAAGAAAACCTTTGATGCGACCGTAGAGGTCGGCAAAGTCTTGGAAGACATAACAATGGAGGGTGGCAACGCAACGTGCCTTGCCATGGCGGGGCTTATGACGCAGCACATAGAGATTGGCTTTCAATCCATGGGTGTGTACCACATCGTAGGCATTGAAGTCTATCGTCCCCTCCGCAGGCGAAGTCTTTTCCGTTGCACAAGGAAAGGCAATCGGTTCTGTGTTGTCCTCGAAATAAAACAAACGGCAGTCGTGACCGTGATGCTGCATCTGTTTGATTAAGTCCAACACCACATGATTGACTCCCGTCTGTCCGAGATGATTAACGATATACGCAATTTTCACGGTTATAACTCCATTACTTTTTTCAACAAAGGATTCTTAAACGATGGTAGCGGGGTAATCTTTGTCGCATCTACCCAGATGGAATCGCCCTTCTGATGGGGAATAGGTACGAAACGCGAAGCCTTTGATGGGTTTGTGATAGTCGTGTCTTCCACATTTCCCCCGTAAACTTTATGGATAAAACTCCAGTTGGTGGTTTTGAAGGTGGCTGCTTTTGGCTGTTGTCGTATCTTCTCCACATACGTGCGAATAATATATGTATGACGGATGCCAAAGCCCGTTGCAATGACTGTATCGAGGGTAATATTGAGAAGTACGAGCACATACAAGACCCTTCTTATATAGCGGGCACCGCGCCATCTGAAACCGGCCAGCTCGGAATAGAGCATGAACAGCAACGGGATGAGATAGACAAAGGGTACATATCGGTAACAAGAGCCATAGGGCAAGACGAACTGTGCCAGAAAGAGAATGACCGTTGTTAGTAACACGGGCTTACGAGCGGGATGATTGCGGCACAACAATAATAGTATGATACTCAACAACAGGATGTCTATAAAAAACAATCCGCCACCGCCAACGTTGGCTGTCATGGCACCGGATTTCATGATGTTGGTCGCTGTTATCTTGTAAGGCGGAATGTATGCAGACCTATAGCCGCCATTGGGTCGTGCTGTCAGCCCGATAAAGACTTGCTTTATTCTGGGTTCGTTGACGATGTATCGAGGTTGACATCCAGAGATAATGGCACTTGTAACGGCTGCTCCCAACTGTTTATCGCCGAAAGGATAGATGGGGTTATGATGGTCTTTAAAGTTGGTAATGAAAGGGTTGAAGCAGGCGATGAACAGCATGGAGACTACGCTCAGTTCGCTGTGAGCAACGTTCGCTTCAAGAGTGCTCGTTTCTTCTTCACCCATAGGAAGATAAGGAAGAAGAAAACGAAATAGCCCATCCAAAAGGTGATGTTGAGTTTGGTGCTTCCCCCGATGAAGATGGTCATGAAAAGAAGATACAGCAGCCTATGATTCGGCTTCCTGTTCAGTCGGTATAAGATGATGAACAACCACACCACACTGTAATAAGTCACCCAGTCGATATAAAACGTAAACAGTTCGCAGGCCACAATAGGAGAAAGAGCCAAGACGAAGGCATAAAAGAGAATCTTCCGTTTGGACTTGAGAGGGAAATCAGAAGAAAGGAAATCGCATAGTAAAAGGAAAGTGGCCGTCAGCATGATGAGGTTGACAGCTTTCCCCGACTCTACGTTTCCTGTCACAGCGACAATGGTGGCAGCCATCGTCTCAATGCCTTTGCAATAGTGGTCTATCCAGAGATTGGCCGTATGAACATCGGCTATGATGGGGTTGTGACTTTCGTAGACGGGATTCCATCCATGGGAAAGAGCATAGGCAGCAGGCATGTGGTACCATTGTCCGTCGGCACTGTAGTCATAGATAAGTGCTGAGAGACCTATCGATACGATGATGATGATCAATGCTGAAGCGATCTCTCTTACGTGTCGGCCTGTCTCTTTCCCAAAAAACAGACAGCTAAACAGGAATGAAAGGGGCAGATGGAAGAGCGTTATCGTACCTCCCACAAGCATGAAAGGCTGATAAGAAGACCGTATAGAAGAGCGTTGCATAGAGCAACACGGCTATATGACGGAACGTTTGGGGCATTGCGAGCGGTTACAGATAGATGAAAAGGGCGAAATGAAGTATCCATCCGACGATACATGCCTGCACGAAGCGGTCTTTGAGCAACACTTTTGTGGGGCTTCCGCTTTTCACATCGACAATGGTGAGCTGCAGATAACGGATGAGACCGGCCAATACCCAAACAGCAGTCAGATAGATGTATTGTGAATGAAAGCGCATGATGACATCATCGCTGACCGTGTACATGATGTAGCAAATCATTGTAATGGCGGCAATAAGGGAAATGACCTGATTCATGAATTCAAGGTTGTAGCGATTTACATTTCTGCGCATCATCGTTGTGGTGTTGGCATAGATAACCACATCGTCGCGTCTTTTCGCAAATGCAAGAAAGAGAGCGAGGAGAAAGGTCATGAGTACAATCCAATGGGTGATATAGATGCCGGTGGTAAAACCTCCTACCAACACGCGCAGTACGAAGCCGACAGCAATGATGAATACGTCGATGATAGCTTTCTGCTTTAAGTAAAGACAATAAGCAAGGTTTATCACAAAGTAGACACCGAGCAGTCCGTAGAGCACGGTTCGTGTGGATATGAGTGAGGCAAACGCCAAAGATAGGGCGATACAGGTGCCCATCAGCAGATAACCGCCCGTCTTTGAGATTTTACCGGCTGCCAACGGGCGCTTGCATTTCTGCGGGTGCTTTCTGTCGGATTCTACATCTAAGATGTCATTGAAACAATAGATGGCACTTGCCATGAAGCAGTAAGCGATAAAAGCGATACCGGCAATACCCACATCGTGTATCTCCAGCAGGTGACGGCTGAAGAACAATGGTATGAAGATAAAGATATTCTTCAACCACTGTTGGGGGCGCAACAAGAGAAAGATGTTTTTAAGCATGAATCAAACATTTTGTATTTGAATAAGAGCATCAGAGTATTTCGTAAAGAAGAAATAGAATAATGCGATTCCTGTTCCTAAGAGAAAGAGATATTTTATTCTTTGTGAAAGAGATATGGTAATTAATGGTATAATAAAAATCTCGCAAGTGGCAAACATTGTTGAGGTACGTCCTGATAAAGCTGTATAATTGCAAAATAGAATCAAAATGAGTGTAGAGTATAAATACCCATTTCTAAGAGTATAATAGTAAGGTTCGAAATTTTTTATTCTCTCTTCCAAAAATGTGAACAATATCAATATAGCTAATTGAAAATAAATCATGGGGTTAGCCAATTTGAGGGATTGTTCTACATATTCATTCTGTGTATATGTTTCATATTGCAAGTCTGTGCTCCAATCATCTACATAATCGGATATTCCTTCTGCTGCCACTTGTGAAAGGAGAAAAGCAATAAGAATGCTGATAATAATATGAACTTTCTTTATCTTTAAGAGATTGATAAAATAAAAAGGAAGTGCAATCAACGCCATGTGATGGAAAGAGTAGGCGAGAAAGACAATGAGAAGAAAGGGTATAAGCCTTTTCTTATATACATATTGTAATCCCCATATAATTAAAAGAATGGCTAATGAAGATCGCATCTGTACCATATCCCGGTTTAAGAGGAATCGCCCTACATAAACACATAAGCCTAAAAGAGGATAAATACAGTATTTATTAAGGTTTTTATATAGCAAAAATATTGACAGTATGGCCATTACAAACAAATAGAACCGCCAGCTGTTAGACAACATTTTAATGAGTGCTCCCAAATAAAAATAGCCCATTTCGGTGTATCCGAGAGGAGAGCTATATTCGTTGAGATGGAATAGCGTGGGAGACTGATTGAAAGACATGACATAGACGATTGTATCTGGCCAATTGATGTCTCT
The DNA here is from genome assembly GCF_000613405.1 of Hoylesella enoeca JCM 12259. GTDB lineage: Bacteria > Bacteroidota > Bacteroidia > Bacteroidales > Bacteroidaceae > Prevotella > Prevotella enoeca. The sequence continues at coordinate 41,821 of NZ_BAIX01000002.1, read as the reverse complement.
TGAACCAATCAGCCAAACCAAGATAGCGCAGATTATTATCAATATCCTATTCTTGGTATTGGCATCTATATGGAGGGTTGCTACTGCAATGACATAAAGTAAGATAAAAAGTATAGTCATAGTGATGATTAGAGACTTCTTGTAAAATTACGATTCTTGATATAATCTTTTATATTGACTAACTCCTACATGAATATCGAAAGCCTCTTTATATTGCTTGTAAGAATCTTGTGCATATTTTTCCCTTATGGTGGGATTACTAAGTAACAGATTCAGCTTTTCTCCTAAATCTCTTGGGTTTTCCGTTTCAAATAAAAGATTCGAAATCTCTGCCAAACCGCCAACATTGCTTCCAACAACAGGCAGGGACATTGCTTTTGCCTCACATACAGCCAAGGTCAATGCCTCAGATCGTGAAGGTTGACAATAAATATCTGCGATAGAGAGATACTGATAGATTTCATTGGTAATGCCTATCCATCGAATATGGGAATCAACTTTAAGACTAACAGCCAGAGTATGAAGCTCCTTTGTAAGTATCAGTTCTTCATCTAAACCCACTAGCAAGACGGTATAATTGCTATACTTGATATGTGGTAATGCTTGTATCAAGATGTCAACACCTTTTACCGGATCAGCAAAGGCTGTAGTCATGATGACGGGAGTGTCGTGATGAATGTGCAGTTGATCTTTTAGTTCGTCTCGTTTTTCCGTGGACAAACGTTGTATAGCAGGTACTCCAAAATAGATCAACATATGACGATGGGATTCTCCATAGATACTTTCAAACTGCTCTTTTACATATTTACCACACATAATGATTTTATCAAAGACATGATAAGTTAAGCCGTTGAATGATGCTATTTTCGTTTTAAGGGAGAGTTCTCGTTTGTGGGTAATCTGTTTCAACGTATCTGTGGTGAGACAACAGTGCTGAGTTTTATATATCTTTTTAATTCCGAGAATCTTGGCTATCGGGGCATAGAGGAAAAAACTATTGGCAAAGTGGAAGTGAATAATATCGGGTTTAATCTTCTGAAAGAGAGAGATAACGGCAGGAATGTTTTTGATTGCTTTCTTGCCATCTGTGTCGAGTACAATGATTTGTGCTCCACATTTCGTAAAATCATCTACCATGGATTGACTCTGAGGATAGTTTTGGAATACAAAGAAGAATTGATCCTGAGGCATCGCCTGCATCAGATAAACCATAAACCGATCCAATCCACCATACTTTGTGGATTTCATATCCATAAATTCAAGTATCTTCATTTCGTTTTAATGACTTACAACATGTTTTAATAGCGACTCCCATCGTGCAATCACGGCACCAATCTGATAATATTTAGACCTTTCTATGCTCTGTTTTTGTATCATTTTTCTTAGTTGTTCGTTTTCAATTAGCCGTCTGATAGCATCCGCGAGGTCATTTATGTTATCCGGTGTGCACACCAATCCTTCGATATCTTGGGTAATGATTTCGCGCTGCCTACCGTTATAGTCACAAGCCACGCATGCACATCCCTGCGACATGGCTTCTATTAAAACAAGCCCAAATCCCTCATATCGACTACTAAGGACAAACAATGAGGCTTTCTGATACAATGATTCCAGGTTTCTCCTGAATCCTAAAAGCTGAAATTGTTCCTCTATATGATTATTATAAGCCATATTTTGCAGGAAAGCTTTCTCCTCCTCACTGCCTATACCAGCAATCTGCAAACTCCAATCTCTATGTTTTGGAGCTATTTGGGCCCATGCGCTGATAAGCGTATCAAAGCCTTTTACATACCAATCTTCCAATCTCCCTGCTGCCAAAATGATTTTTTCTTTGGGAGGGATAGAAATCGTTGGTGTGAGCGATAGCGGATTGGGCATAACGTAAACACCTTTCAAGCGCTTGCCAATATTTTTTTTATCTGCCTCTGTTAGTACAGTTACATATCGATAAATCTTATTGAGTTGAAACTTTACGAACCATTTCCAAAAGGTAAACGGAGCGGATGCTGGCCTCTCAAAAGCATCATGTTCTGTCATTACAACAGGAATATTCAGTCCAATAGCTGCAATTTTGGCAATGAGAGAGCATGTGTTCAGAATGCCAATAGAAACATCGGCTGATACCGCTTCATGTATTTTCGTACCAATCGGATAGAACTACCCCACTTCCTTACTTTATTTTGATTGGATGCAACTAAATTAAGAATCCTTACACGTGAGTTGATAGGATAGGTAATCTCATCGAAGAGATTCGCTATAAGAGTAACATCATGTCCTTTCTCTGCGAATCCGTTGGCCAGCATGATCCCGACTCTTTCGGCTCCACCATAGCAAAGGCGTGTACAGAGGATAAAAATCTTCATTTCTTTTAGGAGAAGCGTAATAACGATTTTAAAGATACTAAGAACATAAAAACTTTATATGTCGGTTTGTACAAACCTATACATGAACAAAATAAAAAGAATCTTTCGTACAATGGATAGGTGTTGCAGTGTAGAATGGAATAGCGATAATCATAAAAATAATGCTTAAATTTGGATGAAGAGTAATAATTATATCCAAAATTAAATGCCCTTGAGATGATGTCCATTCGTTTCATTCTCATACCAATATTATACCCATCAGAATCTTTTAATAAATCTTCAAAGATTCTATAAACATTTAGATCGTATTCATAAGTTCTTTCATTATATGTTCTGCTTAATGAGTTCTTGTCCGTATTTTCATAATGATAGAATGCCTCTGGAAGATATGAGACCTTAATCGGGTGTTGTAATAATGCTATAATGACGTATTGATCTTCACAATAGTTTATTCCTAAGGGAAATTGAACATTATATTTTTGGTAACATTCCCGCCTTATTAACTTATTGCAGCAAGATCCGTGGAGATGAGTTAAAACATCGATTAATAGCTCTTTTGCATTAAGAGATGTTGGCTTTTGTGACAAATACTTCTGCTTATTTTTCCCATTTTCATAGAAATCACAAATAACCATATCAGAATTTTCTATAAGTGCTATTTGATATAATCGCTCTAACATCAACGGCTCAATCCAATCATCAGGATCAACGTGAATAGTGTAATCTCCTTGTGAGTGTTCTATCCCCCACTGCCGTGCAGAAGAAACACCTCCATTTTGCTTATGGTATGCATGTATTCGGTTATCTTTTTTCGCATAGGAATTACAAAGGAGTCCTGAATTATCATTACTTCCATCATCAATCAATAAAACCTCAAAATCAGAAAATGTTTGATGTAGTATGCTATCAATACATCTTTTAATTGTGGATCCAGCATTATATACAGGAACAATTATACTGATTTTAATAGGTGTATTTTTTTCCCCTTGATATCTTATTCGCGGCATAATACAAATAAAATTATTCTCCGAATAGTAAAAAAAACTTTAGATAAAAAAGGATGCATATCTCTACCAATATCAACAACAATGCAATCTTTATAAATGTTAAATGTATGTAATCTTTTATTATACTTAGAAACTGTCGAATAAAGCTTTCTTATATTATGAAACGAGAAATGCTCATTCTCTTTTTTGACCTTTTGCAGTACAATACCATGTCCATAAGTCTGATTGCACTCTTGTGCTGGACGATAAACTACGCCTTTATATAAGAAAAAGTCCCCTCCATTCCTGGCAATATTCTCTTGAAAAAGATAGGTGTTTTGTAACAAATATTTACCTAATTCTTTATTATATCGGTATATGCCCAATTCCTTGTCTTCTGCATGCGGAAGTTTTGTCGAAAATAAAAGAGGTTCCCCAAATAATGATGTTTCAACTGCATCCGTTAGAGGTTCATCACAAAGACGTTGGATGAAAATGCAACTATTGGTTTCCATATCATACTCATACATCTCGCAACAACCTTTTTTACTATTTTCAGGGCATATATATATACGTCCATTTTTTCTTATAATAAAGGGGAAACTCAGATGCGTATCCAATTCCAAAATAATTTGGACATCTACGAGTTTCCAGGTAAGCCTATCTATGATAAGTTTTGAAATCCGTCCTTTATCCTCTTTTATTAGTAGATCTTCTACTAATAGAATAATTTGGTTATCATTATAGTCTAAAATGAAAGGATCAGCAAACCATCTATCCTTGAAAGGATGTTTGATGGGCCGAATTAGAAGTTCTTCTCCATTTAAGATCCCATCTATAGTGTTCTCTATGAAACCGATATTCCATATTCCGGCTCCAACAATATCTTTATAAAATTTATGAATAAAATTCATCTGTTATTTAACTGTATATTTATTTAAGAAATCGAAAGAAGGCTCTCTGTAATAGGTTAATTTATTAGATATATTGTCGTAATTAATGGTGGGGTGGGACGTAACAATTGTAGGATGAGAAAGGCTTACGATTCGATCTTCAAGCCCTAATTTTACCAATAGATTGTGTGTTCTACTATCTTTATCTCCATTAATACAATAAAACTCTTTCCTAAAAAGGATTGAGAAGGCCTGTAAATGGAAAGAACCTCCACACACATAGGTGGCATTTTTTATCAGGTTGAGAAACTCGGAGGGACCGACCTCTGGATAGTTCATTATATGTTTGTACTTCTTGATGTCTTTCGGATAATAGGCACGCTCCGTAATAACCGGCATTCCTAATGTCTCGGCAAAATCGTTAACAATTTTGAAATAATCTAATGGTAGCCCTACCGGTGTATAGAAAAAAATGTATTTACCTTGGATGAGGGGCTCCTCTCTATACAATCGTTCGTATGCTTGTACATCTAGCAGTAATGTCGGATCACATACGACGCTAATGTCTTTGGCGATACCGTATTTAATGAGCAAGTCTTTTGCCTTTTCTTCCCTTACGGATAGTGCGGTAAAATTTCGAATTTGTGCTTTTAGGAATTTTGTATCAACATTTTCAGGGTATTGTCCTAATGATGGTGCATATGCAATTTTCTTTGTATTTGCATTATTGATAAAGTTACCGAAGTAGGCTTCTCCACTATCTGGTGCCCCCGTATTCCATATTTGGTCACTACCTGTGATGAGTAAATCGTAGTCCCAAGGCACCCTTTCCAGCTCATGGATAGTATTATATTCTTTTGTAATCTTTAGATTCTGATTTAAGAAAGAGTTAAATAATTCCCACTTTGTTTTCAATCTACAAAGAGAAGAAGGATATAACAGCAATCGTTTGAAGCTAGACAGGATAGAATATATGGAGTGAATATCAAAAGGTTTATAATAAATAGATTTTTGGTAATGCGACCGATAATTGATGATTTCCACATCATGTCCTTGCCTTGACAAATAAGTTTGCAGTGCGTATGCTTGAAGCATGGAGCCATAATTAAAGGCTGCATGAAATGTTATAATCCCGATTTTCATTTTCTTATGTGATAAAAAAGCCCTCTGACAATACACTTCATGATAAAAGGTATTGACAATTTATTCTCGTAGGCATGACTAATCCAATAGAGAGATTGAGACCATAGATTCATGGATATCCCATAAACAATATCGTCTGCATACATTTTTTGGAAATGTATATCAATGTTTTCCTGTAACCGAGTAAGGATTTCGATGTCTTCTTGATCGTTAGGGCATCCTTTGAAGAAGTCTTCAAACCATAGCCGTTCTTTTTGTAATGCGAGGATTTTCCCTTTGATGTTATCGTGCTTTCTGCTAATTGACTGGCTATTAACTCTATATTGAAACCCTGGGCGTTGTGTGTTTGCTATTCCCTGAGGTGTTGCTGCAATATAAGCAGAGATGGCATCTGACCCCCATGCAAAGGGAAGATAAAAAAAACCACCATGTTGTCTTAAAGTACTGACTTTGTACAAATAGTCTCCAATAAACATACTCCGTCCATTCCATCGCTCCCATATCATCTGATAAACAGTTTCATATTTAGGTCTTGGACTTAAAATCTTGATGAGCGTAGAACTTTCATCTATTAACTCAGTCATTGCGTGGAAGACATCAAGATTGGGAAATTGGTTTATTAATGCCACATAATCAGACAGACAATTTGACTTCAGTTTGTCGTCGTCACCCATACAGAGAATGTAATCACCGGTGGCATATTCTAAGCATTTGTTCCAATTATTAACCACATCCTTTGCCCCGAAGCCTTTTTTATTTTCATAATATCTAATTCTTATATCGGCAAACTGTTCTATAATTCCTCTAATGTCTTCGGGCGAATGATCATTGACAATGATTAGCTCGAAGTTCTTATAGGTTTGATTCAGCACACTATCAATACATTCTTTTAAGAATGCACTTTTAAAGGCAGGTATGGCTATACTGAATTTCATCTTTTTCTATTAAGTAAAGGGGAAAGATAGGTATCGTAATGATATTTTAACAGGAGCGGGAGACCGATGCCAACAAAAGAGTAGAAGATCCACCATGTGTTGTCAATGGATTCTATCGTTGGGAATGAAGATAAAAGAGTTAAATCCTTTCCATTAAGTAGTATATATAGTAGACTTATGACTTTAAAACATATAAAATGCAATGCTAATATAATCATGGTATTTTGTCCCATATAATAGAACATTCTCTTTATGCCCCTCCCGATTTTCTCTATATATTTAGAAATATTGAATGTGAAGATGATGCCACAGAGAGAAAGACAGAGGTATAATAAAGTTTCATGGAATGTGCAAAACATAGATAGTTCTTTATTACTCAAGGAAAATATTAGTAGCAACGCGAACGTTATTGATGTTATAGTTACTCCATAGAAATATTTTTTCTCATATTTGTGAAAAAGGAAACCCATAAGAAAGATACAACCTCCCATGAAATGAATGGAAACTTCTCCTATAATAGGTATGGACACATTCATATATTTAAAGCCCCATAGTTCTAGTGCCATGAGAAGAAAAACAACTCTTTTTTTTAGCTTCAACTTCTGTTGGATGTAAAATAAGCAACTTATCAGTAGTGAAGAAATAAACAGAGTTTTTAGGAACCAAAATCCACCTAAGAGTGGTTCCTGTTTATCCATAGAAAAAACGATGTGTAAAAACCTTTTTAGAAAGTCTGTCGGGGAATAGAAAGTGAATGCGTGCCCTTCATAACCATAAGATTCATTATAGATATTGCAGAGAAAAAAGAGATTGTGTAAAGCGAGAAAAATCAACGACCATTTAATATATGGTATGTATAAACCTTGAACCCGCTTCTTGCAGAAACTCAAAAGAGAAGAAGCTGAGGTGGGGACATGAAAAAAATATCCACTACAAAAGAAGAATAATGGCATATGGAAATAATAAATAAAATTCTTTAGTATTGCAGGGCATCCACTATGCCCTACAACCATTAAAGATATTCCAATGGCCTTTGCAATGGTGATATAATTCTCTTTACCCATATTTAACAGATAGAAAAGAATTTGTGCTTAATACGATACATACATTCATTTATGACAACGAATGGGAGAAGTATTCTTAGGAATTTGTATTTTTTTAGAAGTTCGGACAAGGTTGCTCGCTCATATAACATTGCTCTAATAATATTAAAGCGAATGTGAAGATTTGTCAGACATTTCCGTTCTTTTCCTTGCCCATTTAGAATCTCCTCAATAAAGTATCTTAAAATTCTTCTCAGATCTTTGTTTAGTTCCTCCTTACGCGAGACAATCATTCCGTTGGGTGTCATCCTATATTTCCCCGTACTTTCAGGTAAATAGTATAGATCCCCCAGCATTGCCGCTGTAAGAGTCGTGGTATAATCATACTTTAATTCGCAGTCTTGATATAGTTTGGACAATAATACTTCACGTCGATAACATGTGGTCAGCGTCAGCGGATAGTTCTTCAATATCAATTTGGGTAATAAATCTCCACTTGTAGATTCCTTTTTCAGTTTTTCATAATAAGGTCTTATGATTTTGTTTCCAGCATAATCGATAGTTTCGTAATCTGTATAGACCAACATTACATTCTTATTCTTCTCCAATATATCGACCTGCTTCTGTAACTTATAGGGATCTGTCCAATAATCATCGCCTTCGCAGAATGCTACATAACGCCCTCTTGTATGTTCATTCATAATTTCTATCAGTCTGCCGTCTTTCTTAGAGTACTGATTCTCACTTTCGTATATCGGCTTGATAATGTCGGGGTATTTCTCTGCATATTCTCTGATAATGGCTGCAGATTGATCTGTTGAACAATCATCGTGCACAATGGCCTCGTAAGGAAAGTTTGTCTTTTGCATGACAAAGCCATCTAAGCATTGGCGCAGGTATGGCTCATGATTATAAACCAAGCATTGTATGGTTACTACCGGAGTCTCTGTCATCTTATTTCCTTCTTATGATTGCCCATACCTCTTTTAGTTCCTCAGACTTGCAAAGATAGGCTGTGGAGATATAATAAATAAGTCCTACAATTGTGCCGATCATTAGTTTTATGATATTAGAATCAATCATGAGTACTGCAAAATAGGCTATTCCCCCCATCACTAAGCTATTCGTGAAGATAGGTAACAAATCCTTTAATTGTCGTAGATATCCGACATTGATTAATTTTCCTGTATAGTAGGTGTTGATGAATAAAGCAATGATGGAAAAGACAACTAAGCCAATGCACATTGCTGTAATATTAATGGGGAGTGTTATGCATAAAACAGCAACTCCCAATACTTTCTTTACAATCTCTAACCTTAAAAATAGGTCTGAGCGGCCTTTTACTTGAAGTAAATTAAGATTAATGGCATGTATTGGATACCACATCATGGAAAAGCACAGAATTTGGAGATACACGATACATCCTTCCCATTTTGATGTAATTAAAACTCGCACCAGGGGATCTGCCACAGCTGCCATGCCTATCATTAACGGAAATATAATAAATGCAGAGAGGCGTAAAATACGCCTATAATCCACGGCAAGCCGTTCTTTATCGTCTTGAATAGAACTTAATATGGGGAATGTTACTCTTTGTAATATGCCTGTTATGTTTGATGAAGGCAAGGCTACATATGTTTGAGCCCTTGAATAAAATCCCAGTTGAGCAGGGGTATAGAATTTACCTATTAGAATCGGGTATGTATTATTATATATCACATCTAATAAACCCGACGCGAGTAGCTTTGAACCATAGCCGAATAAATAATTGAATGACTCTTTATGAAAGCCGGAACGTGGTCGCCATCCTGAAAAATACCATAATAGCAGACAGTTGATCAGTGTCGCTGCTGTGCTTTGCACCACAAGAGCCCAAACACCATACCCTTTGTATGCCATTGCCAAACCGATGATACCTGTTGCAAGAGTACATATAAGCGAGATCTTAGCTTGGGTTTTAAAGTCTACATCAATGGTGAATAAAGCTCGCTGAACGACGCATAAAGAATTAAAAATGACAGAGAGTCCCGTTATCTTTACAATAGGTGACAAAATAGGCTCATGATAAAAGTTGGCAATCAGTGGAGCAAGTAGGAATAAAATACCATAACAAACAACACCGACAACGATATTAAATAAGAGAGCTGTTGATTTGTCTTTCTCATTTAAGTCGGGTTTTCTGATAAGTGCAGATGAAAAACCACTATCTACAAACGATTGCGCAATAGCCGTAAAGACAACAATCATGGCAACAATGCCGTAATCCCGTGGGGTCAGGATTCTTGCCAAGAATATAGAGAAAACAAAACTAATGCCTTGTGTGGAGAAGCGATCAATGCTGCTCCATAGTAGCCCGTGTACAGTTTTACTCTTTAACTCCGAAGCCATGATCCTTACTACTTATTCAAAAAGAGATTCTTGTCTAAAAACCTAAAGAATGGACGTTCTATCAACCTAATTCTTAACAAATCAATGATGACACAAACAGTATAAACACCCATAACAGAGAGTATTGCATGTAACCAAAGGTATTGTGAACCGTAATAAGAATCGTTGTTTAATAAATCATACCAAAGAAACCGACGCATTGCATCACTATTGCCATGTATCAATAATACACCGAAAGTTGCTGTCGCTACCTTATTAATGTATATATTTGTTTTTTTTGTGTTAATATCCTTAAAGAGGACGAAGAGAGACACAGAGCATAGAACAGCAAATAGTTTGTTGGAATCATTTACGAAATAATAAATATTCTCGATATTAGTCGCTCCTCCTTTCAACTTGTAATAATACAGGATAAACACAATACTGGCAAAGGCTACCCCGTGGCTTAATACGAGAAAAAAGCTCCTTCCTTTAAGACTTGATAGCCAGGGAATACCATAAATACGTATATATCCGCCAATCAAATAAACTGTTGTATACCATCCAATATATTCATAAAATCGTCCAGGTATAAAGGTCCCAATACCCGTGAAGATGATCAGTAGTATAATTAAAAGATGCTGATACTCTTTCTTGTTAAGACCCTGTATCATTTTATTGATAAACGGGATGAGGAGATATAGGCAAATAAACGAACCGACAAAACCTCTCCCGACATCTGCGGGGATGTAAAGAATAAGGTAGAAAATTCCAGACAGAGAGAAAGTCTCATAACCGGTGAGGATAAAGATAAGATAAATTGTTATTGCATAGAAATAAACCTCAAAGACTAACTTGAAGAACTTGCGCCATGAGAACTCTTTCTGACACATAAAATAGCCAGTAATGAGAATAAAACAGTTGATACCGGTCTTTCCGCCCCATCCGTATAGACTTAGAAATAAGCTGTTCTTCGTAATACCCGTAGGATTGATGCATGCTAATAATCCACTATTGACTACATAGTGATGCGCAATGATCATCAGCATCAATAGGATACGGAACAGCTCTAAGTTGGAATTTCTAACCGTAGGCGATATTGCTTGTTCGATTTTTGTTGCTTCGTAATTCATCACTAAACATCTGTGTTCAAATTGTTCCGGAATCGACGTGGATATTCTGTCCGGTCATGCTTTGTGCTTTGTCGCTTAGAACGAAGGCTACGGTTTCGGCAACAGAGTTGATTGAGGTGGCTTTTTTGAGCGACGTGCGTTTGTATATCCTGCTTTTCTGCTCTTCGGTTAGTGTCGCGCTCATGCTCGTTTCCATGAAGCCGGGGACGACGATGTTGCTTCTGATACCGAGCTCGCCCCATTCTCGTGCTGTATCTTTCGAGAAGGCTTCCAATGCTCCTTTCGATGAGGCATACATGGCCAGACCTTTATAGCCGGTGTGGGCGCTGATGGACGATATGTGAACAATGCAGCCTCGGGTGTGATGCAGCAGCATATTGCGAATGGCATATTTGGTTATCATCATCGGCGTGAACACGTTTACGGCATACATCGCTTGAAGTTTTGCGAGGTTCAGATTGGTCACAATGTCGTCGTAAGCGATGGCGGCGTTATTCACGAAGCCGTGTAAGCGCACTTTGTTCGATACAAAGTCTTTAAAGATAGACGCCCTAACGTTTTCTGAGTCCGACAGGTCTACGCTTTTAAAATATAGGCAGTCTTGGTATTCTTCTTGCAGCTGCTGAAACTCTTTGCTGAAGCTGCGGGCAATTCCGTAAATGGTATGACCTTGTTGCAGGAGCACTCTGCATATCTCGAGTCCGACGCCGCGGGAGCAGCCTGTTACTAAATAGTTCATTGTCTTTTTTTGTTGTTTACTTGTTTGCAGAATACCTGCTCGACAAGCGATCATGATTTATTAACTTGAAAATTACTAAAGCGTGACGCTCCAGCGTGTTTTTGTGCGAAAAGTTGATAGAGCGTGACGCTCCAGTGTATTTTTGTTCAAAAAGTTGATAGAGTGTGACGCTTCAGCGTGTTTTTATGCGAAAAGTTGATAAAGCGTGACGCTCCGGTTACCTATCGTTTTAATTTACCCGTCCGCGTCAGCGAGAAAGCCTCTACAAACTTTATTCTGCGGGGAATCTTGAAATCTTGCAATCTGCTTTGTAGCTGTTGTCTTATATCCAATTCCGTGAGCTGCGCGCCTTCATCCAGTTGCAATTCTGCGCAAAGAACGTTGCCAAGTATGGCGTTGGCTTTGCCATATACCAACGATTGGCGCACGCCCTGGATGCTGTTGATAACTTCTTCAACCTCTTGCGGGTTCACCTTGTAGCCTCCGACATTGATGAGTTCGTTTTTCCTGCTTTTAAACTTGAATAGTCCTGCTGCCTCGTCTACCCATTCAATCAGATCGCCGGAGTGGTAGTAATCGCCATCGAAGGCGAAACTGCTTGATTGGCCTAACAATGAGCGATGAATCAATAACTCATCGTCTACCACTCGAAACAGGTGGCGGTTCTTTTCTGGTATCTGGAAATATTCGCCTTTAGCTGCGAACAGTGTGCCGGCTTCGGTGGATGCATATACGTTGTTAATCTTTGCTTGCGGGAAAATCTTGTGTATCTCGTCGTGCAAATGTGTATCCGACTTCTCTCCTCCCAGCGTCACGCGAACAACCGAGGGGTACTCCTGTTCTACAGGTAGCAATAAGCGATAGAACGTGGGTGTGGCTGAGATGTGGGTGATGCTAAACTCTTTTATCTTGCGATATACTTCCTTCCTGCTGTCGTTGAACACGTTAATCAGCGTGTTCTTGTTCTCGAAGGCTTGGAAGAATACTTGTAAACCGGCCATGTGCGTGGGATTATAGGCATACCCCCATACCTGATTCCGATATTTCTCGCCTGTGCGTACCGAACGTGTGAGCGTGTCTATGGAATGGACTACTTGCTTCGGCTGCCCGGTTGTGCCTGATGTGAAAATCGTAATCGTGGAAGTGGATTTCTGCATGGCTGTTATGAGCTCGTCGATATGGCTAAAAGAGTATTCGGGCAATGCCACTGGCTTGTTGATAAGCGTAGGGTCTATGCTCGGCATCTCTGAAATCGACAGGTCGGAATCTAACAGAACCAAGGGTTGGTTCGTCGCGATTGCCTTTACCAGATTTGTGAAGAATGCGAAGAGAGTATCGGCCTTATGATAGGGATAGTATTCCTTGTGCAGCTGAATCTCTTCCAGCAGCATATCATACGAATACGCTCGGTCTCTGTCATAAAGGAATATCGCCATTACTTCTTTAGTTTAGCATAAATCTCTGAAACTGTGTTCACAAGTCCGTCTTCAAAGATGTCGATATCGAAAGCATCTTCTATCTTCACGGTCAGCTCCGCTAAGTCGAAGGACGTTAAACCAAGGTCGTCACGAAGATTGTCTTCTTCGTGAATTTCTCCTAACTGCTCTAAACCTTTTACAGTTCGTATTTCATTAATGATTCCTAATATCTTCTCTTTCATTGTATTTATATTAATAAATTCTTTTCCAATTCTTTGTATTTTTGTGATCTAGGGATAATGGCCTTTAAAGGGTTTCCGCTATATATAGTATTCGCCTTACAATTGGACACGACGACAGATAATGCACCAATTGCTGCCCCTTCTTTTATAACAACACCTGGTAATATGACAGAGCCGCACCCTACGATTACATGCTTTTCTAATAATACCGGAGAGTTTTGAACATTAGTATAAATATCCGGTATCATGGGATTTGTCATTGCATTGCCTGAATAATCGTCACTACTAGAATAAATACTAACTCTCCCAGACACTCCACAGAAATCAGAGATAACAATCTTTTCATTCCCTATTAATGATACATAGCAAGCGATGTGTACATAGTTCCCAATTACTATTGACTTACCAGCAGATATTATTGAAAAGTCATCTATCCTAACATGACTCCCAATCGATACATTCTGTGGATTATATATCCGACTATAGCGACTGATTAATACATTTTTCCCATATGATTTCAATCCTAATGCTGATAGTTCTTCGTCTGTATAAAAGGAAGTCTGTGTTTTCATAACCTTATACAATGCAATCAATGGTTCTTTGGATGTCTTCTTCGCTCAACGCATGGTGCATGGGCAAGCATATCACGCTGTTGGCCATTTTGGTGGCTTGTGGTAGATTAGAGGGAGTAGCACTCGGTAATCCGCGATAAGTGGAGAACTCGCTGATGAGGGGATAGAAATAGCGACGCCCCCATACATCTTGCTCTTTCATCTTGATGTAGAGTTCATCGCGCGTCATACCATATTCCTCGGCGTCTACGAATATGGGGAAATAGCTATAATTATGGCGTACGCCAGGCATATCGTCCCAGAAAGAGATACCTGCCACGGGACGTAATGCCTCGCGATAGGCCACAGCCGCCTTTTGCCGGGCGGCGATGGCAGCATCCACTTGGCGGAGATTGAGCAGTCCGTAGGCGGAGCGCACCTCGTCCATCTTACTGTTGATGCCCGGAGCCACCACTTCTGTCTCTCCTGCAAAGCCGAAGTTTTTCAAGTAGTCGATGCGTTTCTTCGTTTTTTCATCGTGCATCACCATTGCACCCCCTTCGATCGTATTGTAGACCTTGGTTGCATGGAAACTGAGTGTTGACATATCTCCGGCATTGAGAATGCTCTTACCGTTTACCTCCACTCCGAAAGCGTGGGCGGCATCATAGATAACTTTTAATCCATACTTATCTGCTATCTCTTGAATTGCTTCCACATCGCAGGGCTTTCCGTAGACGTGTACAGGCATGATGGCCGTCGTCCGCGGCGTGATAGCTGCCTCTATCTTGTCGGGATCTATATTCCCCGTGCGCGGATCAATGTCTACAAATACGGCTTAATGCCGTTCCACCACAAGGCATGGGTTGTGGCCACAAAACTATAAGGAGTCGTGATGACTTCTCTCGTGATATGCATGGCCTGTAATGCTGTGATTAAAGGTAAGGTGCCATTCGTAAACAGACTTACGTATGGAACTTTCAGATATTCGGCAAGTGCTATTTCTAATTTCTGATGGAAAGAACCATTATTGGTGATCCATTTACTTTCCCATATCTCTTTCAACAAGTTGTGAAATTCATTAAGATCTGGGAGTAATGGCGATGTAACGGTGATGATGCTCTGATCCATTTATTAAAACAATTAAATTATTGTATGATGGGATATGGTAGCTTCCTTTTCGGAAAGGATTGCATAACGCTCTCCTCATAATTACTTTGTCAATTGGGACTCGGTAATTATGTCTATATTTATTTCTACATAAAATGCTTGATTTGTTAAGATGCTAAGACAGTTTCTACTCTAAATCTAAGAAACCTCTCAATCAACTCTTTAAAGACGGTCTATTATAAGTTATAACTCTCCCTCTCTATGGTGAATAACTCACGACAGAGGTGGTAATTGACGTACACTATTACTGAAAACCGTCTCCGCCGTAGGGCACTGTTACAGACCCGCAGAGTCCTGATTGTCAGATATCTATATTTAATTCGTTGGCAAAGATAAATCTTTTTTATCAACCAGGCAATAGTTTGTGTGCTTTTTTAACATATGAGCACCCGTATATCTCATTTCTCCTTGATCTGTATCCTGATTGTGGGGCAGCCATCTACGTATTCCCATTCACCCTCTCAAAGAATGTGAGCACATTCTCCCAGGTCTTGAAGTCATCGCTGCCAAAGGGGATTCCGGTGCCCATGAAGTTCTTGGAAGGGTGGGATGCAATGAGATAATCGCCGTAGAGTAGGGCGGTGCGGTTGCAGAAGATGACGCGATCATGGGCGGGCGTACTGAGATATTGTTCAGCCCACTGTTGCCACTGCGTGAGCTGCGAGTGGTCATTGGTCGGGGCAGGGGCAACGATGTAGACCTGATAGTGCGCGATCAGGTAGTCGTATGTTTTGTTGAGGCTCGACTTCGGTTTGCCGTATGCATCGGCCAAAGTTTCTGCACTGATGTAAACGATACCGCGTTCACGACCTTCCTGCTTGTCGTCGATCCAGCGAATAACGGGCATCACGCCGTGCATCAACGACTGATCATCCAACCTATGGCCGCCATGGAAATGTATCGCATGGGGATAGTGACTGCGAAAGAGGTCGAAGGTGTGCACCGTGGTGTCTTCGTCGCCGAAGAGTCCATACACGCGTTGCTGTTCATCGGCTGTCACCGCGGTAAAGCATTGTTGGGTTATCTCCTTATATTCTTTGACCAATGCTTTCGTGACGATGAAATCCTGTATGCCGTCTGCACGCGGGTTCTGAAACGTCTGCATCCCCATCATATTGTGTTCGTGCATCGTCTCGCCCATCTGGAATGCCGGATTCACCACGATTCGATCATAGCCGTAGAGCATCTCGGTGTACATGCCGCCCATCGATGTGCCGATGATCAAATCGGGCTGCTGATCCTCGCATACGCCATGCAACAGTTCCATCGCTTCCGTCGGATGCAGTGGCAGGTCATAAGCAATCACCTCCGCCTCCGGTAACACACTCTGAATGCGCCTCACCGTACCCGACTGGGCCGAAGAACCGAAGCCGTGAACATATAGAATCTTTTTACCTGTCATCAGATCAGGGTATTGTTCGATTGTCTGCATTGCGTTTATCCTTTATCTCATTTTGTTTCTGCCTGTCATGGGGCATATCTGTTGACGGCTGCAAATATAGGGATTTACCATTACATATAGGCACGAAGCCCATAAAATCTTTGCCCCCGGCATGGGTTACGCCGAGGGCAAAGCATATTGATGGTTATGAAACAGGAGTGTGTCCGCTGCTGCCGAACGAGAAGTATGCTACTTGTCGGTGACTCCCATGGGAGTTGTCGGGCACAAGTCGTATACTTCTCGGCATGCCATATCGGTCTGTGACCGAATCCGGCCATAGCGTGCCACCAGTTGATCTCATTTAATAGAGTATATACCTTATATATATAAGGTAAGAACGCCGACTCATCTCACGAAGCAACATCATGAAACAAGCCAAATTGCCAAATGAAACCCGGCCAAATTGCCAAATGAAAATCGGCCAAATTGCCAAATCTGTAGCTGAGAACTTTGGTGGAGTGTATTAAAAACAATACCTTTGTAGAAAATAAATCATGATGGAGACAAAGAACTACAAGAAACGTATCGCAGATCAGATGCTCACCGACAGATTGAATGCCATGGGAGCTGTCTTGATTGAGGGGGCTAAAGGTTGTGGAAAGACAACAACGGCCGAACAACAAGCTAAGAGTGTTCTCTATATGGATGATCCGGACAATGTGGAACAGTATATGCAGATGGCCCAAACCAATATCCGCTTTCTGTTGCAAGGGGATACGCCCAGATTGATTGATGAATGGCAGATTGTCCCCAGATTCTGGGATGCCATCCGCTTTGAGGTCGATCATCGTGGAGAGGATGGACAATTCATGCTGACAGGCTCTGCCGTTCCTGTTGACCGGGAAAAGATACATCATACCGGAACCGCACGTTATAGCTGGCTGATGATGAGGCCGATGAGTCTATGGGAGTCAGGTGAGTCTAATGGAGAAATCAGTTTGGGTAATCTGTTCAAGTCACAAAGTCCCATTGAGGCCAACAATCATATCACGATGGAGCAAATGGTTTTCCTGGTATGCAGAGGGGGATGGCCGCGGTCTATCTCCAAGAAATCAGAGAAGGCTGCATTGATGCAGGCCATAGCATATTACGAAGCGATTACGCGTTCCGATATTTCCCGTGTAGATCATATTCAAAGAGACGAAGAACGAGCCAGGCGACTGATGAGGTCCTATGCTCGTCATCAAGGCACTCAGACCAGTGTTGCCACCATTTTGACCGATATCGTCACAAACGACTCGGAGGACATGAGCGACGAAACCGTAAGTTCTTACCTGAAAGCTCTAAGGCAGATTTTCGTGATTGAAGATATGCCTGCATGGCATCCGAATTTGAGAAGCAAGACGGCTATCCGCACATCCGATACCAGGTATTTTGTGGATCCCTCTATTGCTTGTGCTGCATTAGGACTCGGACCGATGGATCTAATGAATGACTTGAATACCTTTGGGTCGTTTTTCGAAACCTTGTGTGTGCGTGACTTACGTGTCTATGCTGACGCATTGGATGGGAGGGTGTATCATTACAGAGATAAGAGCGGGCTGGAATGTGATACGGTGATTCACTTGCGCAATGGATCATACGGTTTGATCGAAATCAAACTGGGAGGTGATAAACTTATAGAAGAAGGAGCAGCCAACTTATTGGCATTGGCTGATAAGATCGATACGGATAAGATGAAGAATCCGGCTTTCCTGATGGTCCTAACTGCTGTCGGCAAATATGCTTTCAGAAGAGAGGATGGCGTGTATGTCGTTCCAATAGGATGTTTGAGGGATTAGAACAGAACAACAAGACATGTATTGCTGGCAAACAGTGCATGCACTCATTTGAAAGAGTGCATGCACTGATTTTACGTCCCCCGTCTGCTACTCCTGACCGATCAATGAGAAGTAGTGGTGGGATGGGAGGCGAGGGCGAGAAGCATTGGGGTGGAGGATGTCGATCAGCTCTGCGAGCAAGTAGTCGGGACGGAATGGTGTCTCTTCGAAATAGGGGTACTCGGCGGTGTTGCAGATGAAGATCCGGCCCGTCTTAAAGGCTTTCAGCGCACCGTATCCGGGAAACTCGGCCAGCAGATCCGCTCGCGCCGACATCTTCTCGCCGAATGTCTTGATGAGCCAAACGTCAGCATCGCCGGCTTTGTCGAGCACGGTCTCAAACGGCAATGCTAGCGATCCGCTATGCAAGTCGGATGCGAAGGCGTAACGGGCATGGGCATCGGCGAGCATTCTGCCAATGGTACTCTGTCCACCAGGACAGTACCACACGCTCCCTGTCTTGCGGTCGAGCAACACCGATTGGCCTGGCGGCATCTTCTCTGCCGATGTTTTCAAACGATTATAATGGTGCTCCACGGCGGCAAACAACGAGTCGGCCCGCTGCTCACATCCGTAAAGCAGACCGTAAAACTTCATCCACTCGGCCCGCCCCAAGGCCGATGTCTCCATGTAATCGGCACATTCGATGATGGGAATACCGAGCTTATCCAACTTTCCGAATCCGCCGCTATTCTCGAAAGGAGAAACCAGCAATGCCTGCGGATGCAAATCGATGATTTTCTCGATAGACGGTGCCATTGCCTCGCCGCAGTCGGCGACTGTTCCTGCTTCACCCGTTGCTGAATCCGGGGTATGAGGATGTATTTCAAATCGCAAACTCCGGTGATGGCATCGTCTGTGTGCAGATATTCCAATAGCCGGCAGTGTGCCGTGGTAAATACCACACTGCTGCGCAAAGGTGTATAAACCACAGTTCCTACGGGAAGTCGGCCCACGCGCGCAGCATCTTTTCGATCAACCAAAATATAGGTGTGCAGCACTCGACCCGGTCGCCAAGGATTCTTTAATGTGACGACCGTATAGTCTCGATGCCTGACAGCCGTGATCTGAGAAGCATAGGCAAAGCGAAGAGTGTCGCCGTCATCGTGCCGTCGGTTGCTGTTCCGACTGCCGCACGATGACAGCGCCACCGCTGCCCATAGAATCAAACAGAGTCTTAGGTGCATCTATTATTCCCGGTGAGATGCAAAAACCAGGGAGCCGGGACCTACGCCGACCGAGAACTTGCCGAGAAAGGCGCCCGTGGAATCATATTCCGCGATATAGCCGTCGGTGGTGTAGCTGACCTTTCCCGTGTCGGAATCTTTGCTGTAAGATGTGATGAACACCTTTCCCGTCACGGGATCTACGGCTATGGCGTAAGGTTGGAATAGCTCTTTTCCTTCGATAAAGGTTGCGACCGTCGACGTAGCCAAGTCATAGACCGTGTAATCGGGTTTGGAATAAACATGGTTCACGAGATAGATCTTCCCCTGATGGTAAGCCATGTAAGTGGCTCCGTCGGTCAATTTCGTCACCTTGTCGGCTGGATCGATCTTCTGCAAACAGGGTGACACATCCATATAATTACCCCAACTGATGACATAGACGTTAGTTCCGTCGTTCAGGATGCGGTTCGGATTGGCTGCAACGGTGATGTTTCCTTGTTTAGACAAGTCTGATGCGCTGAGCTTGACGACATTGGTGTTGTATGTATAATCGGGGTTATAGGCATTGCATACATACAGTTTGCCGTTCAATACCGTAATGCCTTCGAGATTAGCTCCGATCTTCACTGATGTGGCAACGATCTTGCCGGTCGATACGTCGATCTTGGAAACCGTACCGGCATAGCTCGTTACATAGACGAAACGGCCGTCGGTGGCCAGTGCACGCGGTGTCTTGATGGTTATGGGGGCGGCTGCTTTCAGTGTCTTCACGTCTAAGACCTCCACCCGATTTTCATCGGCTGCTGCTATATACAGCTTTCCATCGACAACGACGATATCATTGGGCGTGCCGCCTAAGGAACGGCCGTTAGCCCGCTGGAAGACGTCGCGCGAGATGAGATTGGTGGAGTAGTTGAGATAATCGAGCGAACCGTTGATCTGGGAGAAGTAATTACCCTGATTGAGAATAAAGACACCATCGGTCACTTCGACCGGTTCCCGACCACCTTTGTTGTCGTCATCGCTACAAGACGTGATCACTGATAGGCTTATCAATAGCCATAAGAAACTAACTAAATACTTTTTCATACGTTTATATTTGTTGTTGATTAAAATTCATATCTTATCGCAATCCGCCACGAGCGGCCTGGCATCGGATAATGAGCCACGATGCTATACGACTTGTCTGTGACATTCATCACTGCGGCTCTGGTTGTCAGGAGGCCTCTGCCCAAAGGGAACGACCGATAAGCGCTGACGTCTGTTTCGGTGTATCCGGCCATGGCAGTTCCCGGGCTATGCTCCCTTGTCGTCCACCGTTGGCTCTGCCCGTCGATCGTTACCGCCCAGTTGACCCATGGATTCTGCCAGGTCAGTGTGATCGAAAAAGAATGGATGGGGGTGTAGGCGATTTGATTTTTATAATATGCCGACGCAGGATTGATGCGGTTTTCGGCCCGTTGCCAGGAGTAGTTTGCTGTGAGTCCTGCCGAATGACGCATGCCAATTCGTCGCTTGGCATCTGTCGTCAGGTCTATGCCATACGCCCGGACTTTTGCCATATTCATCATGCGCCATACAAACATGTTGAACGGGATGGCAATGATCTTATCCTTTACATTATTTATATAGGTGTCGAGCGTGAACTGCACGCGCCAGGGAGACTGTCGGTTTGATGTGGCATAGGTCACACCGAGATTGAATTGTTCGGCTATTTCAGGTTTCAGGTCTGCACTGCCGATGTGATAATAATATAGTTCGTTGAAGGTGGGAACCCGGAAAATGTGCTTCCAGAAAGCCCGAAGATAAAGTTCTTCACGCGGAAACAAGCGATAGGAGAGACTCATGGAGGGTGACAGCCGGTATTCATGATGGTTGGGCACACCGTCTTTGGCTCCATTGAAATAGATGGAGCCGAGTAATCGTGCTATCGCAGTGAAACGCCCGAGCATGATCTTTGTCGATAGGCTCTGCCATAGAGAATGTCTGAATGGAGTCTTGACTGTGGTCAGGCTGCTGCTTAGGTTCTGCCACACATAATCAGCAGAGTAGTCGACGGCCAGCCACCGAGCTGGCGTATAGAGTAAGGCTGCCGAACCATAAGCCTCTCGTTGCCAATATTGTGCGCTGGTAATGCCTCCGCTGGGCTGCCCGTTATGATAATCAGACATAGCCCAATTGAACTTACCGGTTATCAGCAGCGACCATCGATCGTCCAGTCTGCTGCGATATTGCACCTGTACGAAGGTGTTGCGTTCGCGCAGTGTCTCGTCATTCTCATTGGTATAATAATGTACGATGCCCGGCAGTTGTCTGTCATTGTCATAATAGTAGATCTTGCCGGAGACCGAATGGCGGTCGTTGAAATCATAAGCGAGATTTGTCTCGGCATGTCCCGAACTCATCCGACTGTTGTTTCGGCGTTCTCGCGTAACCAAATCTACATTGTAAAGGGTAAAAGGGTAATCGTTCTTCGAGTAGGTATATTCTGCCGTTGCAGCACAAGCAAATCGCCGGCTGAACCGTTTGCTTATATAAAAAGACGGGTTTAATGTGCACCATGCACCCCAAGCCATCTGCGCCCTGAGATGTGTGGTGAAATCGTTGGTAGGAGATGAGATCGTCCGTAAATTCACCGTAGCAGCAGTGGTGACATTGCGTGCCGGGATAAAGATCTCATCCCCATCCCCAATCGTTAATGAAAGACTCGACACGTGGTCAAGAGCGTAACGAGAAAGGTCTATCTCTCCAGTCTGACAATCGCTCAAAGCCACGCCGTCATAGGTCACTCCCGTATGTCTGCTGCCGATTCCTCTTACCGACACTGTCTTCATTCCGCCGGCCCCGCCATAATCTCTGACGGTGATTCCGGCGATGTGTAATAATGCATCTGCAATACCCTGGATGCCCAGGTGCAACATCTTCTCTTGGCTCAATGTCTGAACCGGCACAGCCGACTTAACCGGATGATCCGCCTTGGCAGCCGAAATCTCTACGCTGTCGAGTGTGTGTACACGCAGCGAATCAGTCGGATGGGCCGTAACCGGGAGTCCCATCAACAGCGCTAAGAACAGAAAATGATACGCAAACCGCATCTGTTCCTTTCCTTTATCTCATTAAATGATTTGTTTGTACTATCCCATTCCTTCCTCGAGTCGTGGGAAATCATAAACGATGGCAGGTCTTCTGACTTTGCTGTCCGAGCACGAACGCCTTCCCGATAAAGCTCAGTGGCATGTGTGTTCGTACTCAATAAAGGACGGCTTACAGCAGCGGGACTGTTCAGGATTTGCACCTGGATTCCCTTTTAATCACTGATTCTGAACCGATCGCACCGACAAAGATACGAAAAAAACAGCTCGATAAGCGTAAAAATAAAGATTTTTGATAATGAAGTGTATGCATTTCTCTGAAAAATACTATCTTTGCGCTTATTGAATCCATTAACTAAACAATCAAAACTATGTCAGAAGAAAAATCAAATGTACTGACCAACCATGTTGAAAGTAAGAAGGTTATCGAGCTGATCGTGATTGCTGTCATTACGGCCATTGTGTGGAATCTACCGCAGTCATGTTTTGGCATCGACGGACTCACCGTCATTCAGCAGCGAGTAATTGCAGTTTTCGTATTCGCTACGCTCTCGTGGTTGACCGAAGCAATCCCCTCGTGGGCAACATCATTGGGTATCATCACCTTGATGTGCCTCACCATATCCGATAATAGTATATCGGTTTTCAAAGGAGAAGAGAGTGCTGCCTTTGGAAAACTACTCAGCTCCAAAGATATTATGGCCACATTTGCTAACCCTGTCATTATGCTTTTCCTCGGTGGATTTATCTTGGCGATTGCTGCCACCAAGTCAGGATTAGATGTGTTGTTGGCTAAGAATCTGATCAAACCATTCGGAAACAAAAGTGAGAATGTGTTACTGGGCTTCTTGTTGATCACGGGTATCTTCTCGATGTTTGTCAGCAATACTGCCACAGCAGCTATGATGCTCACTTTTCTCACGCCGGTCTTCGCCGCACTGCCTGCAAACGGAAAAGGACGCATCGCCTTGACACTCTCTATTCCCATTGCCGCCAATATCGGAGGTATGGCTACTCCCATCGGAACTCCTCCCAATGCGATTGCCTTGCAGGCACTGAATAATCCCGAGGGACTGAATCTCGGCATTAGTTTCGGCCAATGGATGTCATTCATGTTCCCACTCGCTATCGCGTTGCTGGTCATCAGTTGGATAGTACTTAAAAAGCTATTTCCTTTCTCAAAGAAGACAATCGAACTGGAAATAACGGGTAATGTGCATCATGGATGGCGTATGTGGGTGGTAGCCGGTACATTTATCGTCACCATTTTGATGTGGTTGCTCGACATTTTTACAGGTGTAGATGCCAACAATGTTGCATTGATCCCCATCGGAGTCTTTGCCATCACGGGTGTTATCAATGGTAAAGATCTGCAATCCATTGATTGGAGTGTCATCTGGATGGTGGCCGGCGGTTTTGCACTCGGCCTCGGAATGAATGGTTCGGGACTTGCAGACGCCGCCATTGCAAGCATTCCTTTCGGGCAATGGTCACCTCTTGTGATTCTGGTTATCTCAGGATTGATCTGTTATTTTCTGTCAAACTTCATCTCAAACACAGCTACAGCCGCTTTGCTTGTCCCCATCTTGGCCGTTGTTTGTACGGGTATGGGTGATCGATTGAGTGCTATCGGCGGAACATCAACCATCATTATCGGTATTGCTTTGGCTGCTTCCAGCGCCATGTGTCTGCCGATCTCCACACCGCCGAATGCTATCGCCTATTCCACTGGCTTGGTGAAGCAGAATGATATGCTCAAAGTCGGTTTGGTGGTAGGCATCATCAGCATGGCATTGGGTTACACCGTGCTCTTCTTTGTCGGTAAAATGCACATCTTAGGATGATATATGAAAGTTGACAAATAGACAAGTTGATAACTCAACAAGTCTATTTGTCAACTCCTTTATTCGTCAACTCGTCGACCTATTTCCCCCAAACGTTAATCTTTTTTATTGATATAGCAGAGCGCAGCACCTATTGCTGTGCAAAATTCGCTATATTTGGGAATACTGAAATGCACCCCGTAAAGTTGTTCCATGGCTGGAAAGACTTCCATACATTGTGGAAGTAAAGTGAGATTACCTATCATCACGAAATCGCGGATGCCACTCCTCAACGATGAAAGGATCGTACTGCTACCGATAGCTTGCAACACCATGCAGATGATTCCCAATGCAATGTCTTCTCGCGAGGCATCGCTGCTGGCATTTCCAAACAGTGATGCTGTGGCCGACATCGGCAAGCCGGGCAACGGATGAGCACTGATGTCGCCGATCAAAACATTGATATGTGAGATGTCGCCATCTTGTGCGAGCATGGAAATCTGGTTGATATCGTCTGTCTTGAGCATGATTCGAGCCAAACCTTGCAGTGTGCCGCCGCCGATTCCGATGCCGCCGATGTGCTCAATATGGTCGCCGTCGCATTGAACAAGCGAGGTGCCCGTGCCCATACTCACAACTATCATTCTGTCGAGCGCCGACTCATAACGCGCTCCCAAGCCATCGGCTATGAATTCTTCGGCTTTCCCCGTGGGCAGACCATAAATCGGTGAATCGATATATGCGCTGCCCACTCCTGTCAACATCACCTGCTCCACATCTTCTAACTGAATGTTGTTGTCGTGCAGATACTTCCCGAATGCGCCGTAAAGTGACGTCACGGGATCGGTTGCCTTGATTCGGATGGGCGAAACGACGATTCCGTCTTCGCGAATACCCACGATTTTGGTCGTGCTGATCCCCACATCGATTCCAATTACGATAGCCATGATCTGATATTTTTGATGCGCAAAAATACGAAAAAATATATAATCGCCCACATATTATATCCAAATTTTGACGCCATTCTTTGGCGTTTGAAAAATAACATGGGACACGCCTCGTTGCAACTATCCGTTAATCACGTGCCGATTAAGCGTCAGTTGCACGACAAATAATGATTAATCGGCGTGCGATTAACGCTTAGTTGAAAGGCTACTATTTGTGTTTCAAAAGATTGGAAAGCAAACACTGAAAGACGATTTGCCGCCCAATAAATTTGGAATATTAAAAAACTTAAATTATCTTTGCAGCCGTGCAAACAACATATTAGAGAGGAGTATATGTGTATAGCGTCTATCCGAATCCCTTCTGAATTCTGGTTTGGGGATCGGTAAATGATCGGTCGCGCGATTTTTTTTAATTAATAATAAGAGAGTATGAAAAAGTATTTAGCAGAAATGATCGGTACGATGGTACTGGTCTTAATGGGTTGCGGCGTAGCTGTCAGCTTGAATTGTTCTTCCAACTGTGTCGATGTGGCCAATGCAGGCACAGTGATCGGTACGGCAATGGCTTTCGGCCTGTCGGTAGTGGCTATGGCCTACACGATTGGCGGTATTTCGGGATGCCACATTAATCCCGCCATCACATTGGGTGTTTTTCTCTGCGGACGCATGAGTGCCAAAGATGCCGGTATGTATATGTTGTTTCAGGTGATTGGAGCTGTGCTTGGCGCCAGTGTTTTGTGGTTGTTGACAGCCAATTCAGAGCTCAGTGGCACCGGTGCCAACAATTTGCAGGATGGTGTTTCGGTGTTGGGTGGTCTATTGGCAGAGATCTTTTTCACCTGTGTCTTTGTCTTGGTGGTGCTCGGAACGACTGCCAAAACCAATGGCGCAACCAATAATTTCGCCGGGTTGGCTATCGGCTTGTCGCTGATTTTAGTGCATCTCGTCTGCATTCGCTATACCGGAACCTCGGTGAATCCGGCTCGTTCGTTCGGTCCAGCGCTGTTTCAGGGCGGATCGGCATTGACTAATCTGTGGATATTTATCGTCGGTCCGTTTGTCGGCGGAGCTATGGCTTCACTCGTTTGGCGAGTGATTGATCCTGAAAAAGAATAATTCCGAATAGATCACAAGGGACGGATCAGAGAGTGTCCGTCCCTTGTTTCAATATCTATTGACCGTTAAAAACCATCTACCTTCAATCAATGATGCCAACTTCAAAACCTGCTTTGACTGACAAGCGATATGTGGTGCCGTTTGTTTTGGTCACGATGTTGTTCTTCTTATGGGGCTTCGCGCGGGCGATTCTCGATGTGTTGAACAAGCATTTGCAAAACGAGCTCCACATCACCATCGCCCAATCGGCACTG
Organism: Hoylesella enoeca JCM 12259; assembly: GCF_000613405.1. Taxonomy (GTDB): domain Bacteria; phylum Bacteroidota; class Bacteroidia; order Bacteroidales; family Bacteroidaceae; genus Prevotella; species Prevotella enoeca. The sequence goes on along the minus strand of NZ_BAIX01000002.1, from coordinate 15,176 downwards.
ATTCAGGTCACAACCTATCTGGGATATTTCCTGATGGCTATTCCGGCAGGGCTGTTTATCAATCGATTCGGTTATCGACGCGGTGTCGTTTTGGGGCTATTGCTGTTCGGAATAGGCGCCTTGCTCTTTATTCCCGGTGCCAAAATCGGCACGTTTCACGCCTTTCTCGGAGCATTGTTTATCATTGGTTGCGGACTCACTTTTCTCGAAACAGCTGCCAATCCCTATGTGACGGAGCTGGGTGATAGGGCCACAGCCACCAGCAGACTCAATCTCTCGCAGTCGTTCAACGGTTTGGGAAGCCTCTTTGCCACGTTTGCCGTGGGGCAATTCTTCTTTCGGCAAACGGAAACAAACAATGATGTGGCCGTCCCTTACACCATTTTGGGCGTGCTGGTGTTGGTTATCGCACTGGCTTTTTCACGCGTAAAACTACCCGAAATACCCCATTTTATTACAGACAAAACGGCTAATAGCTGTGGCGGAAACTTTGCTCGGTTGTGGCATCAAAGGCTGTTTGTTTTCGGTTTACTGTCGTTGTTGGCCTATGAAGTGGCCGAAATATCTATCAACAGCTATTTTATTAACTTTGTGACAGGGCAAGGTTGGATGAACGACAACACCGCTTCGGTGGTGCTGACGATAGCTTTGGGCTTCTTCATGGTGGGGAGATTCGTGGGTAGTTGGATTATGCGGCGTGTCGATGCACGTCGGGTCTTGCTTGGTTGTGCCGTTGGCAGCGTGGCGTGTATTGGTCTGGTGCTGGCCGATTGGGGACCCATCTCAATGGTGTCATTGATCGGCAATTATTTATTCGAGGCCATCATGTTTCCTACAATATTCTCTTTGGCTTTATCTGGATTAGGGAATCTCACCAAGAGTGCGTCTTCGTTGCTGATGATGACACCCATTGGCGGCTGTGGTTTCTTGCTGATGGGATATGCGGCCGACAGCTTCGGAATGGTCGTTCCATTCCTGTTGCCTTTTATCGGATATGTGGTTGTTTTGGCGTATGCCATTCGGCTGCAAAAGAAAAGATAAAGCAATGAAAGCCAGGAGAGTGTAAACTCCGGTTGACAAACGCTGCACTGTTAAGAATTTTAACCTCACCAGGGCATTAAAAACTTAGTTATCGCTTTGCGTTAACAAATTATTGTATTACTTTTGCACGTGATTAGATTCAGGTTTTCAAATTAAATAATAAATTATGGTAGATTACAAATCATTAGGCTTGGTAAATACTCGTGAGATGTTTAAGCGAGCCATCAACGGCGGTTATGCTATTCCGGCATTCAACTTCAATAATATGGAGCAGTTGCAGGCCATTATCAAGGCTTCTTCTGACCTCAAATCGCCGGTTATTTTGCAAGTTTCCAAGGGTGCTCGGAATTATGCCAACCAGACACTTTTGCGCTATATGGCTCAGGGAGCCGTTGAATACGCAAAAGAGTTGGGCTGCAAGCATCCCGAGATCGTTCTGCACTTGGATCACGGAGATACGTTTGGGACTTGTAAGAGTTGTATCGATTACGGTTTCTCTTCGGTGATGATCGATGGTTCTTCACTGCCTTACGATGAGAATGTAGCCCTGACCAAGAAAGTGGTTGACTATGCGCACCAATTCGATGTGACCGTAGAGGGTGAGTTAGGTGTGCTTGCCGGCGTTGAAGACGAGGTTGCTTCGGAAGTATCTCATTACACAAAACCCGAAGAAGTGATCGATTTCACCAGCAAGACAGGTGTTGATTCGCTGGCTATCTCTATCGGAACATCCCACGGTGCTTATAAGTTCACACCCGAGCAGTGCACCCGCGACCCGAAGACAGGGCTGTTGGTTCCGCCCCCATTGGCATTCGATGTGCTTGATGAGATCATGAAGAAGTTGCCCGGATTCCCCATCGTGCTCCACGGTTCTTCATCCGTTCCACAGGAATATGTGAAGATTATCAATGAGAATGGTGGTAAGTTGCCCGACGCAGTGGGTATTCCCGAAGAACAGCTCCGCAAGGCTTCCAAGAGCGCCGTGTGCAAAATCAATATCGACTCAGACTCTCGTCTGGCCTTTACAGCAGCTGTCCGCAAGGTGTTCAACGAGAAACCGGGCGAGTTTGATCCGCGTAAGTACTGTGGCCCGGCACGCGATCTGATGACAGAGCTTTACAAGCACAAGATCATTGATGTGCTTGGCTCTGACAATAAACTGGCTCAACTGGACTGAAATTTGTTTTAATGGTTGATAAATAAAATGGAAAAGCGGAGCTCATGTGAATGAGTTTCCGCTTTTTTTGATTGATAACCTCTAACGGTTTATAGAGAGGGAAGCTGCTATTATGTTTTTTTTAATTCGAAGATCATGTGAAATCAACGGATTTTCTTAACTTTGCAATCTCATTATATATAAGTACGATAACGAATGTCTGAGACTAAACAAATCAAGACAGCCCTTATTTCGGTTTATCACAAAGATGGGTTGGATGAATTACTCGCTAAATTGAATGCCGAAGGAGTACGTTTTTTGTCAACCGGCGGCACGCAGAATTTCATCGAATCATTGGGTTATGACTGCCAAGCGGTTGAGAGTTTGACTTCTTATCCGTCAATTTTGGGTGGCCGGGTGAAGACTTTGCATCCGAAGATTTTCGGTGGAATACTGGCCCGGCGAGATCGTCCCGATGATTCGGAACAAATGAAACAGTTTGAAATTCCGACTATTGACTTGGTCATCGTGGACTTATATCCGTTTGAACAAACCGTGTCCGAGGGTGCATCTGATGCCGAAATCATCGAAAAAATAGACATCGGCGGTATTTCATTGATACGTGCCGGTGCTAAGAACTTCAATGATGTGGTCATTGTTCCGAGCAAAGCCGAATATCCGGTGTTGCTGAATCTGCTGAACAAAAACGGTGCACAGACCGACATCGAAGATCGCAAAATGCTGGCAGAACGTGCTTTCGGCGTAAGCAGTCGTTATGATTCGGCCATTCACGCATGGTTTGCCAAATAAGAAATCATTTATCGCATAATTCAAAAAACTAAGAAATGGGATTTTTTTCGTTTGTTCAGGAAATTGCAATGGACCTTGGAACGGCCAATACCATTATCATCAGCGATGATAAAATCGTTGTGGATGAACCGTCGGTCGTTGCTCTTGATCGCCGCACGGACAAGATGATTGCCGTCGGAGAGAAAGCAAAGATGATGTATGAAAAGACACATGACAGCATCCGTACAATCCGTCCATTACGTGATGGTGTGATTGCTGACTTCACGGCGTGCGAACAAATGATGCGCGGATTAATCAGAATGGTACACACGGGCAGTCGTTTGTTCTCTCCGTCGCTGCGAATGGTTATCGGAGTACCGTCCGGGAGTACTGAGGTTGAACTTCGTGCTGTGCGCGATTCAGCCGAACACGCCGACGGTCGCGATGTTTATCTGATCTTCGAACCTATGGCCGCAGCTATTGGCATCGGCATTGATGTCGAGGCTCCGGAGGGTAATATGATTGTAGATATCGGTGGTGGAAGTACCGAGATTGCTGTGATTTCTTTGGGCGGAATCGTTTCCAATAATTCGATTCGTGTTGCTGGCGATGATCTTACGTCTGATATTCAGGAGTATATGAGCCGTCAGCACAATGTGAAAGTGAGCGAACGAATGGCAGAACGTATTAAAATACATGTAGGTTCGGCCTTAACCGATCTTGGAGAAGAGGCTCCCGAGGATTACATCGTGCATGGACCGAATCGTATACTGCTCTTCCGATGGAAGTTCCGGTTTGTTATCAAGAGATCGCACATTGTCTTGACAAGACAGTTGCTAAGATAGAGAATGCTGTTTTATCTGCTTTGGAGAATACACCGCCTGAACTTTACGCCGACATTGTGAAGAATGGCATCTATCTTAGCGGTGGCGGAGCTTTGCTTCGTGGCTTGGACCGTCGTTTGCAGGATAAAATCAATATTCCATTCCATATCGCCGAAGATCCGTTGCACAGTGTGGCAAAAGGTGCCGGTATAGCTTTGAAAAACGTAGATCGCTTCTCGTTCCTGATGAGATAGGGCTATGCGGAATCTCTTGGAGTTTCTTGCAAAGTACAATCATTGGTTCGTTTTCGTCATCCTCGAAGTGATTGGTCTGGTGTTGTTATTCCAATATAACAACTATCAGAGCAGTGTGTGGTTTTCTTCAGCCAATGCTGTGAGCGGTCAATGTTATAAATGGAGTTCCGAGATGGCGTCTTTTTTCTCGTTGAGTAAGATGAATGAGACGCTGACTCAGCGTAATTTGTATCTCGAACAACAAGTGCGGATACTCTCGGATACCCTTGCAAAAACAGGAAGAGACAGTGCTACAATATCCTCAAACCAACTATCTGAACTCAAACAATATCGACTGATTCCCGCTAAGGTGGTTAGCAACACTGTCAATAAGATCGATAATCTCATGACTATTGATAAAGGATCGGCCGATGGGGTGCATAAAGATATGGGAGTAGCTTGCGGGAATGGCATCGTAGGTATTGTTTATATAGTTTCATCACACTATTCCATTGTAATTCCAGTATTGAATTCACGGTCGAATATTGGTTGTTCTATTCAAGGACGTGGCTATTTTGGCGTATTGCATTGGACTGGTGGTGCAACCGATATGGCTTATGTTGACGATATTCCACGGCATGCACACTTCAAACTGTATGAAAAAGTGGTTACCAGTGGTTATTCTTCGATCTTTCCACCAGGTGTTTTGGTCGGAACAATCAAGCATGTTTATAATTCGACTGATGGTTTATCGTATCGCTTAAAGGTGCAATTGGCAACCGATTTTGGTAATCTTCGCGATGTGTGTGTGATTGATAATACACCGATGGAAGAGCGTATGCAATTGTTGAGAACAGCACAAGATTCGCTTACAAACAGGTAATGACAACGAGAACGGCAATGGATTCGAATTTAATTAAACGACTATTAGGATTTGGCTTTCTCTTGTTGGCACAGGCATTGGTGTTAAATCACATCCATCTTTTTAATTTTGCAACTCCTTTGCTTGCTGTTTACATCGTGGTATTGTTCTGTCGTAACTATCCTCGTTCCGGTATTTTAGTATGGAGTTTCATGATGGGACTCTTCGTAGATGTATTTTCTAACACGCCCGGTGTGAGTGCTGTGTCCATGACTTTGATAGGACTCATTCAGCCTTATTTATTGATGCTCTTTATTCCTCGTGACAGTCCGGAGGATTTAGAACCAACAATAAATTCGCTGGGTACGGCTAAATTCGTGTATTACACCATTCTTTTGGTCTTGACTTATTGCCTATTATTCTTCACGTTAGAAACATTCAATTTCTTTAATTGGCAGCAGTGGGCAGAGGCTGTGGGTGGAAGTACGGTTCTCACTGTGATTTTAATCTTGGTGATTGAGAATATGAGAAAAAGCAATTCATGAGGGATTACAATCTTGGAAATCGTCGTTTGATAATCGGTGGAGTGGCTGTGGTAATCATAGTCATCTATATTGTGCGGCTCTTTACACTGCAATTGATGAGCGACGATTATAAGAAGAATGCCGACAGTAATGCGTTTCAAAAAAAAATTGAATATCCCTCACGTGGTATTATCACTGATCGAGGCGGTAAGTTATTGGTTTACAATCAACCTGCTTATGATATTATGGTGGTGATGAATGAAGAAAGCGGCCGGCTTGATACAGCTGAATTCTGTAATGCTTTGGGGATAGCCAAAGATTTCTTTATCAAAAGAATGGATGAAATTAAGGATCGATCGAAGAATCCAGGATACTCTCGTTTCACCCAACAATTATTTATGAGTCAGCTTCCTGACAAGGTTTTCAGTGTCTTTCGAGAGAAGATGTTTCGTTTTCCGGGCTTTTATGTGCAGAAGCGCAGCGTGCGCCAGTATCAATATCCTTATGCAGCACACGTCTTGGGAGATGTCGCTGAAGTTTCGACAAGCGATATAGAAGACGACGATTATTATCAAATGGGCGACTATATCGGTAAACTCGGCATCGAGCGTTCTTATGAAAAGGAACTCAGAGGAGAGAAAGGCGTGCAGATACTCTTGCGCGATGCCCATGGAAGAATACAAGGGAGCTATCAGAATGGGCGGTTTGATCATCGCCCGGTTGCTGGTAAAAACCTTACATTGAGCCTCGATATCAAGCTGCAAGCACTTGGAGAGCGTTTGATGAAAGGCAAGATCGGCAGTATTGTTGCAATCGAACCATCCACGGGTGAAGTGTTGTGTATGGTTTCATCACCCACTTACGATCCTCGAATTATGGTGGGACACCAGCGTGGAAAGAATCATCTCGCCTTGGCACGCAATGTTTGGAAGCCACTGCTCAACCGCTCGATCATGGGACAATATCCACCAGGTTCGACTTTTAAAACATCTCAGGGACTTACTTATATGACCGAAGGCATCATTACTCCACATACGATGTTCCCTTGTCATCATGGCTTTTATTATCGCGGTTTGCATGTGGGATGTCACGGTCATGCCTCTCCACTCAATTTGGTTTCAGCAATCAGCACGTCGTGCAACGCTTATTTCTGTTGGGGACTATATTATATGATGGCCAACCGACGTAAATATAAGGATGTTGAAACAGCTATGAACACTTGGCGCGACTATATGGTGAGCATGGGATTCGGGTATAAAATCGGTATCGATTTGCCCGGAGAGAAACGCGGTTTAATACCCAACGCCACGTTCTATGATAAAGCTTATCGTGGATATTGGAATGGTTTGACAATCATTAGTATTGCAATAGGCCAGGGAGAAGTGAATCTCACACCGTTGCAGATTGCTAATCTTGGTGCGACTATCGCCAATCGAGGTTATTATTACACTCCTCACGTAGTCCGAAAGGTGCAAGGAGAGCCATTAGACACGGCTTTCACACGTCGCCATTACACGCGTGCCAGTCGTCGAGCTTATGATTATATTGTGGCAGGAATGCGTTCATCAGTCGTAAAAGGAACATGTAGGGAAGCTAATCGAGCTGATTATCTCGTTTGTGGAAAGACCGGAACAGCACAGAATCGAGGGCAAGATCACTCTGTTTTTATGGGGTTTGCACCGATGGAAAAGCCTCGGATTGCCATTGCTGTTTATGTGGAAAATGGCGGCTTCGGTGCCGATTATGGCGTACCCATCGGCTCCTTGATGATGGAACAATATATAAAAGGAAAACTCTCTGATGTTTCTGAGAAACGGGCGGCAGAGTTTCAACGACGTAGAATAGCTTATGGAGCGAGGAACAGATAAACAATCCAGCGTGCTTGCATCGCTCGACTGGTGGACGATCGGCATTTACTTAGCGTTGCTTATATTTGGATGGGTGAGTGTTTGCGGTGCCAGTTACACGTATGGTGATACCGAAATATTCAGTCTCGGTGCTCGATCGGGCATGCAGATCGTATGGATCGGCACTTCCATTTGCTTAGGATTCATCTTGCTGATGCTTGACGACAGATTTTATGACACCTTTGCCTATGTCATTTATGCTATATTTTTGCTGTTGCTTTTCGCTACAATCTTCAATCCGCATGAGATTAAAGGCTCGCGTTCGTGGCTTGTTTTAGGACCGCTTCGGCTGCAACCCGCCGAATTTGCTAAGTTTGCCACAGGTTTGGCAATAGCCAAACTGATGAGCACTTACGGTTTCAACATCCACCGATGGAAGCATTTTGCAGCTGCATGCGGTGTCGTGATGCTTCCGATGCTGTTTATTGTGGCGCAAAAAGAGACAGGTTCTGCACTTGTTTATTTGGCTTTTTTCCTGATGTTTTATCGTGAAGGAATGCCCGGAAGCATTCTCTTCACAGGCGTTGCCATGATCATTTATTTCGTGACAGGCATCAAATACGAGCAGGTTTTGCTTTGGGACACCCCCACTTCTATCGGAAAATTTATCGTTCTGCTATTGGTGCAAATCTTTTCTACGGCAATGGTCTATGTGTATTGCGATGACAAGAAACGCGCTTTGCGATTAGCGGCTTTATCAATAGGCATAACCCTAATTTTTCTGTTGTTTTCCGAGTATGTCATTCCATTCGACATCATGTGGGTTCAACTTTCTATCGCTGTTGCACTGATCATTTATTTCATCTATCAGGGAATCAGTTCGCGCCTGACTTCCTATTTTTATATCGCACTGTTTACCATCAGTTCCATTGCATTTTTCTATTCGGCCGACTACGTTCTCAATGAAGTGATGGAACCGCATCAGCGTGTTCGTATCAATGTTTTGCTCGGGTTAGAAGAAGATTTGACCGGAGCCGGTTATAATGTGCATCAAAGTGAGATTGCCATTGGCTCTGGCGGACTGAAAGGAAAGGGATTTCTCAATGGTACACAAACCAAATTAAAGTTTGTACCCGAGCAAGACACTGATTTCATTTTCTGTACCGTGGGCGAAGAAGAAGGCTTTATCGGATCGGCAACCGTCTTGTTGCTGTTCCTCGCTTTGATCCTAAGACTCATCAAATTAGCCGAACGCCAGCCTTTCACATTCGGTCGGGTGTACGGCTATTGCGTGTTGAGTATTTTCTTATTCCATGTGTTTATCAATGTGGGGATGGTGCTCGGACTCACACCGGTGATCGGTATTCCCTTGCCGTTTTTCAGTTACGGAGGTTCCTCTTTATGGGGATTCACGCTCCTATTGTTTATTTTTCTTCGGATCGATGCCAGTCGGGGAATGATCCGAAGATGACCTACCGCTTTCTGATTTGAATTCCGATATCGCTGATACCGGGCAAAATCTCACGTTTCATATCATGCCTCACGGTGACGAAAAGGCTGTCGTCAGAAGACAGATGATGGTCGTTGACGTGAAATTCGTATTGATAACGGCTGATACCCCGACCTTTCGACCGACCGTTTTGATCGAAGAGCACACAGCTGAGCGTATCTATTTCAGTGCGTTTTGAGGGCAGAATATGTTGCTCGACGATGAGTGTCAGACCTTGAAAAGGGTAAGATGCGCTGGTGATTAGGGATAAATCAATGCCGTAAAGTCCTGTATTCGCAATCTTAGGTACGGCAAATGAGAGCGTGTCGTTTTTCTCCCAACCTTCGAGAGGCGTATGACAAAAGCGGTCATACACCTTGTTACCGCATGCACCGAACAGCAGAACGAGTGTCAGGAATGATGAGAAAAAGGCTTTTCGCATCAGTTTCATTCTGCATTTTGCGATTGAGCATCCGACTTCTGACTCCGATTTGCAGCATGGTTATGCCGATTCGGATTACCATTATATCGCACTTGTCTGCCCGATCCAGCCTGTTTGTTTTCAGCCGCTTGTTTGCCGTTTTCCCGGTAACGGTTAGTTGGCTTACGATCAACGGCTTTTCGCTCTCCGTTTAACGGTCTTTCGCCTTCCGATCTACGCTTATTTCGCGGGCCGTTGTCTTTCTTTCTGTATTGTTTCGACTTGTCGAAGCGACTGATATCTGCGTTAGCCAGCAGATCGACAGGTTTTTTCGAGACCTTCTGTTTGCCGTCTGCCAAGAGTGTCAACGGCTTTTCGCTCTGCCGATTGAGTTCGATAATCTCATGGGCACGTTCTGCCGAGATCGTTTCGAGATTGGCAGCGAGATTCTTGTCAGTAGAATATGTCACCTGTCCCGATAGAATATCTGCTTTGAAATAATAATAATCACTGTCTTGTGTTTGCAGGATAACATCCTTGCCGGGCAGTTTTCTGCTTGCCTCCACATAACTGTCAACCTCGTAGTTAAGACAACATTTCAGCTTGGCACACATGCCTGCCAGCTTCTGGGGATTGAGTGAAATGTCTTGATAACGTGCAGCAGTGGTGCTGACACTGGAAAAATTCTTCATCCAAGTGGCACAACAAAGTTCGCGTCCGCATGGACCTGTACCACCGATGCGACCTGCTTCCTGCCGCGCGCCAATCTGTTTCATTTCGATGCGGATGTGAAACGTCTCGGCCAAAATCTTGATCAGCTGCCGGAAATCCACACGGTCGTCGGCGATGTAATAGAAAATCGCCTTGTTGCCATCGCCTTGATACTCCACGTCTCCGATCTTCATTTGCAGCCCGAGATCCTTAGCGATCTGCCTACTCTGAATCATCGTGCCGTGTTCGCGGCTTTTAGCTTCTTTGTATTTATCGATATCCACCTGTTTGGCAAGGCGATAGATGCGTCGGATCTCATCCGAAGATTTCAGGTTTGCTTTCTTAATTTGCAGCTTGACAAGGCGCCCCGTGAGTGTCACCACACCGATGTCATGTCCCGGATTGGCTTCCACGGCAACGGTGTCACCCTTATGCAGCTCGAGATTATTCACGTTGTGGTAATATCCTTTGCGCGTGTTCTTAAACTGAACTTCCACCAAATCGGTGCTGTAAAGATTGCCCGGAACATCAGCCAACCAGTCATACGTGTTGAGTTGGCGATCTTGTCGCCCGCAGGCACTGTGACAAAGTCCGCGGTCGCAATCATTGCATATCTTGTAATTCAAATCTTCATATTTCATAAGTCGTTATTTTCTCATTATCAGTACGATCATTTTCAGTGCCAGATCAAAGAACACGATCTTGGCGTTTGCATTTTGGCCGATGTCTCGTTGGGTTTTGGTCAGCAACTCGGCAATTTCTGTCACATTGGCCTCATTGATGAAACGGGCAAAACGTTTAGAAAAATTCTCCTCGTCGGCAGTCATGTAATTCAAAGCAGGGTTACGGAAATTGTAAACGAAATTCTCGCGAATCATCCGTGCAAAATAGATCAACAGACGACGCTGTTTCTCACGCCCGAAACCCGAAACGGCCTCGCTCCATTTCTTCAATTCACGCACATTGCGCTGATAAGAGAGGCGCATCAGCGAGATGAACAGATCGAGAAACTGGCGGTTTTCATTGCCGGCATCCAACGTTTCGAGGGCTTTGAGCCAACTGCCGTTGGACTCTCGCGCTATGCGACGGGCCGACTCCTCGTCGATGCCGCGCCTATGGATAAGAGCCTCTTCAATATCTGCCTCGGCAATTCGGCGTATGTCGATTCGCTGCGTACGACTTCGAATGGTGTCGAGCAACATTTCCGGCGCTTCGCAAACCATCAGAAACACTGTTTGAAGCGGCGGCTCTTCCAACAATTTGAGCAGTTTGTTGGCACATTCGGCGTTCATTCGCTCGGGCAACCAGATGATGCTGATCTTGAATCCACCCTGACTCGACTTCAAACTCAGTTTCCGGGTGAGTTCGTCGCTCTCTCCGGCGCCGATCAATGCTTGTTGATTGGTTGCTTTCATGCGGTCGAGCCATTGGTCCATTGTGAAATACGGGCCTTGCATCAACATCTCGCGCCATTGCCGAGCGAAGTCTCCGCTCACCATCTTGTGCTCGCTCGACGTGCCGGTGGGCCTAATCACGGGATAGGTAAAATGCAAATCGGGATGCTCCCAACGGTGAAGCATCGTTTCGGCGTTGCGTTTTTGCGGTGTCGGCAGGCTATCGTCTTCGCCCAACAGATAGGAAGCAAAAGCCAGCGCAAGCGCCATTTTTCCGCAACCCGACGGCCCGCACAACAGCATGGCATGCGCAACACGCTGTTCGCTCACCATTTGCAGCAGTTGTTTCTGCGCTTCTCTCTGCCCGATTACCTCGTTGAATTTCATCCCGTTGTTATAAAAAGTCGTGTGCCAATCGCCTCCGAATGTTGCCGAAAATGCACCCCGTTCGCATTCGATTCGAGCATACGGCGTTGCAAAGTTACGAAAAAGCGTTGGAAAATGCGCATAAATCAAGATGGATGTTTTTCATCATTCAGCCTGTAATTAACCCACGATGCACCCCCCCCTACCCCCACAAAGCAAAAGGGTGAAAAGACAGCCATCACCCATCTTCTCACCCTTTCCGGTCTAATTCACCTTTTTCACTCTTTCACCTTTTCACCTTTAATTCGCCTTCCACAAAGAAAAAGTTCGTCCACATTCTTGGCCTTGTGTACGCGCCCCGCCTTCAAATCTTCTATCGCCTCGTCAAGCCCGGTACGGCGTTCATGTTCGAACGTCCATCCCATGCGTTTGGCAAGATTTTTAAGAAATTTGATGCCAGCGATACTGGAAACTCCCATCTTTACCGTCTCCTTATGCATTGCCGTTGTATTCATTGCTTTGCCTCCTACCTTTTTTATTTGTGCGATTGCAAAAACAGTGCAACAAAAGTTTGCTTTCACTTTACGCATGCTGTCTGTTTTCTGCAAAGATAGCGTTTTCCCGTGATAACTCCAAATCACTACCAAGAGATTTCATTTTCAGCGGATGTCAGTCTGTCAAATAGCAAAAGGGTGAAAAGACAGCCATCACCCATCTTCTCACCCTTTTCCCCGGTTAATTCATCTTTTCACTCTTTCACTTCTTTCAGCTCATCCTTCTCGCGCACAACCCACATCGTCCGTTTCGGATCAGTGCTGTACGCCAATTCATAGGCTTTCTGTTTGCCGGTGCCTTTGGTTTTGCCGGTAAAGGTGAGGATGTTGGGGGCGATGCCGTTGGCTTCCTCAAATTTGCGGATGAGGGGGGCGAGTTCTTTGCGGAGGGCTTCGGCCTGTTTGTCGGCGTGGGCTTTGTTCGTGGCCGCCCGACCGGCCAACAGTGTCCGGCGATTGTCCACCAAGTTGTTATATTGTGTGATGAGTGCGGTGATCGGGGCCGACGGCTCCAGCTCGTCGAGAGCGTCGATGCGGCGCAGCACGGCGTTGAGAGCTTTGTCGGTGGCGGCGCGCAGCGGTTTGATGTCGAACGAGCCGGCGGGCGCGCCCGACTTCACCCGGGCGTGAAACAGCGTGTCAAACGCTTTGTTGTCGGCATCGAGCAGGTTGATGTAGCCTTGTGCTTGGAGTCGTGCCACGTGTGGTGCGAGTGCAGCCGTGCGCAAGTCGGCCACGAGGTTTTTGATCAAGCCCGTCTCTTTGTCATAGTTGCTTGCGGCCACGTCGGGGTAGGCCTTCATCACGCGGTCCACGGCTTCGGCGGCGGCCAACACGGCCTTGTCGGCGCTGTTGAGATGCAACGCCACGAGCAACCGCAATGATTGATAGGATTTGTCGCGTTTGCGATCGGCCTCTTCCAGCGCCTTGGTGTCGGCCCCGGTGCGCGGCTGGTTCAGCACCCGATCTTCGTCGGCCACGCAGGCTGCCAACGGACCCAACACCGCCGTGAGTTTCCCCACTTTGGCCTCGTTGCAGAGTTGCAGCACGCGCGACGCAAACTGATAATGCTCCATGTTTTGGAGATGCGTTTTTTGAATAGACTTGATTACCATTTTGTTTTGTTGATTTAAGTTTGTATGAAAAAATACGAAATTTTTCCGATTTTCTGCAGCTTGGTATCAATTTTTGCTCATCTACGACCGTAGATTGCCTGCCTGGCAGATTTTTTGGCAATCTACAACCGTGGATTGCTCGCTTGGCAGAATTTTTGGCAATCTACGACCGTGGATTGCCTGCCTGGCAGAATTTTTGGCAATCTACGACCGTGGATTGCCTGCCTGGCAGAATTTTTGACAATCTACGTCCGTGGATGAGCAAATTATGCCATTCCGCCAACATTAATACTTAACGAAGGGGCGGACGCGACAGGTATTCTTTTTTTGGATATAGACCCACTCTACATACGACGTGATTGAACGTATGGGCCAGGCATAGTGATAGCTGCCTTCTGTACTTGACCAGAACCATTTACCAGTTATTACAGTACCTCCCACTTGTGTAAAGGCGACATTAGCTAAGTTCCCATACCAAGAATAGCTGGTCTGAAGCTGGGTTACCTTTGTTTTATCACCGAAACCTAGACTAGAGAACATCCATTTAAAGTCACTAACAGAAGGTAAATACCATTTCAAAGCAGGTGAACCCGTATAAGTCACACCTGGATTATATTCGGCAGCAGCTTTAAAGCTGATGAAAGCAGGATTAATTGCCTTAACACCAAAACTCCCCTTACTGTAGCTCGCATTCCATGTTTCGTCTAAGCCACTAGTTGCTTTACTAGCTAATGATGCATCCCCGTCCACGAATGTCGAATGTGTGTTGGCTTCCGTTTCCCAATATGGACTGGAGCACCAATACATATCATCACCATCAGCATCTTTCAGAGCTATAGCCATATGCTTGCTGCGGCTCAAAACCACAGCAATAGGCGTTTTAGTGCCACCACCATAGGTGGTTTCGCTGATGAATCCGGTGGTGCCATCGCTCATCAAGTAAAGAAAACGGTACATCAGTTTGACATTGAGCACGTAGGCACCGTTTTGCTCGAACTTTAACGTTGAAGCAGGTTTGAAAGTAAGGCCTGCGTTAGCCATATTCTGCTGATAAATACTACCGCTGTTGAAAATTAGTTTGAGCTTCGAAACATCAGTGGTTGCAATGAAGGCTAAGTCTTCGTTGCTGGTTGAAGTGTAAGTGGCAGAAGTATATTTGGGTTCAGCACTAGCAGCATATGTGGTATTGGCAGATACAGCTGCTCCAGTTCCGGCTGTCCATGTATCATTGGCTGCATCGTAAATGGAGGAACCTGGTACATCGGTCGCATTGACCGAAGCTAATGTTGCAGTAACGGCAGGGATGTCCATATATCCTGTGAGCTTGATCTTTACTTTGGCGCCCACATGTTTCATGGTGAATGGTACTTTCTGTTTGTGCGGCGTGGCTGTGATGACTTGTTGTGTGCGGCCGATCAGTGCAGCGTCGGCATCAGCACGATTCACTGTGAGGTTGTTGCCGCTGCGGGTCACTTTGCTGTTGTAGAGCACAAAGTCGTACGTACCTGGCGTAAGAATAATATCTTTATTGGCAGAAGTAGCAGTAAATACGCCGCCGGTTACTGTGCCGGTAATGTCACCCTTATACGCATGTGTGCTTGCGTCGTAAGCCAGCATCGTATACGTGTCGTTAGCTAATGCGCGGGTTGCTGCCGACTTGGTTTGCTTGGTTGTATCGCGCTGAAGCGTGCATTGTGCCAGGATTCCATTACCCAAGTCTACCATTTGTTGTTCAAGCTTTACTTCTTTGTTTGCACGTGTTACGCCTACTTCTTGCTCTGCGTTATAGTCGGCAAAATCTACCTTAAATTCAATCGCCTGGGTTGCGCTTACCTGCCCCTCGTCTGTCG
>NZ_BAIX01000003.1 GCF_000613405.1 Hoylesella enoeca JCM 12259 | reverse complement strand
CTGTCAGTTTTAGTGGGGGAGTTTGATAAGTTTCTTTCCATGATATTTGGTCATCCCAAAAGATTATTATACCTTTGCCGCGATTTTAGCAGTTGGTAGTTAGTTGATAGTTATAATATAAGTATGACAGTGAGAGCAAATATAAACAGTGCGATGCAAAGAAACTTTGTTTCTGTTACATCTTTTAACGCGTTATGTTTGCATACCTCGGAAAAAGTCTTAACACACACACACACACACACACACACAATTCACTTATAAAGTTCATTTTACGCCTCATCCTAAGCGTGCGCGAGGGTGTGCCGAAATGTCAATAAACGAAGGGACCGACACGGTTTCCCTTTGTTCTATTTTTTATACCTTCTTGTCAGCTTAGGCAAGAGTAAAATAATGTACAATATTTATCCAAAAACATAGAGACAAGAATGAAGAAACATGAAAGTTATGTAAAGCCCGAGGTAAGTGTTTGCCTATCTCAGACAGAATATTTGCTGACGTCGGCCAGCGGAGACAATAAGGATCTCGAACCAGGCGGCTCATACGGTGATGCCAAGCGGGGATGGTTCGATGAGGAGGACGAAGAAGAATTTTAGTTCATACTACATCCTGCATAGAGTAATTAATCATGAAAGAAACAAGACAATGATAAGAACAAGACAAATATTTGCAATGGCAGCGCTAACACTCTTAGCTGCTTGCACAAATGATGAGATCAATAACAAAGACAAGACGAGTGGGTCCGAAGCACAGCATGTTACGTTTACGGCTGTTGATGATGCAGTGAGCACGCGAACAATGGTTGTACCGGGCAGTCACAGCAAAGGTGGTGGTGCGAAGATTGTTTGGTCGGCAGGTGATAAGATTTGGGTGAAAGATGCTGGCAATACTTGGAAACAAAGCGCCGCAGGCACCTTCTCGTCAGATAAAAAGCACGGTGTGTTTTTGCTCACGGGTACGTTCCAAGATGGGTGTGCTATTCACTACACCGGCATCAATGGTTCTGCGGGTAACAAGGTGACGATTCAAACCAGCCAAACGCAGGCAACGCCCAACGACTTTACGCATTTAGGTGAGTCGGGCGATTGTGGTATCGGCACAGGAAAAGGTAAAGGCAGTGCGTTCCGATTCACCATTGATCATCGTTCGGCTTATCTCTGCTTTTTGCCGCGTACGTCGAACAAGTTTGTAAAGCGGAGCCGACTGTTTAAGATCGAAGTTTCTAGCGAAGATGCTATTGCCGGCGACTACGATTTTTCAGGCAATAATTTATCGGCAGCACCGATAGATCATAGTTCGAACAAGATAGAGTTGTCCACGGGTGGCACTACGGGGTTTGAGTTGACCAACGCCAATACCGATATGGCTAAAAATGCATCGTATATGGTTATTGCGCCCGGCTCGCACAAGCTGACTATTCGCTATTGGTTGCGCAATAAGGTAGACAACCCCAATGGAACCATTGAGGGAACGGTAACCAAGTATGTGGATGTAAACTGCAAACCGGGCAAGATTTGCGACATTACGGCTCTACTGGATCCGCAAGATTTCACAACATCGAAATACTACATGTGGGATGCCAAGCAACACTACTGGTATGGCAAAGAATCAAGCCAACCAAAGGTGAGTACGATTATCAGCACAGACAATCCCAAGAGTGCAGCGGCTGATCCCGACCGTTGGTATAATACCGGGAGCAACGCTTGGGCCACTAATACAGCTAACACCTGCGCCACGCTAACCAAATTCTGTGGTATGTGCAGAAAGGCGCGCCGCACTGGGATGCTACCGAGCTGTGGTCTACCTTGGACCATCTATATAAAGGCGGCATGTGGTTGAAGACGAAGAAGGTTCTTGGGCAAGAAAATGGGAAAACCAATCTTCAGATGTATGAAAAAGCCCCAGATGGCATCGATTATCGGGCTATCAATGCTCTACAACCTGAATATATCCACTCGAACTCGTCTATCATCCAGCACCGGCCGCTGAAAGCCGAGATAGGTAACTATTTTTATCTGCCAGCCGCAGGCTTTTATTCGGGTGGGCAGTTGCAACATGTGAGTCGATATGGTTATTATTGGTCGAGCACGAGGCCTATTTTTACTGGCTATGGTGAGGCACAGGCTTATTGCATGGCATTTGTTTCGAACAGTATTAGTTTTGGTCGTACCAACCGGACGTTTGGTATAATGATAGATTTGAAGTATTAACTCCAAAAATTACATACGGTTAGCGCCAAATTTCTATACGGGAAGAAATTTGGCGCTAACCGTATGTAAATAAATTTCTTTGCGTATAGAAATTTCTTTCTAACCGTATGTAAATTTTTGGCTTCCCTCATCGCCCCTCCGAATGAGCTATTGAGAAGTCGTATAGATGTTGGCCAGCAGTATACGACTGCTGGGTGACAACCCGCATACCTCTCGAGCAGGAGTGGGAGAGTGAGGGAGGTGACGCGTGAGCGAGGCGATGACGGGGAAGGAAGAGCGTGGGAGAACGCGATGTAGGCGGTGGGGAAGCGAAGTTTGTGCGGGTAGTCTTTGGTAGGATGCGGGGATTGTGGTATCTTTGTCGTATGAATATGCTTATAAGAGCGGGGTGTCGGATCTTGCGCTGGCCTCGGTCCTACGGGTTTGGAGTGCAGTCTCCGTTTGCTTATCGGTTTGTGCGGTTTGTCGTCAACGAGAAGTGGCCTTATTATGCTTACGGAGCATTGTATGACGCGGAGCCGATTGCTGACAAGACGATGCTGAAGCGGTGCCGACTGTGTCTGCGACTGGCCAACCATTTACAGCCCAAGCGCTGGTGGATGAGTCTTCCGGAGGCGGCGACGTATGCAACGTATGTCGGGGCCGGATGCCGGAAGACGGAGGTGATCAGGGATTGTGCCCGGCGCATGGTGTCCGAATCCGCTGCCAGTCAGGTGTTGATGATGGCATTGACGGCGGATTGGGAGGAGTTGTTTGATCGTTTTGCAGCAGTGGCAACGCAACATAGTGTTTTGCTGGTGACGGATATCGATGCCACGAAAGAGAGCCGACGGGCTTGGCGACGGCTTGTCGATGATGATCGCACGGGCGTGAGCTTTGACCTCTTAGATTGCGGAATCGTGTTCTTTGATTTGAAGATGCACAAGCGAAACTATAAGATCAATTATTGAAAGGATGACGATGAAGGTTTATACAAAGGGTGGCGACGACGGTATGACGAGCTTGATCGGAGGCCGACGGGTGCCGAAATGCGACTGGCAGATCGAGGCTTGCGGTGCGGTAGACGAGTTGAATGCTCATCTCGGCTTGCTGGCCGCTTGGCTGGCCGATGCGGAGGTGAAGGCGTTTGTTGAGCAGCTACAGCGCGATTTGTTTGTTGTCGGCAGCTATTTGGCAGCCGATCCGCCCGGGAGCCGACACTGTGAAGGCGAGACTATCGATGAGGGCGATGTCCGAAAGTTGGAAGATGAGATCGATCGAATCACGTTGCAGATCCCTCCACAAAACAGTTTTGTTCTCCCCGGCGGTTGTCGTGAGGCAGCATTAGCTCACGTCTGTCGGACTGTTTGCCGGCGAGCCGAGCGGCGGATTGTCAAGTTGGGCGAGGTTGTCGATATTTCCCCCGTTATCCTTCGCTACATGAATCGGCTCTCGGACTATTTATTTATCCTGGCCCGAGAAACAAACTTTAAGGTTTGTCGGATAGAAAAAAAAGTGGTAAAGTACTTGGAAATAGCGCAAAAATGCTTATTTTTGCACGCATATTATACAATAAAATAAAAATAGGAGAGAATATGTATTGGACACTTGAATTAGCTTCTAAATTGGAGGATGCACCCTGGCCTGCAACGAAAGACGAATTGATCGACTATGCGATTCGTTCGGGGGCACCGCTCGAAGTATTGGAAAATTTGCAGGAAATCGAGGATGAAGGCGATGTCTATGATAGTATAGAGGACATTTGGCCTGACTATCCCACAAAAGAAGACTTCCTCTTCAACGAGGATGAATATTGACAGACGGCTGTTGACGAGGCCGTGATGCGAGGCGCTTGCTATGTTATTGATTGGCGCACGCAGGGTTTTTCTTAGGAAAAACGATATGAGGAAAAAACACTGAATATATATTATAACTCTCTAATTTATTTTGATGGTTGAACGTTGCGACAACGTTCAGCCATTTTTTATGTCTTGCTGTGTGTCACAGGTATATGAGCTTTGTCTCGATGCTGATCGGGAACATGAGCCGGCCCAATGTGGGGAAAGCTCCAAAAAGGGGAAAATGATGTTTCGCTTGCAAGCGACAGGCGGAAATGGCAGAAAAAGGGTCGTCGCTTGTGAGCGAAATGTTCAAAACTCCAAAAATAGCGTTTCGCTTGCAAGCGAAAGCTTCAAAATAGGAAAAACAACGTTTCGCTCACAAGCGAAATGAAGAAAAAGGGAAAGACAACGTTTCGCTTGCAAGCGACGGATAGAAATTGCCGAAAACTGTCCGTCGCTTGTGTTTTTTCTCAAACGATTTTAAAAAAGATGGAAAGGTGAAAGGGTGAACAGGTGAAAGGGTGCAGAGTGCTTTGATTTATCTCGGAGATAAATAATCTGTCTTTTGTATAATAAACTGAGGGTGCGAATCGTTATTGTCAACGTGTGGAAACGAATCGGAATCATAGCAATGATGTCAGGACTCGCTCTCGTTGGAGCGAGGGCGCAGTATGATGCAGCATTCAGTCACTACTTCGACATGGAGCCGTCGTTTAATCCGGCGGTTGTGGGGAAGCAAGGGCTATTGAATGTGACGGGCGTCTATGCGCTCGGCTTTGCTGGTGTTCGACATAATCCCCGCTCGGTTTATTTAGCCGGAGATGCTCCGTTGCCCCTCGCCAAAGGGGCGCATGGAGCGGGCTTGCAGTTTGTGGATGAGAAGATTGGAGTCTATACGCATCGCCGGATGGCACTGCAATATGGCTATAAGCGGCCTTGGGGCGGAGGAACGGTGAGTTTCGGTGTGCAGGTGGGACTGCTGAATGAGGATTTGGATGCCTCGAAAGCTGATGCGGAAGATCGTGGAGATCCGGCTTTGTCGGGTGGTAAAGCCAACGGAAACGGACTTGATTTGGGGGCAGGTGTGTATTATCTGCGCGGCACGTGGTATGTAGGCGTTTCGGGGCAACATCTCAATCGGCCGCAGGTGGATCTCGGAGAGAAAGCAGAAATTCGGATCAAGCAGACGTATTATTTGATTGCCGGATATAATATTCGGCTACGGAATCCGTTTTTGAAGATAAAGACTTCGCTGCTGGTTCGTGGTGATGGGCAGGCTTATCGGGCAGATGTGACGGGTCGGCTGGTTTATCAACGCGAGAAGAAGATGTTTTATGGAGGAGTCGGGTGTAGTCCGACGAATTCGGTAACAGCCCTTGTCGGCGGTAAGTTTCATGGCGTTGTGGTGGGATATAGTTATGAACTCTACACCTCGGCGATTCCTGCCGGCAATGGCAGTCACGAGCTTTTCGTGGGGTATCAGTGTCCTCTCGATTTCTCGAACAAGGCGAAGAACAAACATAAAAGTGTGAGAATATTATAGGAAAGATGAGAATAAAAGGCATGATAACGCTTGGCGCTCTGTCGCTGACTCTTTTGCTGTCGGGGTGTTTCGGTTCGCGGGCCTCGTCTTCGGCTTCGCGAGGTGGCGAAGTGGTAGGAGTGAGCGGTCGGGTGATGCCCGAACCCACGCCGTATGGAATGATTCGGATCAATCGCGGGTATCTTCGGATGGGACTGGAAACGCAAGACAGTCTATGGGGTAACGATCTTTCACAGAAAGATGTGTCGGTAGACGGCTTTTGGATGGATGAAACCGAGGTGACGAATGCCAAGTATAAGCAGTTCGTCATGTGGGTACGCGACAGCATTTTACGTACTCGCTTAGCCGATCCGGCGTATGGCGGCGACGAGACTTATATGATTACGGAAGATCGGGAGGGTAATCCTGTGCCTCCGCGGGTGAATTGGAAAAAGCCGTTGCCGCGTAAACCGAATGAAGACGAACAGCGAGCCTTTGACAGTATGTATGAGACTAATCCTGTAACCGGCGAGAAGTTGTTGGACTATCGGCAATTAAATTTCCGCTATGAGATATATGATTATGCCTCTGCTGCGCTTCGTCGCAATCGGATTCGGCCCGAAGAACGCAATCTGAACACGGACATCGCGGTGAATCCCGATGAAGTGGTGATGATATCTAAGGACACGGCGTATGTCGATGAAGATGGTCGGATTGTCTCGGAAACCATCGATCGGCCACTCACCGGGCCGTGGGACTTCCTCAATACTTATATCGTGAACGTCTATCCCGACACGACTTGCTGGGTGAATGATTTCAAAAACTCGGACAATGAGATTTATTTGCGCAACTATTTCAGTAACCCTGCCTATAACGATTACCCCGTTGTGGGCGTTACTTGGGAGCAAGCCAATGCCTTTTGTGCGTGGAGAACGGAGTTCCTTTTAAAGGGATTAGGACCCGAAGCACGCTATGTGCAGCGCTATCGGTTGCCTACTGAGGCAGAATGGGAGTATGCCGCGCGAGGCAAAGAAGGCAAAGAGTTTCCGTGGGAGATACAAGATGTGAAGACCGGCGACGGCTGTTTCTATGCCAATTTCAAACCCGACAGAGGCAATTATACCAAAGACGGAAATCTGATTACGAGTAAAGTGGGAGTCTATTCATCCAACAGCAACGGACTGTATGATATGGCCGGCAACGTGGCAGAATGGACCAGCACGGTCTATACGGCCTCGGGCGTAGACGCAATGAATGATTTGAACCCGCAATTGACTTATAATGCTGCTAAGGAAGATCCTTATCGATTGAAGAAAAAGAGTGTTCGCGGAGGGTCGTGGAAAGATCCTGAAACCTTCATTCGCAGTGCGTGGCGCTCGTGGGAATATCAAAATCAGCCGCGTTCGTACATCGGATTCCGTTGTGTTCGCAGCTTGGCGAATACCGTTAGCATTAAACCGAAAAAGGGAAAGAAATGAGTTCATACAGCAAAATCAATGTCATCTATCGGCTGCAAAAGTGGATGGATAGCGTGCCGGGGCAGACTTTCCTCAACTATGCATATAGTTGGGGGGCCTCGATAGTGATTCTTGGTACCTTATTTAAGCTCACTCATTTGCCCGGAGCTGATCTGATGCTCTTCATTGGGATGGGAACGGAGGTGTGTGTGTTCTTTATTTCGGCTTTCGATAGGCCTTTTGATAAGACTGCAGACGGCCGAGATATTCCCGTACACGTCACGGATGAATATCTGAAAGGGAGTGAAGCAGTAGACGAAAAAGCCTTTCCTGCCTCGCAAAAGATCATGAGTCAGGCTACCGAAAGATGTCTTTCGCAACAGCAAGAAACCTCGCCTGAATTGGTCGAAGCCACGGCCAATTATGTTGCAGAATTGCAACGGCTTACCGAAATGCTGTCGAAAGTGAGCGAACAGAGTGCTCGTCTCACCCGCGACAGTGAGGAAATGGACAATCTTAACCGTACTTTAACGGGCATTTGTAAGGTTTATGAGATGCAACTCAAAGGTGCCAGCCAGCAGATCGGCACTATTGATCGCATCAACGAACAGAGTAAGAAAATGGCAGAGCATATCGAACAGCTCAACAGTATCTATCATCGAATGATCGAAGCGATGACCGTCAATATGCGGGCAGCGACTTCTCATAATCCTTAATGTGACGGATGCATCTGCATGTGACCGCCGACTCAACAGTCAACAACTCATGGCAATCAAGAAAAGACCGATTTCTCCTCGTCAGAAAATGATCAACCTGATGTACGTCGTACTGATGGCAATGCTGGCATTGAACGTCTCCACGGAGGTGCTCAACGGTTTTTCGATCGTCGAGGACAGCCTCAATCGTACCACGGCGAATGCCACGCGTGAGAACAAAGCTATCTATGGCGATTTCGAGTCTCAGTTGAAAGCCAATCCCGAAAAGGTCAAAGCCTGGTTTGCCAAGGCCACACAGGTGCGTGAAATGAGTGATTCGCTTTTCGATTTTGTACAAAGTCTGAAAGAGGAAATCGTGCGCGAAGCCGACGGAAAGGATGCCGACGTCTTGAATATCCGCAATAAAGACGACCTCGAAGCAGCTAATCGAGTGATGCTTGCACCGGGAACGGGACAGGGGAAACGCCTTTTTCAGGCCATCAATGCTTATCGGAAGCATATCCTTTCGATGTTGACCGACCCGCAACAAAAGGTGATCATCGCCGAGAATCTCACTACACGGTTACCTCGAAAAGCGCATACGATGGGGCGAAACTGGCAGGAATATATGTTTGAAGATATGCCTGTGGCTGCCGCTGTGACGTTACTCAGCAAGTTGCAAAGCGATATTCGTTATGCCGAAGGCGAAGTGTTGCACACATTGGCAACTGAAATAGACATCAAAGACATTCGAGTCAATAAGTTGCAAGCGTTTGTCATTCCCGAATCTCGCACTGTGGTGAGCGGCGATCAATTTGCTGCACGCATCGTGATGGCGGCTGTCGATACCACGCGTCAGCCTGAAATCTATATTGGCGGACGCCGAATGAATTTGCCGGGTGGCCTTTATCGTTTCGCGACGAGCGGCATCGGCGAGCACAGTTTTGGCGGAGTCATTGCCATGCAGACGCCCAATGGCGGGTTCATTCGTCGTCCATTTGTGCAGAAATACACTGTCGTGGCCCCGAGTGCAACGGTTTCTGCCGACTTGATGAACGTTCTTTACGCAGGCTTTGATAATCCGTTAAGCGTCAGCATACCCGGAGTGCCGCTCTCAAATGTGTCTATTCGCGTTGCAGGAAGCGCCTTTCGGGAAGCTGGGAAAGGTCATTTCGTCGTGCATCCAACGGTTATTGGGCGCGACGTAACAATCACCGTACTTTCCACTCAGGATAATCGGTCGCGCGAAGTGGGCCGATTCACGTTTCATGTACGCAAGTTGCCTGATCCGACAGCTTATATCCAGATCGGTACTGATCGTTTCCGGGGCGGTGCATTATATAAAGGCGCGCTCGTGGGAGCACAAGGTATCAAGGCAGCCATCGATGACGGCATCCTCGATATCGATTTTCGGGTAACCGGTTTTGAGTCGGTCTTCTTCGATAATATGGGTAATGCCGTGCCGATGACATCCAACGGTGCACTGTTTTCAGATCGCCAGCGCGACGCTTTACGCCGACTTGCCCGTGGCCGACGCTTCTATATCTCGCATATCACCGCTGTCGGTCCCGACGGAATCACGCGGCGGCTGCCCGCTTCGATGGAAGTGATTGTCAAATAAGATTCATAAAGTAAAGAGAAAAATGAAAAGATTCATCGTCATTGTATTGATCACAAGTCTTGTTCAGGCCCTGTCGGCCCAGCCCGAAGCCCGTCAACGCGAGCAGCAAACAGCTCGGAAGCAGCGCAATGAGCGACTCACCACGCGTGCGCAAATCTCTTTTCCCGTGGCCGAAACAATGCCTGAGGATGTGGTTTGGCGGCGAGACATCTATCGAGAAATCCGTCTTGATGATGAGCCAAACGCCGGATTATATTATCCTGTGGAGCCGGTGGGTGGGCAGATGAATCTCTTTTGCTATCTTTTCAAGCTGGTGTTGAGCGGCAATGTGCCTGCTTACGAATACCGATTGGATGGCAATGAAGTTTTCGCCGATAGCTCGCGTGTCAAGCCTTTGGCCTTTCTCGACAATTATCATATCTTTTACGAGCGTGTGGGTAAGGGCATTCACTTAGATAATAGTGATATTCCTTCCCGCGAAGTAAAAGGCTATTATATCAAGGAGAGCACCTTTTACGATCAGGCTTCGGCCACGTTTCACACGCAGGTATTGGCTCTTTGCCCGATCATGGAGCGCGAAGACGATTTCGGTTCGACACCAACCAAATACCCCTTATTCTGGATTCGCTACGCCGATTTGGCTCCGTTCTTGGTCAATCGCACGTTGATGGCGAGCAGTCTCAACAATGCTGTCGTGATGACACTCGATGATTTCTTCACCGCTCATCATTATCGCGGCAAGATTTATAAGACCAACAATCTGCTCGGAAAGACTTTGGCGCAGAGCTATCCAACTGATTCGGCGATGGCAAAAGCGCAAAAGCGAATCGAGGACGAGCTGCAAACGTTTGAGCAGCGTATGTGGGGCGATCCGCAACGAAAGGCTATGGCCGACAGCATAGCTAAAAACAACGCATCTGCGAAGGGTAAGTCGACAGTCAAGCGAGGTCGGCGTGTTCGTTCGACAACGGCTACCGTCAAGGCGAGTCGCCGCAATTCGGGATCTGCTTCGAGCACAACGACAGCCTCTCCGGCTCGTGTTTCGGTGCGTCGCGAGCGTCACTGAAATCTTAAATATGTCTTAACCACCTCATCAAAAACGAGTTGCAAGATCGAGAAACATCGCTAATGTTTCTCAAAAGTATCTCAAAAAGTGTCAAGACAGACTGTTTGTGCACATTTTCTTTTTATCTTTGTCGCAAATCAATCATCCTAAAACTCAGAGAGATATGAAAAAAATCACAATCGTATTTACATTCGTTGCGGCACTCATCATCGGTGTTTCAATACCTGCACAAGCGCAAATTCAGTTCGGAGTGAAGGGCGGTTTGAATGTCAGCCACATGTCACTGAGCAATGATTTGCTTAAAGCCTCCAATCGCACAGGCTTCTTTTTCGGTCCCACAATGAAGTTCACGCTCCCCATTGTGGGCATTGGTGTCGATGCGTCGGCCCTCTATGACCTGCGCGAAACCGAACTTTCGAACGACAAGATGAGCGAAACCTCATCGTTTGAAAAGACTGTCAAGCAGCAGCAAATCGTTGTTCCGGTCAACATGCGGTATCATATCGGGCTGAGCAAGTTGGCTGCCGTGTTGTTGTATGCGGGTCCGCAGTTTGGCTTCAACGTGGGAAACAAGGATCAAAGCATTGATGGAAAGCGGGTGGATTGGCGTTTCAAGAATTCCAATTTCAGTATCAACGTTGGTGCAGGAGTGATGTTGCTCAATCATCTTCAAGTCTCGGCAAACTATAACATTGCGTGTGGTAAGACCGGCGAAGCACTATCGATAATACCATCGATGCCGTGAAAGCTCGCAATCATGCGTGGCAAGTGGCGGCGGCCTATTATTTTTAATCACGTGAGTCTGTTGTTTCCCATTGAGAATTGCAAGTAAGAATTCGTTGATGGCGTATCCCACAAAAGATTGCAAGGATCAAATCAGAATAGAGTCGATATTTAGCTGGGAGTCCCGTGTGCATAAAACGTTTTCCTATGAAGTATTAGTTGGCTGCTAATTTGTGCTTAGTTGTATTGCCATTAACGCTCAGTTGCCGTGCCACGAACGGTTCATCAAAAAACGATTTGCAGATGTCTGATTGACAATCATATACAAACTCCTTTCGGATTTGGTCCTTGCAATCTTTTGTGGAAAACGCAATCACCGAATTATCAATTTCCAATTGTCAATTCTCAATGGGATTTTTAGTACCTTTGTTGGCGTAAATGAATTTCGCAGATGTGATTTTACCGCTGCCACTCGACGGCGTTTTCACTTACGGCGTGCCCGATGTGCTGGTACCGCAAGTGCGGTTCGGCGTGCGCGTTGTGGTGCCGCTGGGACGTTCGAAAACCTATACGGCACTCGTGGTGCGTGTGCATCAGGAGAAGCCCGACTTTGAGGTGCGCGACGTTTTCAGTGTGCTTGACGAGCGGCCGATGCTGCTCGATCGGCAATACAAGCTTTGGCAGTGGATCGCCGACTATTATATGTCGTCTCTCGGAGACATTTTCAAAGCCGCATTGCCGTCGGGTTTGAAAGCAGAAGACGGTTACCGACCGCGCACCGAGACATATATCACATTGGCCGAAGCTTTTCGCCATGAGCAGCATTTGCATTCGGCGATGAACAGCCTGACACGAGCAGCGAAACAGCAACAGGCTTTTTGCGAGTTTCTGAGTATCACCCACTGGGATAGCTTGCGTGGAGATACGCCCACGGAGGGCATCACCGAGGTGACGCGTGACGAACTGATGAACGTTGCGCATTGCACGTCGGCTGTGGTGAAAGCTCTCATCAATCGCGGTTTTCTGCGCACTTATGAGCGCGAAGTGGGGCGACTCAACGATGCCGGGGAGCCTCATCTCGACAAGATCAAGCGTTTGGGAGAGGCTCAGCAGACGGCTTTCAACAGTGTGTTGTTTGCTTTCATGAAAAAGAGTGTGGTGTTGTTACACGGCGTTACATCAAGCGGCAAGACTGAGATCTATATTCATCTCATCGCCAAAGCACTGCAAGAACATAAGCAAGTGCTCTATCTGCTACCCGAAATCGCACTCACTGTGCAGATTATGTCGCGTTTGCAACGAGTCTTTGGGAATCGACTCGGTATCTATCACTCTAAATACAGCGATGCCGAACGGGTGGAAATCTGGCGCAAACAGTTGTCAAACAATCCTTACGACATCATCCTCGGCGCCCGCAGTGCCGTGTTTTTACCGTTTCAGAACTTGGGTCTCGTCATCGTGGATGAGGAACATGAGACTTCGTTTAAACAGCAGGAGCCAGCTCCGCGTTATCATGCTCGTTCGGCAGCCATCGTTTTAGCGCAGCTTTACGGAGCTAAAACGCTGCTCGGAACAGCCACACCCGCTGCAGAAACTTACTATAATGCCAAGCAGGGGAAATATGGTTTGGTGACGCTCACAACACGATATAAGGACATGGAAATGCCCGAAATCGAGATCGTCGACATCAAAGATCTGGCCCGTCGAAAGATGATGACGGGACCGTTTTCGCCTCGACTCCTGGCTGCTTTACGCGAATCATTGGCCGAAGGACAACAAGCGATCCTCTTTCAGAATCGTCGTGGCTTTGCACCGATGATCGAATGTCGCGTATGTGGATGGGTTCCGCATTGTGTGAACTGTGATGTGGCCCTCACATTACATAAGAATATGAATCAACTCACATGTCATTATTGTGGATTTACGTATCAAGTGCCCACGGTTTGTCCCAATTGTGGCAGCACCGAACTGCGAGGTCGCGGCTACGGAACGGAAAAGATCGAAGACCAAATTCGTGAGTTATTGCCCGAAGCACGTGTGGCGCGGATGGATCTCGATACCACGCGCACGCGAAATGCCTATGAACGCATCATCGGAGAGTTTTCGTCGGGCAAGACCAATCTGTTGATCGGTACGCAAATGGTGAGTAAAGGCCTTGATTTCGATCGTGTGCGCGTGGTCGGCATATTGCAAGCCGATGCGTTGTTGAATTATCCCGATTTCCGTGCTTACGAACATGCGTTTGCTATGATGGCGCAAGTGAGCGGTAGAGCAGGGCGCAAAGGCAAACGCGGGCATGTGATTTTGCAGACGAAAACCCCCGACTTGCCGCTTATCCGACAAGTGGTTGCGGGCGATTATGTTGCTTTCCATGCTGCTTTGATGGATGAGCGGCGCATGTTTCATTATCCGCCGTTCTTCCGACTCATCTATATCGTGATGCGACACACCAAGGATGAACTCGTGGAAACAGCTGCGCAGGAACTCGGAAGTAGGCTCAGGCAAGGCTTCGGAGATCGTGTCCTCGGTCCGGATAAACCTGTTGTGGCCCGTGTTAAGACGCTGAATATCCGTAAGATCGTACTCAAACTCGAAAGCGGAATTGATCTTTCGCAGGTGCGCCGATACTTGCGCGAGACTCAAGCTGCCCTCCTCTGCGATAGGCGTTACGGTGCGTTGCAGATTTATTACGATGTAGATCCGTTGTGATTCGATATGAGTCGTTTTATGTGTGCGGGCACAATAGAGCCTTGATACAGGTCAATAAAGTTGAATTTTCTTGCAAAAAGTCTTGCCATTTTGATGCGGACCAATGAGAATCGTCGTATCTTTGCATCATCAAAAGAGATTCAATAGGTTTATATGTATATCAATTAGATATTAGGTAAGATAGAGAGTTATGGGTATTAGATTTAGGTTAGCATAAAGATTGTGACAAAGGATACTCTCATAGGTTAGTAGAAGCAAAGGAAAATGCCGTGAGGCATCGGTCCTAAGCAATGAAAAGGTAAAAGATTTTAGGATAATGTTTAGGTTAGATTGCTTGCAGTGAATGCTGCAGCAATCGTAAATGACGGGCGGATCAACTTCCGTCCTTAATTTTAAAAAGATTGGTTTTACAATAATGGAGACAGCTCTCGTTTGGTAATGAGAGCTGTTTTTTAATTCTCTGACAGAAAAGCAGACACAGTTTGAGTTATCTCGGCAAAATGAATTATATTTGCAATGTCAATCCGTCATAACGAAAAACGAAAAAGATGGCACTCATCAAGACCGTAAAAAACAAACGCCCGACATGGGGCAAACGCTGTTATTTTGCTGAAAATGCCACGATTGTGGGCGATATTTGCATGGGAGACGACTGCTCTGTGTGGTTCGGTGCCGTGCTGCGGGCCGATGTCGACAATATCACCATTGGTTCGCGCGTGAACATTCAAGATGGAGCCTGCGTGCATGAGACGCATGGTTATTCTGTGATGATTGAAGATGACGTGTCGATTGGGCACAATGCAACGGTCCACGGATGCACGTTGCGGCGTGGATCACTCATCGGAATGGGGGCTGTTGTGCTTGATCGAGCCGATGTCGGAGCCGGTTCTATCGTAGCGGCAGGTGCAGTTGTGGCTCAGGGAACACATATTGGCCCCGGCGAAATATGGGGAGGCATTCCTGCGAAGTTGATCAAACGTGCAGCGGAAGGACAATCCGAGACTTTCGCCCAGCATTATATGGATATCAAAAAAGATTATGAGGAGGATGTGAAATGATGCGAAATGATTTCAAATTCGAAGTTTGTGCCAATGGTGTTGAAAGTTGTTTGGCTGCTCAAAAAGGTGGAGCTGATCGTGTGGAGCTATGCGCAGGTATTCCCGAAGGTGGCACAACGCCGTCTTACGGAGAGATTAAAGTGGCGCGACGTGTGCTCGATCGCACAAGGCTTCACGTCATTATTCGGCCTCGTGGAGGCGATTTCGTCTATTCACCATTGGAAATCGAGCGGATGGAAGAGGATATTGATGTAGCGCATAAATTAGGAGTTGACGGCGTAGTCTTCGGTTGTCTCACGCTCGATGGCGGTATAGATCTCGATGGAAACGCCCGACTGATGGAGCATACACACGGTATGTCGGCCACGTTTCACCGTGCTTTCGACCGTTGCAAAGATCCTTCGGCTGCCTTGGAGCAACTTATTGAGTTGGGTTTCGATCGCATTCTCACCTCTGGTCAACAGCCTACGGCAGAACAGGGAATACCTTTGCTCACGGCACTCAATATCCAGTCGGCCGGTCGTATCACGCTGTTGGCGGGCTGTGGAGTCAACGAAAGCAATATCCGCAGTATCTTTGAAACAACCGATATACACGAATTCCACTTCTCGGCACGCGTCAATGTGCCAGGCGCTATGACTTATTCTAATCCCGATGTGTATATGGGAGCTAAGGGTGTAGATGAAAACATGCGTGAGATTACATCCGAAGACCGCGTCAGAAATACGATTGCACAACTGCTGTAAACCGTTTCTTAATCTTTATTTCTGCAATAATGAAACGACAAATTACTCTTATTACGTTTTGTTTTATTGCTTCGTTGCTTTGCGCCCAACATCGAAATCCATTGCAAGTAATTGAAAAGCAACTTAGCAATGGCATGCAAGTGTGGCTCAACGAAGATCATACGCGACCACAGGTCTTCGGTGCTGTGGTCGTAAAAGCCGGTTCCAAAGATTCTCCGAACACAGGAATTGCCCACTATTTCGAACATATTATGTTCAAGGGAACAGATAAAATCGGCACCGTCGATTATCTTTCCGAGAAGCCATGGCTTGATTCTATCGCGACGAAATACGATGAGTTGGCCAATACCAAGGATGCAATACGTCGCTCACAGATACAGAAAGACATTAACAGATTAAGTCGCAAGGCCGGTGAGTATGCCATTCCCAACGAATTCGAAACGCTGATTCAGAAGTTCGGAGGTACCGGACTCAATGCTTATACGTCAACGGACGAGACTGTTTATTATAACTTTTTCCTCCCACACTACATCGACCAATGGTGCGAACTCAATAGTGAGCGATTGATTTCGCCCGTTTTTCGTCTTTTTCAAGGCGAACTCGAAGCTGTCTACGAAGAGAAAAATCGCGCATCGGACGATGTATTTCGCAGTGCGATGGACGATATTCAACGTCACATTTTTGCCGGAACACCTTACGCTTATCCTATTATCGGTAGTACGGAGAGTATTAAGAACCCGCAACTTAGTGCCATGTCGGAATTCTACCAACGTTATTATGTGGCTGGAAACATGGGACTTGTGCTTTGCGGAGACATCGATGCCGATGCAATCATGCCTTTGTTGGAACGTACTTTCGGTCGAATCCGCCCGGGAAAGGCGCCTATTTCTGCGCCGACTCACCTGCCTTCGTTTACGAATCATGATGTATTCCATGTCAAAATACCTGTTCCCGTTGTCAAAATAGCCGGTTATGTGTTGCATGCGCCCACTAATCGTGATCCCGATTATGTGCCGTTCACGCTCGCTTTGGCGTTGCTTTCCAATTCGGAAGGGACCGGCTTGCTCGATTCTCTGAGTAATTCGCATCGCGTAATGATGCAACAGCCGGTCAAATGAGTTTTAAAGATGTAGCAGTGGCTTATTTCGGTTATGTTCCTAAGTTGCCTTTCGGCTCGCGAAAAACGGCAGATCGATTATGTCGCAAGCAAATCGAGAAACTCAAACATGGTCAATTCACAGATCAGGCACTTGAAGTCATCAAGCAAAATAGCGAGAAAAAACGACAGCTCAGGCTAGAAGGAATCGACACCCGACGCTTTGAGATGATCAATGCGATGTCTCATGGTTTGACGTGGAGCGACTATCTGCAACAAGACCAAGATCTGATGCGTGTCACGAAGACTGATATCGTGCGTGTGACTAACCGTTACTTCAACGGCGATTACATGCAAGTTGTCAAGCGATATGGCTCTAATCGCAAGGAGAAAGTTGCTCAACCAGATTACCGACCGGTAACACCTAAGCATGCGGGAACGCAATCCAGTTATGCGAAAGCCTTGGAACAACAATCTGTCAAGGCTGTAATGCCTCGATTGCCCGACTTCGATCATGATGTCAAAACGGTGCAAATGGCTCCGCTTGTTACGTTTTATTCGGTGCCGAATCCTGTGAATGACTTGTTCAAACTGCAATTGATTTATCACAAAGGACGACGAGAGGATAACCGACTCACGGCAGTTGCCGATTATCTCAGTCTCATCGGAACCTACGATTTACCGCTCCATCGTTTTCGTAAAGCGTTGGGAGAACTCGGAGCAAGCATTGATTTCGAAGCCGGAAACGATGCATTCACTATCACTTTGAGCGGATTCGACCGCCATTTAGTGCCTTCGCTCGCTCTACTTCGGCAATTGATGACACGTGCCAAGGCTGATCCGCGTATGATGAAGGACTTGATCCACAGTGCGAGAATCGATCAAAAAACATTCTTTAAAGTACCGGTTAATATCACGAATGCTGTTGTCAACCGGGTTATTTACGGTAGTCGATCGCCTTATCTCACGCAACTCACGGCCAGTCAATTGAAAAAGATGGACGGAGAAGCGTTGATCAACATTTTCAAAAGTTTGCAAACCAATGAGCTAAGTATTGCTTACAGCGGTCGATTGAATGTTGACAGCGTTACAGAAGCTGTTCGACGGCATGTTGATTTGCGTCAAGTCACAGTCCCGCATAGCTTTACCCATCGCCCATTGATGACTTATGATCGCCCGGCGGTGTATTTTTATGATGTTCCCACGGCTCGACAAACCACCGTTTGCACGTATCTCTCACTGCCGGCAATGCCCACCGAACAAGCGCGTGCGCGTTTTGCGTTGTGGAGCCAATACTTTGGCAGTGGTATGTCATCTATTCTTTTTCAAGACATTCGCGAGTTCCGGGCTTTGGCTTATGCTGTAAACGGACAGCGGATCATGCCTTCTATCATTGCGCATCGCGATGATCCGACAGGCTACTTAGCATATTTGGGCACGCAAAGTGACAAAACCATGCAGGCAATTGGTGTGCTCGACAGTCTGTTCAGCGCTATGCCGCTACGCGAATCGGGTATGGCGGCAGCCCGACAAGGTGTGATCAACCGGATCAATAATGATTATCCGGATTTCAGAGACATGGCTCGCGATATTGCTTTGTGGCGAACGGCAGGTTATTCGGCTGCTCCCGATAAAGCGTTGAGTGAACTCTTGCCTCACCTTTCGCTTTCAGACATAACGTCGTTTTATACTAATTACGTTCGCAAAGTCCCCCGTGTGCTGATCGTTGTGGGTAATAAGCGCATGTTGGATATGCAAAAACTCGCTACATTCGGGCCTGTCATAGAGTTGAAAAAGCAGTTGATCGTTGGGCATCGATAGTTGATCGTTTTCTAAGAACACCTAAAACAAAGGTGAAGCAACGGTCTTTTGTCAACACCAATGAGATAACGCGGGGCGAATGGATATTCTCTATATACGTACTTATGGGTTGATTGTTTTATCCTTGAAAATGCTTTATCGGTTGCAAAGTTATGACTATTTTAATCAAAGTGCCTTAAACTTTTTGTATGTATTAGTAACCGATTTACGGTTTTTGTGCGTGCAACATTCTAACTAACGGTTGATTGCACGTCGGTTAAGCGTTAGTTGCAATGCGATTAACGGTTAATGGCACGCCGATTAACGGTTGATGAGGAGGAAGTTTGCTCGTGTCGACAAAAAGCATTAACTTTGACACCTCACTTCATATCACTATTTTAATCCTGTGACGGCAATGAATTATGTTTGTGAATACGCATCGCCCATCGGACTCCTACATCTTGTGAGTGATGGAGAAGCATTGATCGAACTATGGATCGAAGGTCAGAAATATGCTGCTAAATCAGGTCCCGACGGAGTGCGAAAGGCTGATCTGCCAGTCTTCGAATGCACACGGCAATGGTTGGATCAATATTTCGATGGGCAGATTCCGCTTGATCCACCGCCCATCCGATTGATAGGAACACCTTTTCAACAGTTGGTCTGGCGCATATTGCAACAAATTCCTTACGGCAAGACCGTCACTTATGGTGATGTGGCGCGTCGGATAGCCACTGTGCGAGGTGTTCTCACCCTGTCGGCGCAAGCAGTCGGAGGTGCCGTCGGGCGCAATCCCGTGAGCATCATCATCCCTTGTCATCGCGTGATAGGCGCCAATGGCCGTCTCACGGGTTATGCCGGTGGCATCGACAAGAAGTTTGCCTTGCTGCGATTAGAGCACGCCGCGATTGTCTCCGACAGAGATTTGTTTGGTGAAAATAAGCCGCTTGGCGGGCGGAAAGGGGTAGAAAAGAATCTGAAATAGGTGGGTGGAATGAGAAAAGTGTCTTGAATCAACTCACAACTTATCCCTAACAAGTGCGCTATCGCTTGTTAACAATGAGTTCAAGACCTTGCTTTGTGTAAAAAGGAAAGCGTGTGTCGCTGGATATTAAAGGTAAATGTTCGGTGATGGCGTGTGCTATAATCACGTGATCTGACGGGTCTTTATGCCCTTGCGCATTGTTGAGTTCCATGCGGGCATAGGTTATGATGTGCTCTTTTCGCACCGGAAGAATCGTGATATAATACTCCTTTTCGATGGCACGCACCATTGCTTCGGCTGTCTTCCATCTTTTCGAACCAAGCCTTTTGTTGTTAAAACTGACGACAAGTTCCTTTACCGACTCTGCACTTATATATAGTTGAGAGTCGTAATCTTCGAGTAAAGCGAGTACGTCTTGACTTAATGAGTTTGGGTCTAAGGATAAAAATACGAATATATTCGTATCAATTAGATATCGCATCGTATTGAAAGATTGTCGGATCGTTAACAATCAGACTTCCTTTT
Organism: Hoylesella enoeca JCM 12259; assembly: GCF_000613405.1. Lineage (GTDB taxonomy): Bacteria > Bacteroidota > Bacteroidia > Bacteroidales > Bacteroidaceae > Prevotella > Prevotella enoeca. The sequence continues at coordinate 126,102 of NZ_BAIX01000003.1, read as the reverse complement.
AATCTTCTGGCAGCTTCCAAAGTCTTACCGACTTTTCTCTTCTCAACCTTTTTCTCGGTCTTTTTTGCTTTTTCTTCCATCGTGGTTCATGCTTAATTACATTGCAAAGATAGTGCAATTCATGCTTACTTCCAAACTTTTTGGGGTAAGAACTATCGTTTTAGCGGTAATATTCCAATGCTTTTTGGATGATGGAAGACGGCAAAAGAGAGTCGACGGGAATATGATTGCGAATGCGATGACGTATTTCCGTGCTGCTGATATCGTAAAGAGGCGTGTCGACAAGACGCACTGTGGAGGAAACGTAATCGTGTTGACGTGGGCGTTTCGTCGCGGATAAACGATGATGGAATAATGAGTGATGATGTCGTTGGCGTGATACCAACGGGGGAAAGAGAGCCAATTGTCGGCTCCGATGAGAAGTGTGAACATGCGATTGGGATAGTTGTGGCTCATCGCTTGGAGTGTATGCCACATATAAGAAGGCTTCGGCAGATGAAATTCACAATCGTTGGTGATGAGATGAGGCTCATTTGCAAGAGCCAAACGAACCAATTCGAGGCGTAAACGATCGTCTAAGAGATTCGGATCTGCACGTTTAAAGGGGTTCTGCGGCGATACAACGAACCAGATTTCATCCAATTCAGCAAGTGCGAGAATGCTTTTTGCCAGGGCGATATGTCCGTTGTGGATGGGGTTGAAAGATCCTCCGAAGATCCCGGTTTTAATCATTGAGAAAGTCTTTGACGGCAAGATACACTTCTTGTTTGGCCCGTTCGAGATCGTCATTGATGATGATGCGATCGAATCGGGACGCAAAACTGAGTTCGTATTCAGCTCGTGCTATGCGGTCTTCGATCACTTCCGGAGCGTCAGTAGCCCGCTTGTTGAGTCGGTTTCGCAGTTCCTTGATCGATGGCGGTTGGATAAACAGGCTGAGTGCACGGCTCCCGTAGAAATCTTTAATATGACATCCGCCTTTTACGTCGACGTCGAACACAACGTTCTGACCTGCTTCTAATTGTCGCTCCACTTGTGATTTCAACGTTCCGTAGAATCGATCGGTATAGACTTCTTCATATTCCAAGAACTCGTTTCGGTCTATTCTGCGCCGGAACTCATTAGGAGTGAGGAAGAAATATTCCACTCCGTGCTGTTCCGTTCCACGCGGAGCACGACTTGTGCAAGAGATGGAAAAAGTTAAATTGAGTTCCGGATGCTCCGCCATCAACCAATTGATAATTGTGCTTTTACCTGAACCGGAGGGGGCAGAAAAGATGATAAGGCCTCCAATAGATAGGTCTTTTTCATCCTTTTTTGAGGAGACTGAATTTTGATTAGGCATAGTTGCCGATACGTTTTTCATATAATGAGATCACTTATTCATTGTTTCCTTAACTTGATTGATCCTTATTTAGAGTACGTTCAGCACCTGTTCCTTGATTTGTTCCAGCTCATCTTTCATTCTCACTACGATGTTTTGCATTTCCGCTTGATTGCTTTTTGAACCGGTGGTGTTGATTTCGCGCCCCATTTCTTGTGCGATAAAACCGAGCTTTTTGCCTTGTCCTTGTCCCTCGTTCATCGTCTCTCGAAAATACTTTAAGTGGTTGGTGAGACGCTGTTTTTCCTCGCTGATGTCGAGTTTCTCAATATAATAAATTAGTTCTTGCTCCAAACGATTCTGGTCGTAATCGATTTCGGGGATGGTGTTGAGTCCGTCAATGATACGTGTACGAATCTTTTCGACACGTGATTTTTCATAAGGCTCGATTCCGGCGAGCAAAATCTCGATGTTGTCAATCTTTTCCTTGAATTTCTTTTGTAATGCAACGCCCTCTTGTTTGCGAAATTCCACGAGATTATTCAATGCCTGTTTGATGGTTAAGCAAGCCTTTTCCCATTCCTCATCGGTAAGAATCTCACTTCGTTTGTGGTCGTTACATCAGGCATACGCAGTAAAGTTTGAAACCAATCCTGCGGTTCGGGAATGCCGACACGAGTTTGAATCTCTTTGAGCTGATGATAATAGTCTTCCACCAAAGTTGCATTGATCGGCGTAGCATCGGCTATTTCGTCTTTCTCTATCCATATTGCGAAGTCTACTTTACCCCGAATCAGTGCGGCAGCAATCATCTGTCGCATCTCCATTTCTTTCTCTCGATAGAGTGGAGCGATACGAGTGGAGAGGTCAAGAGTCTTACTGTTCAACGATTTAATCTCTACATTGATTTTCTTTTCATTATAGGCGACGACCGCTTTGCCGTAACCTGTCATTGATAATACCATTGTTTGATTCGCGTTAAATTTTTGCAAATGTACGAATTTTGATGTGGAAAAGCGTAAATTTGCATCCTATTTAAGAATATATTGTAGTTATGTCGTGCATATTGAACATCGAAACGAGCACCGATGTGTGCTCTGTTGCTGTCAGCGATGCAGGCGAATGTATCTTTAATAAAGAAGATCACAGCGGTCCGAATCATGCTGTGAAGCTGGGAGTCTTTGTTGATGAAGCACTCTCTTTCATTGACAGCCACGCCATTCCGCTTGATGCTGTGGCCGTAAGTTGTGGTCCCGGCTCTTATACTGGGCTGCGCATAGGGATCTCTATGGGCAAGGGCATCTGCTACGGACGTGATGTTAAGCTCATTGCTGTGCCCACTTTGGAGTTGCTTTGTGTGCCGGTTCTCTTGCAAGAGCGAGTGAAAGAGGATGGTGCTTTGCTCTGTCCGATGCTCGATGCACGCCGAATGGAAGTCTATGCACAACTTTTTGATCGTGCTTTGAATGAAATTCGACCCATCCAAGCAGATATAGTCGACGGTGAAACTTACCGCGAATATCTTGCGAAAGGCCCTGTTTATTTCTTTGGCAATGGTGCTAAGAAATGTATGGAAATCATCGATAACGGCAATGCTCACTTGATTTCGGACATCGAACCACTTGCTAAAAATATGTTCCCATTGGCTGAAAAACGAATGGCTACCGGTCAATTCGAGGATGTTGCTTATTTTGTCCCATTCTATTTGAAGGATTTTGTGGCAAAGAAAGCAAAGGAATTGCTCCCTCTCTCATCCTCTTTGAAAGGGATGGGAATGTCGAGTGGACAAGTCTGAATACTGCAAACAACACGTAAGAAAATATTAATCGATGTGCCTGTTTTTACTTCCCGCTAATCCGGCAGGCACTCTTCTCTTTCGGAGAGGATGAGGGAGGTCTGATAGATGAATATTAATGGATTAGACTATAACACGCAACGAGAGCGGTTGGTGCTACCGGAATATGGTCGAGAAATACAGAATATGGTCGACTATGCAGTCTCTTTGCCTGATAAAGCAGAACGACAACGCTGTGCAGAAGCCATTATCAGCATTATGGATAGGATGTTCCCGCAGAATCGAGGGAATGAGGACTACGAACAAAAGTTATGGGATCACCTCGCATTGATGAGTGATTTCAAGCTCGATATTGACTATCCGTTCGATGTTTCGCAGGCTAAACAGATTACGCATAAACCGGAACCGCTGGCTTATCCGATGTCGCCCGTCCCCGTAAGACATTATGGAAAGATGGTATTCGGGTTGTTTTCAAAGTTGAAAGATATGTCTGATGGACCCGAAAAAGATGAATTGATCCGTATCACAGCCAATCAAATGAAACGTAATTTGATGCAATGGAGCCACGGATCACCGGATAATGAGAAAGTCGCTTCTGATCTCGCACGTTATACAGATGGGCAAGTTCAGATCGACTTAGATAACTTTCAATTTACAAATGTAAGCGAGAAAGAGGCAGTTATTCATAATCGGAAGAAAAAATAAACGGCAGAAATGGAGTCATTTATCATTGAGGGAGGGCACGCTCTCAGCGGAACGATTACACCGCAAGGAGCGAAGAATGAAGCATTGCAGGTGATTTGTGCCGCGCTTCTCACGCGAGATGCCGTGCGAATCAAGAATGTTCCCGATATCCTTGATGTGAATAACTTGATTAAATTGCTGCAAGACATTGGGGTAAAGGTGACCCGGCACACCCGAAACGACTACACTTTCCAGGCCGATCAGCTCAATCTCGATTATCTTCAAAGCGATGATTTCGTTCACAAATGTGCTTCATTGCGTGGCAGTATACTGATGATCGGACCGCTGTTGGGCCGTTTCGGCAAAGCAGCTGTAGCTCAACCGGGCGGTGATAAGATTGGACGGCGACGTTTAGACACGCATTTCTTAGGCTTTCAGGCCCTCGGTGCTGAATTCGTTTATGTAGAAGAGCGCAATGTTTACGAGATTGTTGCCCGACAATTGCGTGGTTGTTATATGTTGCTTGATGAGGCTTCGGTCACCGGAACGGCCAATATCATTATGTCGGCAGTGCTTGCCGAGGGTACGACAACTATCTACAATGCGGCTTGCGAACCGTATATCCAACAGCTGTGTCATCTTCTTAATCGGATGGGAGCAAGTATCAGCGGCATCGCCAGCAACTTACTCACCATCGTGGGAGTGAAGAGTTTGCACGGTGCTCATCACAGAATCCTGCCCGATATGATAGAGGTGGGCTCGTTTATAGGTATGGCTGCCGTTGTGGGTAACGGTATTCGGATTAAGAATGTATCGTTGCGTGACCTCGGCAACATTCCTTCTACATTCCGACAATTAGGCATTCAGCTTCTTATTGAGGGCGATGACATCGTTATTCCGCATCAAGACCATTATCAGATAGAATCTTTCATCGACGGCTCTATAATGACTTTGGCCGACGCACCGTGGCCGGGGGTCACGCCGGATTTGATTTCCGTGCTCTTAGTTGTAGCTACGCAGGCCCGCGGAAGTGTGCTTTTCCACCAGAAAATGTTTGAAAGTCGACTCTTCTTTGTCGATAAACTCATCGATATGGGGGCTCAAATCATCCTCTGCGACCCGCATCGCGCCGTAGTGATAGGGCACGATCGCAAGCTCACTTTGCGTTCGCGGCGAATGACCAGTCCCGATATACGGGCCGGAATCGCGTTACTCATTGCTGCATTAAGCGCCGACGGTACCAGTCAAATCGATAATATCGCTCAGATTGACCGTGGATACGAAGACATCGAAGCCCGACTGAATCAGCTGGGAGCACATATTCGGCGAATTAGTAATTGAGAAGTGATAATTGAGATTTGAATTTTTGAGATGTAAAACGGATGATTCAGCAGGGCGATGTATATAAAATAGGTAGATTGGGAAAGCCTCACGGCATTCACGGGGAACTCTCTTTGCAATTTTCCGATGATGTTTTCGACCGCACGGATGCCGATTATCTCATTTTGGATGTCGATGGAATTCTCGTTCCTTTTTATATAGACGAATATCGATTTCGCAGCAATGAGACCGCACTCATCACTTTCTGCGACATCAATTCGCAGGAAAAAGCACGCCGATTCACGGGCTGCGACGTCTATTTTCCGCGTCATTTGTCCGACAGTAATGAACAGAATATCTCGTGGGCAGAGCTAATTGGCTATGCGCTGACAGATGAAATAACCGATCGGGAAATCGGAATCATCCGCTCGGTAGATGACTCCACGATCAATATACTCTTTGAAGCGGAAGACGAACAGGGGAAAAATCACCTCATTCCGGCCAGTACCGATCTTATCACCGGTATTGATTCGCAACGCAAAGAGATCAGAATTAACTTGCCGGAAGGCATCTTAGACTTGAACGAAAGTAAATGAAGAAACAGATATGTATCCTTGGCAGCACGGGCAGTATCGGTACACAGGCACTCGATATCATTGCTCAGCACAGCGATCTTTATGAAGTTTATGCCCTCACTGCTAACAATCGTGTAGACGAACTGGCCGCACAGGCACGCCGATTTCACCCTGCAGCCGTCGTGATTGCCAATGAAACGCATTACGAACGACTGAAAAACGCTCTTGCAGACGAGCCGGATATTAAAGTCTATGCAGGCCAGTCGGCCCTTGATGAGATTGTTGAAGCCGAGCCTATCGATATGGTTCTCACGGCGATGGTGGGCTTTGCCGGTCTCGCTCCTACGATTCACGCCATCCGATCGCATAAGAAAATCTGCCTTGCCAATAAGGAAACCTTGGTTGTGGCAGGTGAGTTGATCTGCCGATTGGCACAAGAATATCATGTACCTATTATCCCCGTAGACAGCGAACATTCTGCAATCTTTCAATGTCTAACGGGCGAAGGTGATAACGAAATCGATAAAATACTCCTCACGGCAAGTGGAGGACCGTTCCGTTTGTTCACGAAAGAGCAGATGAGTCGTGTCACTGCGGCCGATGCTCTGAAGCATCCCACGTGGGAGATGGGCGCTAAAATCACCATTGATAGTGCCTCGATGATGAACAAAGGCTTTGAAGTGATCGAGGCGAAATGGCTTTTCGGTGTGCCGGTCAAGCGTATTCAGGTGCTCGTCCATCCCCAAAGTATCGTACACAGTGCCGTACAATTTTGCGATGGAAGCGTGAAGGCGCAACTCGGTATGCCTGATATGCGCCTCCCAATTCAATACGCCTTTTCGTTCCCCGACCGTTTGCCGCTCGACGGGCAGCGGCTCGATCTGTTCCGTCAACCACTTGAATTCTTCGAGCCCGACCTCGATAAGTTCCGCTGTTTGGCCTTAGCGTTTGAAGCGATTCATCGCGGTGGCAATATGCCTTGCATCCTCAATGCTGCCAACGAGATTGTAAATGAAGCATTCCGACAAGCCAGATGCTCGTTCATAGCTATGGCAGATATCATCGAAAAGACGATGGAGCGGGTCGTATTCGATGCAAATCCCACATACGAAACTTATATACAAACAGATCAAGAGGCACGAAGGATCGCTCGTGAAATGGTTGGATGAGGGATGAAAGATGAAGGATGAGCGGTGTATATACCCTATTTCATAAAATCAATGTTCAATAATCAATTCTTAATTCTCAATTTTTAATTGCCAGTTAATAATTACCCACAATGGAAGTATTTCTCATTCGGCTGCTGCAATTTATGCTCGCCATCTCTATTTTAGTGCTGCTCCACGAGGGCGGACACTTCTTTTTCTCAAAGCTCTTCGGCGTCCGGGTCGACAAGTTTTATCTTTTCTTCGATCCATGGTTCCATCTTTTCGAGTTCAAACCTAAACGAAGCGATACCGTTTACGGCATAGGCTGGTTGCCGTTGGGCGGTTATTGCAAGATCGCAGGTATGATAGACGAGAGCTTCGACACTGAACAGATGAAACAACCGGTACAGTCTTGGGAGTTTCGTAGCAAGCCAACGTGGCAACGTTTGCTGATAATGACGGGCGGCGTATTGGTTAATTTCCTGCTCGCTCTGTTCATTTACTCGATGGTTTTGTTCTATTGGGGCGACTCGTATGTTCGTGTTCAGGATATGACAATGGGTATGAAGTTCAATAATGAGGCCAAAAGTCTGGGCTTTAAAGATGGCGACGTGCTTATCGGAACGGATCAAAAGGACTTCAAAGACTTTAATGCCGACCTTTTTCGAGCGCTTTCCGAGGCCCACACTGTGCACATTCGGCGCGGTGGAAAACCAATGACGCTGTCGCTTCCGGGGGATATCAACCTCTTAGGTATGCTCAAAGCGACACCCGTTTTTACGCGTCCGTTAGTGCCGGCAGATGTCGACAGCGTGCTGGCAGGTACACCTGCCGCAAAGATTGGCATTAAGAAAGGCGACCGAATCTTGGCTTTCAATGGCCAGCCGGTTGACTCTTGGGCTGCATTTGAAGATGTCAAAGGTCGTATTGCAGATGCAATGACAGTCGTAAAGACGCCTGCCGACAGCCTGAAACTACGTACTGCCACCCTCGTTTACCGTGAGGCAGCTACGGGTGTAACCGATACAGCCCATCTTGTGCTCACACCGGCATTGGAAATAGGTGTCGGCCAGTCTACCATTTACAGCTATTACAAACCCGTTCACATTGATTACGGTTTCTTTGAGAGCTTTCCTGCCGGCATCAAATACGGCTGGAATGTCCTCGGCGGTTATGTCGGCGATCTGAAATATGTGTTCTCTGCCGACGGCGCTAAGTCGCTCGGCGGTTTCGGAGCCATCGGGAGCATGTTTCCGCCGATATGGGATTGGCACACGTTTTGGCTGATGACGGCTTTCTTAAGCATCATTTTGGCCTTTATGAACATTCTTCCCATTCCCGCGCTCGATGGTGGTCACGTACTGTTTTTGCTCTACGAGATGATTACGCGGCGCAAACCCAGCGAGACATTTATGGTCCGTGCCGAGTATGTAGCATTTCCATCCTCCTTCTTTTGATGGTGGTGGCCAACCTGAACGATATTCTTCGCTGGCTGGGGTATATGTAAGTCGTTATTGATTTCTCATCAATTCTGTTCTCATTAAGCGTTAATCGCCTGGTAACTCATCGTTAATTGCGTTGCAACTAACGGTGAGTTACCAGGCGATTAGCGGTGAGTTGGAATCCCAATTGATTATTAAAAATCGTGAATTTAGCCACTGTCAGAGAAGTTTGCGGTATCTTTGCTTCTTAAAAGAGATAGAAACGCAAATGAGTTTAACGAGAATCATTAGGCCGATATTCACGCCGCGAATGCGAAAAATAGAGCGTTATGCAACAGAAGCAGAAGCGCTGCAACAGCAGGTGATGAATTTTCTCATAGCCGAAGGAGCGCACACCGAATACGGACGCAACCATTTGCTTAAGCATACAAGTAGTTATGAGGATTTCGCAAGGAACATTCCGCTCAACACTTACGAAGAGTTGAAGAGTGATATAGACCGAATGCGCCACGGAGAGAGTGATGTTCTCTGGCCGGGAACAGTGAAATGGTTTGCCAAATCGTCAGGGACAACCAACGACAAGAGTAAATTCATTCCCATCACAACCGAAGGACTACAAGACACCCACTATCGGGGAGGCAAAGATGTGGTAGCTCTCTACCTGCAAAACAACCCGAAGAGCCGGATGTTCGACGGTAAAGGCTTGATTCTCGGAGGCTCGCACTCACCTAATTACGACATTCTTGGGAGCATCGTCGGCGACTTAAGCGCCATTCTTATTGAGAATATCAACCCACTGGCAAACCTTGTTCGCGTACCGAAAAAAGCTACGGCGCTGCTGAGTGACTTCGAGGTGAAACGCGAACGCATTGCACGCGAAACGCTGAAACAGCACGTTACTAACCTCTCGGGTGTACCTTCGTGGATGCTCTCGGTGCTGGTGCGCGTGCTGGAATTGAGCGGTAAGACGCACATCGAAGAAGTTTGGCCCGACTTAGAGGTATTTTTTCACGGCGGAATTGCTTTCGGTCCATATCGCAAACGCTTTCAACAGCTCATCACTTCGCCTGAGATGCACTACGTGGAGACCTATAACGCCAGCGAGGGATTCTTCGGAATACAAAGCGATCCGGCTGATCCGGCGATGCTGCTGATGGTGGATTACGGCGTATTTTACGAGTTTATCCCAATGGATCAGTATGGCAACGAATCGCCGAAAGTGGTTCCGCTAAGCGGCGTTGAGGTCGGACGCAATTATGCTATGGTGATTTCCACCTCGTGCGGACTATGGCGTTACATCATCGGCGACACCGTTTCGTTTACGTCGAAGGCACCTTATAAGTTCGTAATTACGGGAAGAACGAAGTATTTTATCAATGCTTTTGGCGAAGAACTCATTATGGACAACGCCGAAAAGGGACTTGCTTACGCTTGCGAAAAGACCGGAGCCGTGGTCAAAGAATATACAGCCGCCCCCGTATTTATGGACGAACGTGCGCAGTGCAGGCATCAGTGGCTCATCGAGTTTGCACAAACACCAGCCGATTTAACTACGTTTGCCCGACTGTTAGACCTCCGATTGCAAGAGATTAACAGCGATTATGAGGCCAAACGATATAAAGACATTACGTTGCAACCGTTAGAAGTGGTGCCGGCACGCGCCGGTCTGTTCGACGATTGGCTCAAACAAAAAGGCAAGTTAGGCGGACAACACAAGGTGCCGAGACTTAGCAACAGCCGAAAGAACATCGAAGAGCTGATGGAACTCAATAAAGCCCCCCTTCAATTCACCCCCGAAGGGGAAGGGCTCAAGGCCGAATGAGGACATTTTTAGATATGACTGTTTATATGAACAATATGACATTAGATTACATATACAGGATCATCAGGCGCCACTTTACGGCTGTATCCCTAAAATATCGCCATTATACTCTCCCCCTTCGAGGGGGAGTCGGAGGGGGAATCCTGCTCTTTCTCGCTTCGACTCTCGTTGTTTCCTGCGCCCGAATGGGTCATCCCGACGGCGGATGGTATGATGAGACACCGCCAAGAGTGATTGCCACGCACCCGAAAGACAAGGGAACAGACGTGAAAAGCAAGCGAGTGAACATCTATTTCAATGAGTTCATCAAGATAGACAATGCTACCGAGAACGTCATTGTATCTCCGCCGCAACTCGAAGCAGCCGAAATCAAAGGAATGGGCAAGCATATTCAAGTGACATTGAGAGACTCCCTGAAAGCAAATACAACCTACACGGTGGATTTCTCGGATGCAATTACCGATAACAACGAGGGTAATCCGCTGGGAAATTACACTTACAGTTTCTCCACCGGACCACAGATCGACACGATGGAAGTGGCCGGTAACGTAGTCGAAGCAGCCGACTTAGAGCCGGTTAAAGGCATTTTAGTGGGACTTTACAGTAATCTTGCCGACTCGGCATTCACGAAACAGCCAATGCTTCGCGTGGCCCGAACCGACAGCCGCGGCCGTTTCGTCATCAAAGGAGTGGCCCCCGGCCGTTACAGAATCTATGCCTTGCAAGACGCCGATGGTGATTATACCTTCAAACAAAAGAGTGAAAAGATCGCGTTCAATCGCGATATCATCATTCCTTCGGTCAAACCTGACACACGGCAAGATACCATTTGGCGCGACTCTCTGCGCATCGACTCCATCAGTTTGGTACATTACACGCACTATTTGCCCGATGATGTCGTGCTGCGAGCATTCAATGAGCAGATTACCGACCGCTACCTGCTCAAAACAGAGCGCACCGAAGCCAATCATTTCACGCTCTTTTTCAGTTACGGAAATCCGCAATTACCCCGTATCCGAGGGCTGAATTTCAACGCAGACAATGCTTTTATCACCGAAAGCAATGCCCGGCGAGACACCGTAAACTATTGGCTCCGTGACTCGTCGCTAATCAATCAAGACACGCTTCGTGTGCAATTGCAATACGAAAAGACCGATAGCAATGGTGTCTTACAACTGCAAACCGACACACTCGACATTCTTTCCAAACAAACTTATGAATGGCGACGCAAGCAACAACAAAAAGCCATAGATGAATGGACCAAAAAACAAGAGAAAGCCAAGAAGAAGGGAGAACCCAATGAGACGCAAATGCCTGTGAAACCACTGGCTGTCAAGATTGAAGCTCCATCTGAGTTGGATCCCGATAAAAACATTTTCATTTCGCTACCGGCACCTTCTGCCGTAGTCGATACCAGTAAGATACATCTCTATTCCAAGCACGACACGTTGTGGTATCGCTCTCCTTTCCTGTTACATTTGCCCCGATCGCGCGACAAAGACAGTACGGCCACGACCGACACAACACTCATTCAGCGGCTCAAATACGAACTTATGGGTGAGTGGAGACCCAACATCGAATACAGTTTAGAGATAGACAGTGCCGCATTCATCGATATTTACGGACACGCGTCCACAGCTTTCAAAAAAGGATTCAAGGTGCATTCACTCGACGATTACAGTTCGTTGCTAGTCAATATCACAGGGTTTGCGGGCCAGCATGTTGTTGCCCAACTGCTCAGTGGCGATGACAAGGTGATCAAGGAGGTATCGACGAGCACAGGAACGGCTGAATTTTTCTACATCAAACCGGGTACATTCTATCTCCGGATGTTCGTCGACGGCAATGATAACGGCATCTGGGACACCGGCAACTTCGCACAAGACCGACAGCCGGAAGCAGTATATTACTATCCCGAAGCCATCGAATGTAAAGCTAAATGGGATGTAACGCAGACGTGGAATCCCACTGATCGCAATGCGGCTCACCAAAAACCGAGCAAACTCGTCAAACAGAAAGCCGATAAACAACGCACCATCCAACACCGAAATGCCGAACGTGCCCGACAGTTGGGTATCGAGATGCTGAAGCCATAATACAGCGGTGAAAACATGCAAACGTGGACAGGTGAAACGATTAAGCGCAGATTGCATGGCGAAAAGCCGTTAATCGTCGTGCTTCCAACCGTCAGTTGTCGTGCGAAAAGCATCTAATCGGAACGCCACTCGATCACTCGCTCTGTTGCAACAGATTGGAAAGGATGGAACAACCGTTGTCGGATAGCGCTCGAATCACGCAAAGCAGCATTCAGAAACAAGTCAATTCATCAACTCAAAAACTCATAACATCGATGCGATTAGCAAAACTTTACATATTATCTGCACTCCTGTGGGCCTCGGTTTCGGCCTCAGCACAATGCACATTTCGTAACGACGCTTTTCAGTCGGGCGAATTTCTGTCTTACAATCTCTATTACAATTGGAAATTCGTGTGGGTAAAAGCCGGTACAGCAACAATGTACACCGTGCAAAGTCGCTATGGAGGCAAGCCCGCCTATCGCGCCAGTCTCATCACGCGCGGTAGTCGGCAGGTGGACAATCTCTTCATACTCCGCGACACACTCCTATGTTATTCCTCGTTAGATATGGCTCCGTTGTATTACCGCAAAGGCGCGCACGAGGGCAGGCGATACACAGTCGACGAAATCTTCTATACCTATCCCAACGGGAATTGCCACGTTCGGCAACATCGCCAACATAATGACGGCACTCATCAATGGCAAGAGCACACCTATCCGGATTGCATCTTCGATATGATGAACATTTTTTTGCGTGCCCGTTCATTCAATCCCGAAAGCTGGAAGAACGGATACGTTGTGCCATTTCCTATTGCCGACGGCAAGGGTCGTACTCCCGCGCAACTCAAATATCGCGGAAAAGTCATCATCAAAGCCGATAACGGCATCAAATATCGCTGTCTCCAACTCTCTTATTTGGAACTCGACGACGGCGCATATAAAGAGATCGTCCGCTTCTTTGTCACCGATGACACCAATCATATCCCCATCCGGCTCGACATGTTTTTAAAGTTCGGCTCGGCCAAAGCTTTCCTTGTCAATATGAAAGGCATCCGTAACAAAGTGACTTCCATCGTGAAATAAACCTCATTGACAGCTCCCCACGCCGACAGATGTGGTAAATGCAAAATGAAAAGATGATGAAAAACGGTCGTAGATTAATCAAATACAGCGGTCAAGTATTTACTCCAGACTATTTGGTAAGCAATATTCTGGATTACAGCAACTATGCAGGAGCAGGTATCTTGCATAAACACGTCATCGATAACAGTTGTGGGGACGGCGCGTTTTTATGTGAGATCGTAGACAGATATTGCCAAGTTTTTTTAGAAAACAGCACAGATCGAACTGCTTTGAAAGATGAATTGCAGGCCTATATACATGGTATTGAGATTGAAGAGACTGCTTATCAAAATTGTCTTTACAATCTTGATACTGTGGTTTCAAATTATGGACTCGCTAAAATCGAGTGGGATATTCTGCATCAAGATGCACTTACTACCACGAAATATGATGGCCGAATGGATTTCGTGGTAGGAAATCCGCCGTATGTCAGAGTTCACAACTTGAAGAGTCACTACGATTTGGTGAAGACTTTCTTGTTTGCGACAGGTGGAATGACAGATCTTTATCTTGTGTTTTATGAGTTGGGGCTACGTATGCTTAACCTAAACGGCTGCTTATGCTATGTTACACCAAGCTCATGGCTTACGAGTTTGGCAGCAACTCACATGAGAACCTATCTTTTCCGGCATCAAAATCTGACATGTCTTATAGATTTAGGCCACTTCCAAGCATTCGAAGGGGTTACCACTTATACACTGATTGCCTTGATCAAAAATAACATTCAGACCGAAACAGTTGCTTATTATCGATACGATAGAACTGCAAAAGATCGTGTGTTTGTGGATTATCTCCCTCTGAAAGATATGTATATCCACAATGAGTTTTATTTAGCGAACCGCCAGCAATTATTAGAACTGCGGCGAATCATGCTCTATCCAAGTAAGAAATACGTCTGTGTAAAAAACGGTTTTGCAACTTTGGCCGATAAGGTTTTCATCGGAATAATCCCATTTAAGCAGTTTGTGATACCTGTTATCAAGGCCTCGACAGGTGTATGGCAGTCTGCTTTCTTTCCGTATGACGAGAAAGGGAGACCTTATTCCAAGTCAGTGATTTTCCGAAATGAGACGGTTGCACTTTATTTGAATGATCATAAAGAATCTCTTTTGAAGCAAAAAAACGAAAAAGAATGTCCCAACTGGTATCTGTATGGGCGCACACAAGCTTTAAAAGATGTATTTAAGAATAAGCTGGCCATAACGACTCTCATTCGTGATGTATCTTCGATCAAACTCAATTCGGCACCGATAGGCACCGGAGTATATAGCGGCTTGTATATTTTGGCAACTGTTTCGCAGGATGAAGTGCGGTCACTCATTCTGAGTGAAGACTTCATTTCTTATGTTCAAGCATTGCGAAACTATAAGAGCGGAGGCTATTACACATTTAATTCAAAAGCTCTCGAGCGATATCTTAACTTTAAATTAACAGCGAAATATGATGGGATCAAAAATTTCTCTAAGTGGGAATCGGGATTTTCTGAGGCTATCTCCGATTCGTTTAAGAGTTTTCTGGAGAGAGAAACATCTCGAAGTACAGCCAAATTGAAGCCTTTGCATGGCTTTATTGCTGCAGATTTAGAGCGTATGTTAGGCTCGGACTATCATGTGAAAGCACAAGGTTACGGAGAGGATAAAGAAGGAACGATCAACGGAAGATATATTGATAAAAAGGTGGACATCACTATTTGTCAAGGTGAGAAGCCTATTGCGGGGATCGCTGTTAAGTTTGTGATGCAGAATTATTCGCAAAATGCCAATAATTATTTTGAGAATATGCTTGGTGAAACAGCCAATATCAGAAGTCGAAAGATTCCTTATTTTCAGATATTCATTATTTTTGATAAACTGCCTTATTATAAGAGAGATAAAACAATCAAACATTGGGAGACATTCTCTGGCTATTATATCAAGAAGTATATAGCTTTATCTAATGACAATACGGATATCTTTCTCCATACACCTGATAAAACACTCGTATTTGTTGTGCATATTCCTGAGAATGACTCTTTACAAGACGCAAGCCAATATATGACTTATTACAAGTCGCATGTTGACGTTTCACTATCTGAAACACTGCCTGGAGAGTTCGGTTCGGCTGTGATTCTGAACGACTATCCTACTTTCATCGAGAAAGTTTATCATAAGATTAAATCTTTGTGATGCAATTACCAGAAAACGGCTCATAGTCAATTGATTGCACGTCATTGTCTTGTCGCTTCTCAACAAACCGTTAATGGCGTGGCAATTAACGGTTAAACGGATAATGACTAACGGTTACTTGCATTGCAAGTAACCGTTAGTTGGAATGTTGATGAATCGCTCATGAGAAAGATGCAACGCATGAACGATCTGTGGTTCACTGTCAGTAATCAGTTTTCACTTGTCATTTTGGATTCAGGTATTTCTCCAAACGCTTGTGCAAGAGGGTGTAATGCGTGTGCAGATCGGCATTTTTGGTCGTCTTGATGCGGGCTGAAAGCAGTTGCTCCAACTGTTGCGCATAATGCAACAGATATTCGGATGTCCGGTCGATCGTCACTGCCCACATTGTTTCTGGCTCTCCATAACCATTTCCGAAATTGAGAAACGAATAATCCTCGGCTATCGCGCGCAGGTTACGAACATTGTTGATCTTTGTCATGTCGTCCACACCCGATTTCAGATAGTCCACATATAGGCGCTGCATTGCAATGTCTGCCTCGGTCAGCGACTCTTCGCCGGTCAACGTCTTACGGAAGATGTCTTGATAAACGTCTTCTAAATACTCCAGTGGCGAGTAAGAAGTGGAATCCAAATAATGAGAGATCGCCAGGCGAGGAGCGGCTGCCATCGCCATGGACTGTACGTTGCGAGCCAGCAAACGGAACGGATGTGAGGCCAAATCAGGCAACTTACGCTCCACGGACTCGATACCCATTTCGCCGAATTGACGTGCCTGGGCCAGCAACCACAATGCGGATGCACGTTGTTTGGCTTTTGGAACCACGCGATAACGAGGCAGCCGAGACGATTCCGACGTCTGATAGAGATAGACTCCGGGGACATTTGCATAGATGTTGCGCACATATCTATAAGCCTGCAACATGATTTCGCGATACAACTCTGCCTTGCGCACACCGTCATCACCGTCTTTGATCCAACTGTCGAAATGCTTCAGGATATAGTTCAGATTCTTCATCCCATAGGTTCCGGCCTTGATGGGATCATCGCTGAGGTCTTCTTCAATGGCCGAAGGATCATAGCGGAAGCTCGTTTGCTGCAAACCGTAGCGGTAAAGCGGGTTGCCGGCATGTGCATCGACAAATTTCAGAAGATGCGCAGCATCGTCTTTGTAGCCCCGTGAATGTGGAAACACGCGATAAGCCCACTCCAATGCGTAATAATCATAGGCTCCGAGGAAGGGCGGAGTGAGGCAGACTCCTTTGTCTTCGGGTTGTGCCACGTAATTGAAACGTGCATAATCCATGATCGAAGGAGTTGTTCCGAATTCGCGGGTAAAGGTTGCCGACCTGAGTGAATCTGTCGGGAAAGCGGCCGATGCAGCCATGTTGTGCATGAAACCGAGCGTGTGACCTACTTCGTGTGCAATGACATATTCCAGTGATTGAGCGATGATGCTGTCGGGCATTGTCGTTGCCCGCGCTGCGGGATCGAGTTGGGCGGTCTGCACGAAACGCCAGTTGTTGATCGTGTTGATCACATCGTTATAGACCAATATCGTGGCATTGACAATCTCTCCACTGCGAGGATCGACCCAAGAAGGCCCCATCGCGTTCTCCACTGCAACGGGAAGATAACGTATGCAATTATATTTGAAGTTGTCGGGATCAAACTTCGGATCGTCTGTTGGGAAGTCTTTGACCTGCATTACATTCTTGAATCCGATGCGTTCAAAGGCTTTGTTCCATCGCAACACACCCGCTTTGATCGCGTCTTTCCATAGTTTCGGGAATGTGTTTTCGATGTAATAAACGATTGGTTTGACGGGTTCGGTGAGCTGACCGGCAAAATAAGCCGCCGTGTCTTGGGGCTCGATGCGCCACCGATTGACAAAAGTGACTCTCTCGATCAGTCCGTCGTTCTCCACCATTTTACTCGTCAGGAACATGCCGATGCGCGTATCACTCAGACGTGGAGTCATTGGTTTTTCGGGCAAGAGAGCCAAAGTGAAATTCACTCCGATGCTGACGGGATAATCATTCAATACGGCTTGTCCGCTTCCGCCCATCAAACCGGCCAAATAATTGCGTTCGATCTCCACGCTGGCATTATTCTCGAACACTTTCAATGATGCGATTCGTGAAGTTTCGGATTGGAGATTGGCATTCACTTTGAATTGTCCTGCCATCTTGGCGATGACAGGGAAGAATTTGTCTTCGCGCAGAAAAAACGACGAAACATCGAAAAGCACACCACCATTGGCTTTGTTTCGTGCCTTGATGGGGAAACTATAAAAGTCCAGATTGTCGTAATTGAGTTGGACATTCTTTTTCTCCCGTGCATTGGTTGCATTCGATAGCAATTCGGTGTTGACCACTTGCATGATCATCGCACTGTCTTTCTCGATGAAACGGATGTGCACGAGATTCGAGTTTTTGAGTCCGATCTCGCCCAATTGCGGGTTAGACACCGACGAAATGGTGGCTCCGATGAGCATATCTCGTCCCAAAGAAGCAGGCGGGAGTTCCATGAGCAACTTGCCATCAGTCTTATACAGTGACATGAACGGCCCTTTGGCTGAATCACAACGATGGTCTGTGAGTGCGCGTTGATAAGCATCTTTCTTCACCTCTTGCTTTGCCTGCTTCTTCTTGTGTTTGAAAAGCGAGAAAGAAGAAGCCGTCAGCGAGAATCCCAATAGCAGAATAACCGGCAGCAACCGGCAGCGACCGGCACTGCGAAATGTGTGCAATAAGCTCATTTCTTGACCTCCAATGTTTTGTTGACTTTAAACAGCAACATCTCGTAATGTGATCTGGCTTCGGTCGTGAGATGAGCTTTCAGACAGCGTTCGAGCATAGGCTTGAGGCGTGTCAGACAATTATAAAAATACAATTCGGAATGATCCACCGTCGCAACGTCTATATTCGGTGCCAACGAAGCTGTCGGATTGCCGTAGCCGGAAAGGCTTAGTTGCGATGCAATTTGATGTTGATCAGTGAGCGATCTACTGTTTTCTACCTTCCCATTAATGCTTTTTGAGACGGTCGCTTGCAAATAAGTGAGAAACGAGCGTTGCAAAACGCGTTCATCTTGCGTGGCTGCGCGCTGTTTGATCACACTCTGGAAGAGTCCGTTGAAGAGGTCGTCGAAATATTCTTTCTGCGTGTAAGAATCGGGTGCCAGATAAGATGTGACAGCCACACGAGTGCGGGCGCCCATCAGATCATAGCCGATGAATTCGAGCAGTTGGTCGTAATAGCTCACGGCCATGGATCCTTTTCGCTCGAAAGTGCGGTTGGCATACTGCGTGAAATGCGTGGCCTGGTGCAGGCACCATAGCATAGACGCACGTTGACGAGCCTTGGAAACGACTTGATAACGCGGCACACCGGTAGACAATTTCATGTCGTTGAGATAGATTCCGCCCACATTGCTCATCACGTTTTTAAACAGCGCGTAGTGCTTTTGAGACACGGCGAGATAGAGTTTTTCCTTGATTCGGCTGTCTTCATCGTTCTTGATCCATTGAGACAGATGTTTTTGAATGATTTGGAGATTGCGAATGGCATAGTTGCCCGACTTAATAGCGTCGTTGCCCAATGCTTCACTTTGCACGCGCGGATCCCAAAAGAGTGTATTGGAACGATAATACCGGCAGCGGGGATTGCGAACCTGCACGTCGACGAAGCGTTCGAGTTCTTTCTGTTGAGCTTCATCGTTCACGCGGTCGGTATCGAAATAGCGATAGTTCCATGCTATGGCAAAGTTGTCATAAACGCCCAAACCGTTGGAGATGAGTCTTACACCCTTATCAGAGGGTTGTGCCACATAGTTGAAATGCACATCGTCCATCACCGAAGGAGCCAGTCCTCGCACCGCTGTAAACCGTGCATTGCGAAGCGAATCGGTGGCGTAAGTGGATGAAGCACCGGGGTTTTTGAGTAGTCCGAGCGTGAATCCTGTCTCGCGGGTAACGGCCATCGACAATGCCTCAGCAAACTTATCTGCCGGTAATCGATTCGTTCGGATTGACGGATCGACGGCTGCTGTCTCAATGAATCGCCATTTGTGGAGCAGCGTTTCTACATTGGAGAAAATAAACATCGAAGCATTCAGAATCTCGCCTGTATTGGGATTGATGCGCGAGTCGCTCACAGGTGCTTCGGCTCCGTTGGGTATATAGCGGATGCAAGAATAACGAAGGTTGTCGGGATCGAAGTCGGCGGATTTGCGAGGGAAGTCCACCACCTCGATGGCATTCTTGAAACCGATCTTCTCAAAGGCTTTGTTCCAACGCAAAACACCCTGACGAATCGGCGCCTTCCATGCTTCGGGGAATGCATCGTCAAGATAGAAACGGATTCGTTGGACCGGTTCGGAGAGGCGTCCTTGTGTATATGCTTTCTTATTCTGCGGCACAAGGTTCCACCGATGTGCTAAATAGACGGGCTTGCTCTTGGCAATCGGACTGGGAAAAGCCACTTTTACCGATGAGGCTATGCCCACTCTGGAATCTGTGATACGCGGTCGCATCTTGCTTTCGGGCACCAGCATCACACTGTAAGTGATACCAACTGTGGTCGGAAGATCACCACTGATGGGGAAAGAAAGTAAAGATGCCGAAACCGTATAATTGAAATCGTTGCGAATACTCAGGTTCGTATCAAAGCTCTTGATGCTCCGAATGAATGACATATCAGCTTTGGGAGTGGCCTTGATGGTAAAATGTCCCATCTTGGTGGGCAACACTTGGAGTTGTGAATTAGGTTTGGCAAGCAGCGAAGTGACGTCGAACACCACAGCACTGCTATCGTTTGAATAAGCCGCAATCTTAAATCCGTTGATCACCGGATCTTGATAGTTGAGTGCGAAAGCAGCTTTCATTTCCTCGGGAGCTGTTCCGTCGTTGTAAACGATGGAATTTGGCGTTTTCATTACGACACTACTGTCTTGCAATTCGAAGTAGAAATCAATGGGATTAAAGTTCTTCGAGCCCACAGTAATATATGTTGGGTCGGTCACAGAAGCCACAGTTCCGGCGAGCAACATCTCTTTCCGCAAATACTTCAACGGCAACTCAAAATAGAGTTTGCCGTCGATTTTGTGTAAAGTGATGAACTTGCTCTTGGCTGTTTCGGCCTTTTTGTCCTTGAAGAGACGATCATACTTGGTCTCTTTCTTGGCTTTTGTCGAATCCTTCGACTTCTTGTCGTCGGCCCGCGAAGCAGTGACATAGAGACAAGACAGGAGCAGAAAAACTCCTGTCAGACTGGTTTTGATAGGTGAAAAGTTCATTTTCGGTATCTAAATTTTAATTACGATAAATCATATTTGTGATTTTTCCTGTGATGTTTCGTTGTTGCCAAAGCATTGTTCGACCATTGAGATCGTAACAATAGATGCTTCCCGGCAGATCGCCCGATGCTGCGTTGGTGGCAATATACATCTTACTGTCATCGTTGTTGATGTATATATCCACGATGACTTCGCCCGAGTTGCCCACCGAAAAAGACGGAGTTGTGGGGAAATTCCCGTTGGAAAGCACGTTGTAAGCATAGATATTGTTGCCCGACGAATAGTAAACCAAGCTCTTCCCTTTGGTTGTTCGCACGATCGAAGAGCCAGAGATGCCTGCGGTTGCCGGTATTTCGCCTTTATATTTGACAACTGCTGGAACGCGTTTCTCTACCTTTGTATAGTAATAACCGGGAAAAACGTAATAGAGATAAAACTTGCTTGAGGCGATGTTGCGGGTGATCATCGCAATGTTTCGTTCTTTATCAACAGCTCCCATACCAATGAGTGTATCGCCGGTAAAGGTATTCGGCAAGATTTCTGTGGGCACTTTGTTGTTTTCCACTGACTTACCGAGAAGATGACCATGTGTGTTTTCGAAGAAGACAAAGCCGTGAATGTAGACCAAGTCATCGCGTTTCCATGCGGCGAGAGCATTGGCTAACTTCAACGGATGGCCCAAGGCGGTGATGAGAGATTCCGAATCGTCGAACAAGCGATGGTAGTTATTGCTGTAACGAGCCGGCTTCCCGTCGATCACAACGAATTGGACCTCTTTCTGATTGGCCGGACTTGTTGTGAGAAACGACACATTCCCGTTTGCAGCAACCTGTGAATAAGCGATCATCAGATTGCCATGCATCTCATAAATCGTCGACGGATTGCCAGCGGCTACATACATAATAGGTGCCTTATTCAATGATGTTGCCGGAATTCCGCTGATGGCCCGCGGTGCACCAAACGTGATGTCGGGATTGTTTGGGGCCAAAACATCGAGCGAAAAAGATTTGTCTTTCACACCATCGGGCAGATAAGAGACGATTGTCCGGCCCTTATACTGGCCGAGAATATAGAGTCCTTGTTCGTAGGCATACTGCACATTGATACCAAACTCATAGTATTTGAGATCGTCGCCGTTGGTCACTTTCAGTCGACAAGGGAATTTCCCGAATTCAGAACAGACATATTTCAGCTCGCGATCTGTGGAAACTCGCTTGTAATTCACTTCCCATTCGTACTTCACTTGCAACTGTTCGCCGCTTTGCGTAACGGTGGGCGAGAGTTTGAGCGTGTCCAAACGATTCAGCGTGTAAGTCTTTTCGAAAGGCACGGTGAGACTCAGTTTCGACGTGTTGTGTGTCGAACCGGTGGAATCATCATTGATGCATGAAACGACCGTAAGCATGAGAGCCGTTGCAATGAATATATTTTTGATGTTCATGTTGCTGTGATTTAAATTCTCGTTGATGATTTCAAAGTTCTTCGGGGTGTGCTTTGAAGTATTTGACCACTTCTTGAATGTTCATATAAAGCACGCCGTAAGAGACGCTATTTTGCATCGCTTCCCTGATTTTTTCAGGTTCGCCGTTATAGTATTCCAATAATTTTCGATACTTGGAGGGCCTGTATTCGCCTATTCCCAAGTAAGTTTCAAATATTTCCCAGAAGTCGGGTTTGAGGAGCGCGTTGTCAAACTGGATAACGAGTCGTGTCTTGTCGGGGAATCGAAGGCCCAAATCCTCAGTGGATTCGAGTCGGAGTACTAAACGAACAGGTGTCTGATCGTTTTCTGAAAGATTCTTGCGCAAGAGTTCGATAGGCACTTTGACTGCCCCCGAGTCGGCCGGAATAGCGAACGTCGACGGCAGAGCAGTGAAGTGAACGCCGCTTTGTGCCGTGCTCGAAGGATCGACCGAGAGCTTGAATTGCTGTGCTTTGTTCATCGGCCGACCTGCCATCTGCACGCGAACATTCACCGTGTGTGCAGTCAATGTCGTGGCTCTGGGCCCAAACGTGTAGTAGATGAGCGTGTCGGCATCGGTTTTGAAATAGAAATACACTTGATTGTGACCGTCGAAATAGCCGTCTTTGCTGTGCTCGCCGTCATAATCCACCTGGCTGCATGCTGCCAAAGCGATGAGCGAAATGCTTGCCACCAGGATCTGTTTGATCGTTGTTTTCATTTTGATATGTGATTAATTTTTCAAATGAAATAACTGTCTCTGAATCTACTTATTACCATACTCTAATTCGCGATCTGGCCAGGGGAGAACGAAAATAGCGTTAGTTGGCTCGTAAGTAACCATTGATCGGAAGTCGGAAAAGGCTTGGTTGTAATGCTTCAAAGCATAAAACACTTGACCCTCTCCGGCCATTTCGCGCATACGTTCGCGCAGAAGCTCTTTCTCAAAGTTTTCGCGCGTGTCTGTCTTATCATTTTTCACGGCTTCAAGACCGCGACTTGCCCGCACGCGATTGAGCAGATCGATGGCTTGTTGCCGGTCGGTGTCGTAGATACATTCGCTGAGGATGTAATACATCTCAGGCAAACGGATCAGCGTGATACCTTTCAACACCTTGTTGGAGACCTGTGCTTCGTTTTCGAGAAGTCGAATAAAGGAATAGGTGTTGCCCGCAGACGACGGCGTCACTTTATAAAAAGCGGAGTAACGGAGGTCTGTATTCGTAGCCGTGAACGTGGAAGTCTCATACAGGGCATCGAGATCGCGCCGTCCTTCGATGAATGTTCCCCGATCGGTTTGTCTCAGAAACATGTCCACAAGATTCTCTCCGAGATTGGTGTTATACACACCGAAGATCATCTCATGCGGTGCCGGGAAACGTCGGACGCTGTCTAAGGTGGTGAGTTTTTTCAATTCAAAGTTGGTCGTCGACTCGATTACCTGACGCGCATAACGTGCAGCCTCGGTCTGATTGCCCATGGCATAATAAACGCGCGCTTTGGTTGCAGCCACCGCAAACTTGTTGAAGAACATCACGCGACCTTTCAAATAGTCGTCCTGCATATCATGATCATAATTGACCACATTATCATCGGCGAGGAGCTTTTCAGCTTCGTCCAAATCATTCAGGATCAATCTGTAAGTGTCGTGCAGTGAATAGAGCGGCTTGTTATTCAAGTCGAAGGTCGTGGCATAAGGCAATCCGCGCGTCTGTTTGTTGCTGCGCGTATAATCTTCGGCATAGAGGCGTGCCAGATCGAAATGCAGGAAAGCGCGCAAACCGAGGCATTCGCCTTTCATGAAACTGATCTCGTGCTGATTGAACGACACTTGATCCACGCGTTCCAAAATGCTGTTGATATACGAAATCACTTGATACTGATTGTTCCAAATCTGTTCGATAACAGTCTTTACTCTTGCATTCGCATAGTCATAACGGTTGGCGTGATAGCTCGTCTGCTCTGAATTGTCATAGCCGAACATCTGACCGATTTGGTCAGCAAACCCGTATGTGAGATTCTCTCCATACAAATTGCGGGCTGCCATCTTAGCATATACACCGTACATTGCATCACGGAATCCGCGGATGTTATTAAACTGCTGGTCTTTATCAAGTTGTCCGGAGGGTTGGACATCTAAAAAATCATTGCACGAAGTGATCAATGCAACCGCGACCAGCACTCCTATATATTGAAAAATCTTCTTCATCGTCTTACCTTTTTATTATAATGAGAATCGCAAAGACAGTTCGACACTGCGGTCATAGGGATAAGACAGACCGCGCTCACGTTTCACCGACGACCAGTAAAACAGATCGTTGGCCACCATTTCAAGGTGGAGCCGTTTGAGTCCGAACTTTTGTATCCAGGCCACTGGTACTTCATAGGCCAGCGTGAGACTGTTGAGCGTAACGTAATTGTTGGTTTCCACGAAGCGCGATGTCTGCATCGGCGTGCTCCGATCACCAATAGATTTGAACTGGGTGATATCTCCCAGCTGTTTCCATCGGCTGTAAAAGACACGTCGGTCAGCGTTTTGCTCAGGATTGGAACCCTCGACTTTTGTCGCCAAAGTTTGATTATAGACTGCGCCTCCGAATGAATATTGGAACGAAGCACCCAAAGAAAAGTGCCCATAAGTCAAATAAGTGGTCAGCATTCCGGTGCCGTAAGGCGTCGTATCACCAAAAATCACCTTGTCGTTGGCATCGTAGACGAATGTGTAAGAGCCGTTACGCTTGATGTAGATTTCCTGTCCTGTCACAGGATCGATGCCTGCCGAGGGAACCACTTTCAGTGCAGTGAGCGATTGGCCTTCCTCATACACAGGCAATGGAAGCACTCCTCCTTTTTGTTGATTCTGCTCGTTCTGTTCCCGAAGAGCGTTGCTGATCTTCTTGATCTTATTCTTGTTATAAGCGTAAGTGAGTCCGATAGACCATTGTAAATCCTTAGTCTGAATAGGAATGACACGTGTACGGAACTCGAAACCTTTGTTTTCAACTTCGCCTACATTCTCACGCGACGTAGCAACACCCACTGATGGCGCTTTGGTTATATCCAAAAGGAGATTGTCGGTATTCTTAATGTAATAATCGGCAGAGAAATCCAAGCGTCCTCTAAACATTGTGACGTCTAATCCCACATTCGTACTCAGCGTGCGTTCCCACTTCAAGTTGGGGTTGCCTATGGTCAAAGGAATTGATCCGATGCCTTTTCCGTAATCATAACTATTGCTATAAGCGTAAGTGGTTCGGGCTTGATACGGCTCGAATGAGATGTTACCCAGGTACCCGATACTGGCTCTGAGCTTGAGCAATTGCACTGGTAGGGCTTTCATAAACTTCTCATTGTGAATGTTCCAACCTGTTCCCATACTCCAAAAAGGCGCAAATCGCGTGTCTTTACCGAATTTTGACGAGCTTCATACCGATAGATGACGTCCAGGAAGTAGCGATTATCCCATATCGCATTAGCATTGGCAAAGAAACCGACACCTGTCGACTTATTATCCGAGCCCGAAGGAGAACCGTCGGCATATCGAGTTGCAAACGACGGATGCCCTAATTTGTCTGTGTAATAGCCGATCGACTTGTAGGTTGAGCCGTCTGTCTTGGTTGATTCGATATTGCTTCCGGCCATGACAGTGAGGAATAGTTTATTGAGCAGATAACTATTGTAAGATGCCATCAGCTTACCTTGATAATTCCAAGTATTTGTCCAGCCTTCGGAAAGCTCGCCACGACGAGATCGGTCGCTCTTTTTCAGAATCTCATCGGCTGAAAACGGCGATACGAATGTGCGTGAGTCAAGTTTCGATTTTTGAAAAGAGAAACTGCCGTCGATACGAAATTTCTCTCCCAACCACACTTGCAGAGAAGTTGAATTGAGAACATCGAAGTTGTTGGATTTGCCATAACTGCCCAAAGAAGCTTCATAAAGAGGATTGGTCAGACTGTAATGAAACTTCCTGATCAGATTTCCATCCTCATCGTAAGGCTGTTCATAAGGATTTTGTTTCACCCAATTGCTGAAGTCACCATAAGGTGATGCGTCTGTCGAAACAGATGAAATCGTGATCGTATTATCAAAATGGAACTTGCCTTGAATGTTGTATGATAATCTGAAATTAGCGGAAAGACGTTCACGATCGGAGCCTTTCATTACACCTTCATCCTTTCCGTAACGAACACCGAGATTATAACGGGCCCGTTCATCGCCGCCATCCACACTCACACTGTGCGACTGCGAGATGGCATTGCGCAGCGGTTTAGATATCCAGTCGGTGTTGACGCCGCTCTGCACAATATTATAATATTTGGCATATTGCTGTTCCAATTCATATCGTCTTTGGTCGCTCCGATCGGTATACAGTCCTGCTAACCGCTCGTATTCCAGCTTCTCAGTGGCATTGAGCAAGTGATAATCGCTCAAGTCCGGTGTAGAGAAGCGCAGAGTTCCACTGTAATTCAACTTCAATTTACCGCCTTTCAATGCCTTGGTTGTGATGACAATCACACCGGCCGACGCTTTGGCTCCATACAAGGCCGACGCCGATGCATCTTTCAAGACCGTTACCGACTCGATATCATTCATATCCATGTCATACACATATTCAACATTCACCTGAGAACCATCTACAACAAAGACCGGCATATTGGCCGAACCGTCAAACGTTGCACGTCCACGGATGTTGATATCTGCCAATTTATTCGGATCGGAACCTGATACATTGTTCTCCAATATGACCATACCCGGCACGAAAGCAGCCAGACTTTTCAATACGTTTTTTGTTCCGATGGCCATTAATTGATCGCGGTTCACCGAGATTTCTGCACCGGTGAAACTGTTCTTGTTCTTTGTTCCATACCCCGTAACAACCACTTCTTGCACGGCTTTGGCGTCTTCTGTCAGCACGATGTTGGCTGCTGACCCGCTTTTCACGAGTTGTGTAAGCGATTTAAAGCCGATATACGAGAAAGTGAGATGCACCTCCGATCGATCGGTGGGGATCTCGAAGTGTCCGTTTACATCTGTAACGTAACCACCGTTAGATCCTTGCATCCGAATGGTTACACCTGCGAGCGGAACGCCCCAACCGTCGGTTACTTGTCCGGAAATGCCTTTTCGATATGCGAGCGCATCCTTTTTAGTCACCGTCACGATGTTGCCGTCGATGGCATAATGGCATCCCACCTGATTCATCACTTGTCCCAGCACTTTTCTCACGGGTTGTTCGTGTACATCGATCGTGATATCGCCAAGATTTTTCATCTGATCCGAGTCATAGATGAAATCCAATCCCGTTTGCTTTGACACCTCTTCAAAAAATGATTTCAGTGAAGCGTGTTTTAGTTTGATTGTCACATTCGTTTTACCGACATCTTGTGCCGATGTCCGAAGACAGAGAGGACCACAGCACAGGATGCTTAAAATCAAAACGATCCGCATGTGTTTGATGAATGTTTGTTTCCTCATCTTACTCTTATTAATGGTTAATGACTAATTGATAATGATAGTATTGTTATTGCGTTCTATGTCAATCCCAGTCACATTACCGATGGCCCGGATCATCGATTCGAGTTTGCCGTAGCGGTTCAGTTTACCAGTGAAATGACGTTTGCGCGTTGTTTCATTCTTGAATATCACCTCCACGCCGTACCATTTGGTCAAAACGTCCATCAGTTCATCCAATGGATAGTCTTCAAAGGTCAAGTAACCGATGTTCCAGGCTTCGTAAGGCGTGGTGTCGACTGTCGTCAACGTCAACGCATGATCGCGCATGACTCCTTTTTCGCGAGGTTTCAACGGATGCTCGTTGCCGTCTTTCTGCTTCACACTGATGGCTCCTTTGATCAGTACAACCGATGTTGCGCCGCCTTCATCAGAGGCTTTTGTATTCACGCAAAACTCTGTTCCGTAGACTCGAATATTGCCTTGTGGCGTATGAATAGTGAAAGGACGATGTTTGTCTGGCGCTACCATGAAATAGGCTTCACCGTCTAAGACCACGTCACGACGCTTTTTCCCGAATCGTTCGGGAAAGATCACGCGGGTGTTGGTGTTGAGATGAATCAGTGTTCCATCGTCCAACGTCAACCAATACTCCTTATTATAATAGGTGGTCAACTTACAGACTGCGTCCAATTCTTGTTCGGGGAACACCTTTCTGAGTTCTGCCGACGTCACATTCCGAATGTTTTGATCGATTGTTTTTGTGTCACCGGTCGTGAGATCCATCACGGTGCTATCAGCGCCTTGCCGTCCGCCGGCTCGTGTCTGCTGTATAGCACGCGCCACTTGCGCATCGATGACGAGCCGTTTGGGCTGCAATCGGTTGTTCATCAACCACCAGCCTCCTGCCAAAAAGAGTAGGATCACTGCGGCGGCCACCCATTGATAGCGAATCATTGGCTTTCGCGCGATCGGCGAAACACTGTCACAGCGATCGGTGATACGGGTTAATGCTTCCTCGACAGGGATCGAATCCAAGAACGATGCAACGTCTTCCGGCATTGATACGCCCTCGCTGATGCGCCCGTAAACGGCTTCGTTGCCAGGGATTTGTCGCCAGGCATCCAGCGTTTTTTGCTCTTCGGCAGTCAGTGTGTTGAATAATGACTTGATGATCAAATGCTGTATATCCATTTGAGGGTTTTTATTCAAAGACGAATAGACCCTCAAAAGTGGTTAAAAGAAATATCATTTTTTTAGTATTAAGATAAAAATAGAATACCGGTTCACAAATTTCAACTGACAGATTGGGCCATCAACGCCCAATTTCCGATTCTCAACCAATCATGCTTAATAGGTTGAAAGTTTGCCGCGGAGCGAAGCAATGCCGTGTTTGACATGGCTTCTCACCGTCTCGTATTTGATGTCCAGCAGGGCGGCAATCTCCCGATCGCTCTTTCCTTGGAGCTTCAATTGCAGCACATGGGCGTTTTTCACGGGAAGTTTTTCAATCTCTTCATACAAGCGAGCATAGACATCCAACTCGAAAATCGCTTCTTCCAACGAGTCGCCGACGTGCACATCAATCAGCGCCTCACGTCTGTGACGTTGCTGATAACGCAATGCATCGATGATCTTGTTGTGCAAAACAGTAAACAAATAGGCCTTCACCCGGCCGAAAACCGTTAATGGTTGGCCCGACAGCAACAATTGGCTGAACACGTCTTGCACCACATCCTCGGCATCGGTGACATTCCCGAACAGGCGCGTTGCATAGAGAACCATCGGCGCATAATATGTCCGAAACAGTTCGCCGAACTCCTTTTGTCTGTCTGATTGCCGATTATTCATAACACACTCGCGTTCTCTGTCTCTCCGCGAATTATCAACGGAGGTTTCAATAAGGTGGCAAACTTACACAAAAAAACCGATATTTCACGCTTTTTTATCTATTTTCTTAACATGTAAAAGTAAAAAGGCGAAAAAACAAAAAGCTGAAAGTGTGAAGAAACGAAAAGATGAATGGCGTGAAAACGTGAAAAGATGAAAGAATGGAAAGCTAAAAAAGAGGTTGCAACTAACCATTGGTTGTCTTCTAAAAAACCGTTAATCGTCGTGCAATCAATGGTTAATTGCATGACAAAAGACCATTGATTAGAATCTCCTTTTCCATCTTTCGTCCTCCCTTTTTCCATAAAAGGCTGATCGAACGATTGCGTTTCAGCTAAAAAAACGTATATTTGCAAAAAATATACAAGCACAGATGAAGACCTTGGCTTGGTTGGGACGAATTTGCAGTTGGCCTTTTTATCCCGTGCGCATCAATGCTTCGTTTTTTGCATTTATGTACACGCTGGGGATGATTTGTGCCTGGCTCACCGTTCCGAACACGCGGGGTGCGCATCTTTATGAACATCTTTACATCGAACTTTTCGTTGATCTATACGTCGTTTGTGTCGTGCTGGCGCTTATTCCGCATCGAGTGCGACTGTGGGTGAAGGCACTGCTCTACGTGATTTTTTATGCCACAGCTCTCGTCGACGTCTATTGCTTCGTCAAATTCGATTCGACGCTCACTCCGACGATGCTTCTGCTCGTGGGCGAAACGGATGGTCGCGAAGCAGGCGAGTTTCTTCGGGCTTATCTTTCGGCCGATATCATGTTCTCTTCGGTGGGTTTCGTCGTGCTATTGATGCTATTGCACGTGGCCAAAGTGTTTGCACCGCGACTGCAAAAACATCTCTCTTATCGCTCGAAAATCTTTCTGAAAGCCTATCAGCAACGGTTGCACAGCATGCTGAATCGGTATCAGTCGTTGGCTGGCGTGCTGTGTGTAGGGTTGTTGATTTACGGCGGTTTCGCAACGGCTCACAACAAATCGGCCACTTGGAAGCTGATGTCGGGTGGTACGATCGGCGCTGTCGAACACACGTTGACAGATCGAAATCACGCTATTCTCTATACACCCATCAGTCGGTTGCTATTCAGTGTCTATGCCAACTCATTGGCTTCACAGCAAATCCATCAGTTAATTGCAGCCGCGAACAAGGTTCGGGTGGATAGCTGCAACTATCGTTCGCCAACCATTGTGCTGATTATCGGCGAGAGTTATGGGCGTCTTCACTCGCAGCAATACGGTTATTTCATGCCCACGACACCGCGACAAATCAGGCGTGAAACATCGGGGTTGCTGGTGAAATACACCGATGTGGTGTCGCCGTGGAACCTGACGAGCTTCGTATTTAAGAATGTTTTCTCGATGAGAGTCATCGGTCAGCCAGGCCAATGGTGCGATTATCCGTTATTTCCCGAACTTTTTCGCAAGGCGGGTTACCACGTGACGTTTCTCACCAATCAATTTCTGCCCAAGGTAAAAGAGGCTGTTTATGATTTCAGTGGTGGTTTTTTTCTGAACAATCCCATGTTGAGCAAAGCCCAGTTTGATACGCGCAACGACTCGTTACATGCTTATGACGATGGGCTTTTGCGTGATTACGACCGCGTGAAAGAGCAAAATAACGCATATAATCTAATCATTTTCCATCTGATCGGCCAACATGTGCAATACCGCACACGCTATCCCAGCGATCGGCGACGGTTTCGCGCTGAAGATTATGATGAGAAACGCCCTGAGTTGAATGGCAAGCAGAAACGTATTTTGGCTGATTATGACAATGCAGTGCTATATAATGATTCGATTGTTGACCAAATTTGCCGGCGTTTTGAACATCAGGATGCTGTCGTGATTTATATGCCCGATCATGGCGAAGAATGTTATGAGGGTACGCGTGGCTTCATTTGCCGTAACCATTCGGCACAAATCGACTATGATTTGGCCCGTTACGAGTTTGAGATTCCGTTCTGGATATGGTGCTCGCACAAGTATGCCGTGCATCATCCCGAGGTTTTTCGCGAGATCGTTATGGCGCGTCGGCGTCGTCTGATGACTGATGCCGTACCGCATTTATTGGCTTATCTCGCTGGTATTCATGCTCCTGCTTATCATGACGAATACAATGTTCTCTCGCCAAAATACGTTGAATGTCGGCCGAGATTACTCAAAGGGCGTGTGAATTATGATGAATTGAAACCCCAACCAATGCTCTCTCCCAACTTCTCCAAAGGAAAGGAGTACAGTCGTTGATGCTGAATCTATATATAATAAGGTAAGTGGAAGATCATAAAAACAAGCTATCCGATCATGCACAAGTCTGTTCCGACATTGCGCGAAACGCTCCTTTTTCGGAAGAGAAAGGGTCGAGAGGGGTGTTAACTCGCTCTCAATGCGCGGCGCTTCGCGGTTTGGCGATCCTTGGAATTGTGTTGCACAACTTCTGTCATTGGCTCGGTCCCATCGTGAAAGAGAATGAATACACATTCTCCCAACAGCATGTAAACCAACTGATGCAGGTCATTCGCCAACCCGATCAATATTTCCCGCTTCATCTTTTGTCGTTTTTCGGCCATTACGGAGTCCCTATTTTCCTCTTCCTTAGCGCTTATGGACTGGTGAGGAAATATGAAAATGCTGTCCCATATAGCTCTCATAAGGTTTTTATCCGCCATCACTTTCAGAAACTTTTCAAGTTAATGATCGTGGGATTTGTTGCTTTTACGATTGTGGATAACATCACGCCGGGCACGTTTCATTATCAGTTCGGAAACGTTTTAGCCCAATTGGCGATGGTGAATAACCTTCTTCCAAATCCCGATAAGGTGATTTGGCCGGGTCCTTATTGGTTTTTCGGCCTGATGTTACAACTGTATTGCGTGTACAGATGGCTGCTTTACCGGCGCCATTGGGGTTTTACGATTGCCTTGATCGTTGTTTGTTGGCTACTGCAAGCAAGTTGTTCGCCCGACGGTGAGATGCTCAACCGGTTGCGTTATAACTTCATTGGTGGCGTACTTCCATTCGGTGCAGGGTTACTTTACGCTCGATGGGAACGCTTTTGGCCGTCCGTTATCCAGTGGCCGACACTTATCCTGTCGTCGGTGATGATCATTGCACTCAGCATCAGCTATCAATTGTGGTTCTGGGTGCCACTATTCGTCTGTGCATGGGGTGTAAGTTTCGTTAAGATACTGCCCCAATGGGCTGTTGAAAGACTGTCTTGGATAGGCGGAATATCAGCTGCGCTGTTTGTGTGTCACCCCATTACGCGTAAGATTTTCATACCGATGAGTCACCGAGGTGATGTTTATACGGGACTATTATTATATGTGATAGCCTCTGTTTTGATTGCATGCCTGTTCCAAGTATTGATCAAGCGCATCCCCGATCCTAAACTGTGAACATCCCGAAAACGATGAAGTGGAAGATAGACGATATCGAGTTAGGAAACATCAGTAGGTTTCGCGGTGAGTTGATGGGCATAGCCATGCTGTTCATCATCCTCTTTCACGTGGCTCTTCCACGGTCAGACGCATTCTTCGGATTACGTAGATTGGGCAACATTGGTGTCGACATGTTTCTCTTTTTGAGTGGAGTGGGGCTCTGGTTTGCATGGACTCGTCGGCCATCTGTCAACTATTTCTTTGCCCATCGATTTCTTCGCATCTATCCCGCATGGTTGATTGCTGCCAGTTTGTATTACATTCCCGATTTCATCAATGGTGGAGGACACAGCCAAAGCCTGTTAGACATGGTTGGAGACATCGTTATCAACTGGGACTTTTGGCTCAACGGCGAACTCACTTTTTGGTATATACCCGCCATCATGCGCTTTATGCCATCGCGCCGATGTATATGCAACTCATCATTAGGCATCCGATCTATCGCTGGTTGCCCGTAGTGATGATTATGTGGTGCATACTTGTGCAGTGGGTGACACCCATTCATGATCTTGTAGGTCATTTGGAGATCTTTTGGAGTCGTGTTCCCATCTTTCTGATCGGCATCGACTGTGGTGAAAAGGTGCGTCAACGGACCATGATGGATGGTGCTTCCATTGGGCTGATTATCATTATGTTTCTGATGTCTCTGTTCTCTTCGCTCTTCCTCGAGCAACATCTGCACGGCCAATTTCCGCTTTATGTGGAGCGGATGTTGTATATTCCGCTCACCGTCACGACGATACTCATGCTCAATCGTGTGTTTCGTCGCATGCCCGAATGGTTCAATCGAGGTGCCCGTTGGATAGGAGCGCTGAGTTTGGAAGCTTATCTTCTTCATCTCAATTTTATTTTGGTGAATATCGAAAAGTGGCATTTGGGCTATTGGTCCACCTTTTTCATCTGTGTGGGAATCACTTTACCGGTAGCTTGGGTGCTGCATCAGACAGTGCATTTGATAGAAAGGAAACTTGCAAAATGAAGCCAATTCTGCGCCTGATCAGGCCTCAACAATGGATCAAAAATGCCTTTGTGTTTATTCCGATGTTCTTTGGTGGAAGTCTGTTGAATACAGATGCGCTCGTTGCCAGCATCATCACGTTTGGCGCTTTCTGTCTGATCGCATCGGCCATTTATTGTTTTAACGATGCGATCGATGTCGAAGCCGATCGCAAACATCCTGTGAAATGTCGCCGACCGATTGCTTCCGGCGCCGTAACGGTGTTTCAAGCGTATGCAATGATGATGTTGCTTGTGGCCGGTGCAGCAGTTTTGGTGTTGTGTCTGGGGGGATATCGTTGGCGTGTGGGGGGCGTTTTGCTGGGCTATTTGCTGTTGAACATCGCTTATTGCACGTTTCTGAAACGTTACGCCATTATTGATGTGTGTGTCGTTGCATTCGGTTTTGTCTTGCGAATACTGGCCGGAGGTGAGACAACCGGCATTGTTCTCAGTAATTGGTTGGTGTTGATGACCTTCTTGCTGACGCTTTTTCTCTCGTTTGCTAAGCGTCGTGACGATGTGATGAGAATGAATTCGACAGGTGAACCACCGCGAGCGAACACCAACCGATATAATCTCACGTTCATCAATCAGGTAATCACCATCACGGCTTCGGTCACTTTGGTGTGTTATGTGATGTATACGGTGTCGCCCGAGGTGGTGAGCAGGTTTCACACGCGGCATCTTTACCTCACCAGCGTATTCGTTTTGGTGGGATTATTGCGATATATTCAGCTCGCTGTTGTCGATGAAAAGAGTGGCGATCCCACGAAAGTGATCCTGCGCGATCGCTTCACTCAGCTCGTTGTTTTGGGTTGGGGAGTGAGTTTTTTTGTGTTGATTTATTTATTGTGAGATAGATTGGGTCGGTGTAATAGGTACAATCACTTTTGTAAGTTATGAAAGAAAGAATATATATTTACGATTTTGACGGCACGCTCACACGCCGCGACTCGTTGTTAGATTTCATTCGTTATGTGCGCGGAGAGCGTTCGTTGCTGTTCAGTTTGCTGTTATTCAGTCCGTTGTTGATGTTGATGAAATTGCGATTATATTCCAATGGTCGAACCAAGGAGCGCCTTTTTGCTCACCACTTTAAAGGAATGAGTATCAGCGAGTTTGATAACCATTGTGCGAAATACGCTTTTTCGCATCCCGATTTGCTGTTAGACGCAGCTCGAAAAGCCGTTAATCAGGTGACTACTAACGGTTACCGAGTTTTCGTTGTCAGCGCAAGTGTTGATCGCTGGGTGTCACCTTTCTTCCGAGACATGCCTGACGTGACGGTCATCGGCACACAAATCGAAGTCAAAAACGGTTTGGTCACGGGCCGATTCAGCACTCCCAACTGTTACGGAGCAGAGAAAGTGCGCCGTATTCAGGCGTTGTTGCCTCATCGGGAACACTACGAACTCATTGCGCACGGCGACAGTCGGGGCGACAAAGAAATGTTAGATGATGCAGATCAAAGCTATTTTCGACCGTTTAGATGAGGCCCGACGCCAACAGATAGGCGAGGTTTTGCGCTTCGTTATTGTTGGAGTGGTGGCCACATTGTTGCAATACGGCATTTATAGTGCATTGATTTTGCTCATCCGGAGCGATGCTTCGGCGGCACAGGCGCAACTTTTTTCCACTGCAGCTATGACTGTTGGCTATGCCATTAGTTTTGTTTTCAACTTTGTTGCAAGCACGCGTTACACGTTCAAAGTGAAAGCAAATGCTCGTCGCGGAGCCGGTTTCGCTTTGTCACATGCGGTCAACTATCTACTGCAAATCGCCACGTTGAATCTCTTTCTGTGGTTGGGCATGAGTCGGCAGTTGGCTCCCGTACCGATGTTCGGCATCTGCGTGCCGATCAACTTCTTATTGGTGCGATTCTTTTTAAAACGTTGAGGCAATGCGAAAAATCATAGCCCTCTTTCGGATTCGCCGTGAAGAGCGATGGCCGGCAGTGCTGATCGTCACGCTGTTGGCCATTCTGAATGCCCTCGTCATCTATAAATACGCAGACCAATTCACGCTGTTTTATAAGAATTATCGGGCTCTTTACATCAAGGTTTTTCATATCTCGGGCTATGATCCGCTGACTTACGAGGTCGTTTCACAGTGGACCACAGGCTATCAAGTGTATCGTCATCCGCTGTTGGCATTCTTGATGTATCCTGTTTATGGGCTGAATCAAGGCTTGATAGCACTTACTGGGATCAACTGTGTACAATTCGTGGTGGCCGTTTTGCTGTTGTGCTGTACGCTCTATGCCTTTATTTTCCTGTTTAGAATCGGTCGAGAACTCATCGGTTTACCGTCGGTCGATGCTTGGTTACTCACCTTTCTCACTTTCTCTTTTGCCTATGTGCTGGTCGCTTCGATCGTTCCCGACCATTTCATCATATCGATGTTTGTGCTGATTTTTACCCTTTACGTCAGTGGTCGACAGCTCATTGCAAACCGATTGATGACTCGTTGGCAAACTGTCGGTCTCTTTCTGCTCACCGCCGGAATATCACTCACCAATGGCGTGAAGGTTTTTCTTGCAGCCTTATTTACCAATCGTCGTCGCTTTTTCAGGCCTTCGTTCCTGCTTCCGGCGGTGATTCTCCCTGTGATCGGCCTCGGATTATTTGCCCGTTGGGAGTTTGACACTTTCGAAAAACCTAAAAATGAGCGGCGTGAAGCATTCAAAAAGCGAAGCGAGAAACGGCAACGCGCCCGTTTATTCACGACTTATCAGATGGCGAACAAACATAAAGATTCGATCCAAATAGCTGCTCTCGTCGATTCGGTGATGCGTGTTCGAGCGCAGGAAATCGATCGAAAACGACGCCAAGAGCCTAATACGACGCACAAGGGACAGCCAATTGCACAAGTGGAGTTCCTCAATTGGAGTGACATCAGCACTTCGCGGAGTGCCACTTGCATCGAAAATCTTTTCGGCGAATCGTTGATTCTCCATCGGGAACATCTTCTTGAAGACACGCTTGCAGGTAGACCCGTGATCGTTCGTTATCGTTCCGCACTGCCTTATGTCGTTGAAAGTCTGATCGTTGGACTCTTCTTGTGTGGCATTTGGTGTGGACGCAGAAGCCGATTGATGTGGATGAGCCTGTCGTTTTTCGGTTTCGACCTGTTGCTTCATCTGTTGATCGGCTTCGGAATTAATGAAGTCTACATCATGACACCACATTGGGCATTTGTCTTAACGATAGCAATGGGCTTTCTGTTTAAGACTTTACAGGGAAGGAAACGCATCGTGCTGCGAGGCGTTACGGCATGTCTTACCGTCTCGCTCTTGATTTATAATGTGACATTGATCGTGCAATATCTTCTCCAATGATACGTATTTTCAAATTAAAAAACGAAGAGTGGTGGATCGCTCTTATAGCTTTCATTGTTGTTGCAACACTGCTCGCGCTGATGATCTACCAATATTCGCCCTTGTTTCTACGTGGAGGCACATTGGGATATTGGTCTATATTCTCGCGCAATTTCCGTATGTCGGGCTACGATTGTTGGTCTTACATCACGCTGTCTAACCTCAGAATCCATTTCGAAACGGCTCGTCATCCGCTCTTTTTAACACTTTTGCTACCCTTGTTTCAAGCTAATCAATGGCTGATGAACGCCACTGGCATCAATTTCGCGGTGTTTCTCATGGGCGCACTAACCACCTTTTGTGCCGTTTATGCCATCGTTTTCCTGTACCGAACGATGAAAGAAGTCATCGGACTCAGCATAATCGATGCGTTGATTCTCACACTTTTGTTTTTCAGTTTGGCACATGTGATGGTGGCGATGATCGTCCCCGACCATTTCGTTTTGTCTCTTTTTATGCTGACATTGACATTGTATGTGGCCGGAATGAAACTCAAACGTGGCGAAACATTCACGCTTTGGCAGTCGGCTTGGCTGCTGTTTCTCACCGCGGGAATCACTGTTACTAACGGTATTAAGACTCTTTTGGCTGTTCTTTTTGTGAATGGCAGACGCGTGTTGACGATGAAGTTTGTGCTCATCGGTGCTTTGTTGCCTCTCGTTTTGCTGTTTGCCATCCAGCGGTTTCAATACAATGCCTATGAGATTCCGCAACAAACGGCCATTCATCTCATTGAATGGGCGAAGCAAAAAAAAGATAGTGCGGCCGTGGTTCGGCATCAGGCGCAACGCAACCGATGGACAACCGAACATTCGGGAAAGCCTATCAGCCATCTGCCTTTGCTTGATATGACCGACGTAACGACGCCGCGCATACCCTCAATGATCGAGAATCTATTCGGCGAATCGACTCAGTTGCACCGTGATCATTTGTTGGAAGACATGGCGTTTACGCGTCCTGTCTTCGTCACTTACCGTTCGGTGCACAATTATATCATCGAGTTTGCGTTGCTGTTGTTATTTTTCATAGGATTAATTTACGGTCGTCAGTCGCCCCTTTTACAGCTGTGCACCTCATGGTTTGCCATCGATCTCACGCTGCATATCATCTTGGGATTCGGCATCAACGAGGTTTATATCATGGCGGCAGA
Organism: Hoylesella enoeca JCM 12259; assembly: GCF_000613405.1. Lineage (GTDB taxonomy): Bacteria > Bacteroidota > Bacteroidia > Bacteroidales > Bacteroidaceae > Prevotella > Prevotella enoeca. The sequence continues at coordinate 87,552 of NZ_BAIX01000003.1, read as the reverse complement.
TTGGATCTTCATCATACCTCTTGCTTTGGCGTGTTGCGTTCAACGCTTAAACGCTGTGCAAAAAAGTGTTTTTCGCATTGCGATTTTATGCTTTTCGCTTTACCATTTAGCGTGGAATGGAAGCCTGCTTGTGATGCATCTGCTAACGCCTTATAATCAGTTAGTTAGATGAACGTGATGAAAAGCTATTTCTTATGATGTAAAAGATATTGCAAACTCTCGTCCAGGATCTTTGCATGAGCCATTTTCATCACGACAAAATAGATCGAAGCGCCCGCTAAGATCTTGACAATCAGGCGTAAAATCATTCCTTCGATCAACGCCGCTCCATAGAAAACGATCGTCATGACGATCCCCGATGTGATGAAAAAAGGCAACACATCGCGGGCCATATCGTTGTATTTGAGTCGGATCAGACGGTGAACAAGAATTTGCCAAACGCCCATCCACACGATGTTCAACGCCGAATAAGCCGCCACCATCACTTCGATACCCTGCGAATGGAAAGCAATGATCGTGCCGATAGATGTCAGAATGAGTCCGATGTTGCCCCACATATATGTGTCCGACCGTCCTTTGCTCACCAAAAGATTCTGAAACGCTGTGTGAAGAGGTAAAAAGGCACCGCTCACGCACAGTATCTGCAACAGCGGAACACTCGGAATCCATTTCTCACCAACGGTCAACACGATGAATTCCGGTGCTATAATGGCCAGTCCGAACATAACTGGAAATGAGAGAAAGGCCGTGAATCGCACCATCTTTCGAAACACTTGGGCCAATCGATTGTCATCGTTTGTCACCTGCGCAAACACCGGTTGGGCCACCTGTGCTACTGTTCCGGCCACCAATGAATAGGCCATTGTATTCCATTTATAGGCTTGTGTGAAGCTGCCTACAATACTTGAAGAAAACAACCGACCGAAAATCACGGTCAATATATTATTACTCACGGTGTTGATAATTGTCGTAAGCATAATCTTCGAGCTGAAACCAAACATCTGGCGCACTGGTTTGAAATCTATTTGGCATGTAGGACGCCACGGAATGCAAGCAAATTTGCCGAAACTTGTGATCGAGACATACAGCAACTGTTGCCAAACCAGACTCCAATAAGCCTTTCCAGACAGCGCCATTGTGATGCCGACTGCACCCGAAATAAGCAAAGCCGAGATGCGAATGACTGTCGTTTCCTTCACCATGAGATGTTTAAACATGTATGCTTGCGGCACAATTCCGATCGCCGAAAGCGGAATGGCGAGGAAAGCAACCTTTGACAGCATGATGATGTCGGGCTGATGAAAATACGAAGCGATGAGAGGCGCACAGCCCCAAAGGATCAAATAGAGGCAGATCCCATCAAAACGGAAAACCAAAACACGGCATTGTAATCGCGATCGGATGCATCTTGCTTGTTGACTAATGCCGACGTGAAACCGCTCTCTTGTAAAGCGCTCGCCACGGCAGTAAAGATGGCAAGCATACCCACTAATCCGTAGTCGCTCAGCGACAGCAAACGGCTCAGCACAATACCGAAAACGGCATTGAGAATCTGCATGACTCCATTGTTCATTGCGCCCCAAAGAAGCCCTCGGGCTGTCTTATCTTTCAGCTCGCTCATGGTCGATTGTGTGGCAAAAAACGCTTATTCACTCGTTTAAGAATTGCAAAAATAGCATGAAATAACGGATAAATCAAGGTTTTTTGGCTATTTTTGCACGTATTGGAACAATGAAAGTATATTATTATCACACGATCGACACCGTGCAAGTCTATGCCGATTGGCAGGCGGGAAGATTCCCCGGACATTTTCTTTACGGTGCAACGCACTTGCCGAAATATGGCATCGACGTTGTGTTTCATCGCCCCATCCGACCCCGTTATCGGTGGATGCTCACATTGCATACGGCTTGGCGCATCCTCACTTGTCGCACACGGTTTGATGCCATTTATGCAACGACCTTTCGAGGGATGGAAATACTCATTTTCCTTCGTGCGCTGCGACTCTATCGGAAGCCCATCTTCGTGTGGCATCATCAATCCGTTCGTCGGGCTAAGAACCCGTTGCGCGAATTTGTCGCGCGTCTTTTCTATCGGGGGATGGATCATCTTTTCTTCTTCTCTGACCAACTTCTGACCGATTCGCTGCGCTCGTCCAAAGCGAAACAAGCGCGTATGAGCGTGGCAAGATGGGGTGCCGACCTCGATTATTATGATCGACTGACAGCACAATTCGGCACTGCCGACCGACGCGGATTCATCTCCACCGGGCGTGAATTACGTGATATGCCCACGCTGGTGACGGCTTTCAACAGCGCAGGGCAGCCATTAGACATTTATATTTGTAGGCACTATCTGGGTGATAACTATGAACAGCAATTCCGTGCGATGCAGCTTGCGCCGAACGTGAAAGTGCATTTTGTCGAAGGAATGGTGCATCGAGAGATGAGTTGTTTGGTGAATCGTGCCCAATGCGTGGTGGTTTGCTGCCACGCTTCCGACTACACCGTGGGACTCACCACGGTTGTAGAAGCCTTGGCATTAGGGCTTCCGCTCATTTGCACTCGCAATCCGCAGATGCCCATCGACATCGAAAACGCCGGTTGCGGAATCGTTGTCGACGTGGCCGATGCGGGTGGATGGGAGCGCGCCGTCATGTATTTGGCTACGCATCCGAGTGTCGCCCAAGAAATGGGCAAGCGTAGTCGACAAATTGCCGAGCAGTGTCTGAATCTCGAAAACTGTGCTGAGGATGTGGCTCGAATATTGAAAAGAGAGATTCGTTCACCCTCGATTTCTCTTCCATAAACAGCTGGAAGCAGTTGCGTGAATGGTCATCACACTTTGGTTTAATGGTATGATAGCTTTCTCTTCTATTCTTATGGGAATGGAGTTGTGAGTGAGACCGGTTTCAATTAAGCATGAATCGCATTGTCATTAACGCTTTATTAGCGTGCAACTAACGGTGAGTTGCATGCTAATAAACGGTGAGTTGATGGGGCAATCGTCATTTTCAACAAGACGTATGGGGTGATATCGCTCTTTTTGAGTATCTTTGCAATCGTAAAAAGAGGAAGATATGAGAGAAGAAAATTACTTTGAAGATCAGGAGTTTCTCAACAATCTCCACGCTTACGAAGATGCGCGTCGAGAAGGGAAAGACATGTTTTTAGATGCCGATACGTTGGGAGAGATCTCGGAATACTATCGCAGAGAAGGGCAATCTGAAAAGTCGCTCGAAGTGGTCGACTATGGATTGAAGCTGTTTCCGGGTGCATCTACACTTTTGGCAGTCAAAAGTCGGTATGCACTCTACATGGATGGGGATCTTGATCAGGCCGATGCGCTTGCCGAGGAGATGTCGGAAAAGAATACGTCGGATTACGTCGACATTAAATTTGAGATCCTTTTGAATCGGGAAAAACAGGAAGAGGCCGACCGTCTGATGCGTGACGTGTATGCAAAAGTGGATGAGAGCGACAAACAGAGATTTGCTTTGAATACGATAAGCACTTATCTCGACTTTCAGTTGGCGGATCAAGCGCAGCGCTGGTTAGACCTATTGATTGACAGAAACGATGCCGAAGCACGCAGTTTGGAGGGACGGATCGCCAGCAATCAAGGAAACTACGAAGAGAGCGAGGCTATTTTTAGGAAACTCACCGATGACTATCCCTATGAAGACGATCACTGGATGAATTTGGCGTATGTGCAGTTCTTGGCGAATCATCAGCGTGATGCGCTCGAAAGTTGTGAGTTTGCGCTGGCCATTAATCCCGATAATGCGACGGCATTGGTGGTAAAAGGGCACATCTTTTTTGCGATGGATAAATATGAGGATGCACTCAAATATTATACCCGTTTTAATGAACTTGAACACGCAAGTGAAGCAGGTGATTTGAATATTGCCCTCACGCTCAACGAATTGGGCCGTTTCAAAGAGGCGATCGAACATTTTACCAAAGCCGAAAAGAAGGCAGGTCGCAGCTCCGAACAGTTTGGAAGGATTTATCAAGGCATGTCGCGTGCACTGTCACGAACAGGTGATGTGGAAGGTGCATTTGCCTATTTGGATCGTTTTTGGCCGCTGAACGACGAAGATGACAATATCTATCAGTTAGAGCGTGCACGTATTATGTTGGAAAATCAGCGTCAGGAAGAAGCGGTGGAACTTGTGATGACGACATTGGAAAATGCTGCGAGCCAACCGAACTTGGCTGCTTTTTTGATGTATCGGTTTGCTGCTATGGCTTATGAAACAGGTTTGATCCAATTAGCTTACGAGACTCTTAAAATGATGTTCACGATGGTCAAAACGCCGAAATGGCCTGTGGGAAATGCTCAGTTGGCTGCTTGCTGCCATATCTTGGGTAAGAGAGAGGAGTTTGGTCCGGCTTTGGAAAGAGCCGTCCAACTCAATCCGGCAGAAGCCCGAGATGTTTTGCGCGGATTGTTTCCCGAAGAATTGCCGCCTGAACAATACTATGAATATTATCTGCAACGGATGAAGTAAGATCGCGAGACATCGCTGTCTGGCAGAACTCGAAAGCACATATTCATCTTGCTCGAAGCCCGATCGTAAAGGGCTTCGAGCTTTCTTTTTCAAATAGTAAGCCCCCTTAATCCCTCATTTTAGTAACGCATCGGGAGTTCGACGAATTTATAACGAACAGACAACAGATCCACTTCATCCGAGGCCTCGGAAAGTGAAAAACAGAGAATTTTACTTCATCCGAGGCCTTGGAAAGTGAAAAACTGATGATTTTACCCTATCCGAGGCCTTTTTGATCAAAAACAGAGAGAGACAGGAGGGCTGAGACCTCGTGAGAAGTGTCGGCCCTAATTTTAGCCGTTCTTAAAAGGTTTTTCGGATAGCAATAGTCGCGAGATTCGTTTGGAATGATATGCGAACCAGAAATTGAGAGAAATGATCAATTCTCGGTGGTCAACGCTCGACGGGCCTTTTCATCTCTTATCGATCTGCAATGTGCGGTCGCAATAGTCTAAGACGGCGGGCCGGTGAGTGATAAAAATAATTGTTTTGTTGTGTGTGGCGAGGAGATTTTGTAACAATTGCCGTTCTGTTTCGGGGTCTAAGGCACTGGTGGCCTCATCAAACAGCATGATGGAACGATTGCGTAGCAAGGCGCGGGCAATGCTGATGCGTTGCGCCTGACCCTCACTCAGTCCGCCGCCAGACTCAGAACAAATGGTGTCGAGCCCTTCGGGGAGATCGAAAACGAAGTCGGCGCAACTCTGTTTCAGGGCTTCGCGCATTTCATCATCAGTGGCATTGAGTCGGCCTAAGCGCAAGTTGTCGCGGATTGTGCCGCTCATTAGCGTGTTTCCTTGTGGCACATAGACGAAGTTACATCGCATTCGAGGAGATAAATCGCGTGCCCGACCTTTGCTGTTATAGATTTGTATGCTGCCACTTTGCGGTTGAAGTAGGGCGAGAAGCAGTCGGATAAGGGTTGTTTTACCCGAACCTGTCTCACCTTGAATAGCTGTGCATGAGCCGGGAGTGAAGTCGAAATTGAGGTTTTTCAACACTTCGCCGTCGGCAGTATCATACGAATAAGTTACGTTTTGCAGTCGGATACCGCAGGGTGCAGGTATTTTGATGGGCGTTCCTTGCTCTTCCAGCGGGTCTTCTTCAAGTTCCATCAAGCGTTCGGCAGCCGTAAACACGCTCACAAAAGCCGGAACAAGTTTCGTGAGATTGCGTGCAGGACTCTGAATGCGGTTGACCAACTGTAAGAATGCTGTCATTCCGCCAAATGTCAGCGTGTGTTGCGACATGCGGACAGCGGCCCAGAGGAAGGCAACAAGATAGCCAAGGGCAAATCCGAAATTGAGAATTAGACCGGAGAAAACATTGAAGGCTGTGCGGCGTACCACGTTATGGCGCAGTTGGCTCTGCATATTCTCCAAGCGACCCACCATCACGGCGTCGCTTTCCAAAGTCTTAATCAGCATTCGATGTTGGATGGTCTCTTGCAGAACACTTTGCACCCGGCTGTCAGAGTCACGCACTTGACGCGTAAGTCGGCGCATCTGCCTACGTAAATTTTACTGAATAGGATGAATACGGGAATGATTCCCACCGTAACGAAGGCCAGCGTCGTGTCCATTGAACACAGATAGAAGAAGGCGCCGAAGAACAATGTTATCACAGAGAGCGTATTGGGAATGGTCTCTGTGAGGAAACTCACCACGTTGCTTACATCGAATTCGAGTCGGTTGAGCACATCGCCGGAATGCATACTCTCTTTTCCGTGCCATTTGGAGCGTAAGATTCGGTCAAGCATCTGCTGTTGCATTCGGTTCTGAGCTCTCACTCCGAGGATATTTCTCACCCATATTCCGGCAATATTCAGCCCAAAATCACATAGTATCAAAGCCCCCATCACGGCTACGGCTATATAAATTGATCCGCCGATAACACCGGATGCGATGTCGATGGCGCGTTGCACGGCCCACACCTGAGCCAGGCTGATACCCACAGAGACTAACCCTATCGACGCATTCAGCACGGCCTGCACGCGGTTTCCGCGCCAAGCGCACCATAACCAACGCATGATTGTGCTTGCAGCATAGTGTGATTCGGGTATCTGTAAGAGTTGTTTGATTCTCATTTTCTGTTGATAATTAGTAATTGAGAATAGATCATTCTTTCTCATCCACGATGATCTGCTCCCCACATCAGCTTCTCACGCAGTGTGGAGAAATAGCGGCGGCAGTCTCGTTTGACGATGTGGATATGATGAGGAGCTTTTCTGAGAATGATCTTGGTGCTCTCGTGTAACCTTTCTGAACGGCCGTCCACGGCTACGAGATAATTATGCGAGCGGCTCTCTACGGTCAACGTTATCTCTGAATCATCGGGAATCACGATCGGGCGGATGGTCAGACTGTGCGGTGCAACAGGTGTGAGACTCAGAATACCGGCTTTGGGAACGATGATCGGACCGCCGTTCGACAAGCTGTAAGCCGTGCTTCCGGTGGGCGTCGACACCACCAAACCATCTGCCTGATAGGTAACGAGGTATTCGCCATCGACACACGTACGGATAGAGATCATCGATGCGTTATCTCGCTTGAGGATGGCGATATCGTTTAAGGCATAAGGCGAACCCTCGATAGATTCTTGATCCGTTTCGATCTGTATCACGGTGTGGTCTTCTATGGTGTATTTGCCCTGCAAAACATCGTCGAGCGCTTCTTCGATCTCCGTAGACGGGATGTCGGCCAAGAATCCCAAGCGGCCCAAATTGATGCCGATAATGGGTGTTCCCTTGGCTCCCACACGACTGGCAGCTTTCAAAAAGGTGCCATCTCCACCCATCGAGATGACAAAGTCGACATCGAAGTTATAATCATCGAATACTCCCGACACTTCGACCGACAACTGTTGCCCTCTCACCAAGAAGTCGAAAAAGGTACGCTCGATATAAATCTCGGCTCCATTAGCAGCCAGATAAGCGAGTGTTTGCTGTACAGCTGCCGACTTCTTGGCTTGGTAAGCATTACCGAAAACGGCAAACCTGGGTTTATCTAATGACATCTTTTAATGCTTTTTTAGGAGAAGAACGTGTCTGAATGCCGAACATTTCGTACATTTGCATATCATTCATGTTGCAAAAATACATTTTTTTGCGGATAAAAAACATAAGAGCATGGTAAAAGTGTATCAATTTCTCGCCACGGGCTTTGAAGAGACAGAGGCCTTGGCACCTATGGACATCCTCCGCCGAGGCGGTGTTGATGTTCAGACCGTGAGTGTTACCGGGACTGACTATGTGGAGTCGTCTCATCGAGTGATCGTCAAAGCCGACGTGCGCTTTGAAGAGGCCGACCTGAGCGATGCCGACTTGTTGATGATTCCGGGCGGAATGCCAGGTGCGTCGAATCTGAATGCTCACCCTGGTGTACGCGAAGCCCTGCTGAATCAGTTCAAGTCGGGACGTCGCGTGAGCGCTATCTGTGCCGCACCGATGGTATTGGGCAGCATTGGAATCCTGAAAGGTAAACGCGCCACGTGTTATCCGGGTTTTGAAAAATATTTGGACGGCGCGGAATATACCCGCGAACTCTGCACCGTCGATGATACGATCACTACCGGTAAAGGTCCGGCTGCGGCGTTCGTCTATGGTTTTTGTCTTTTGGCTCAACTCACTTCGGAGGAGTTGGCGCAAAAGGTGAAAACCGACATGCTGATTGATGAACTCAAAGCTCATTCTTGATCCATGAACTATATCGTCATCGTGGCAGGCGGAAAGGGGATGCGGATGGGGGCAGACATACCTAAACAGTTTATCCCTATCGGCGGGAAACCGGTGTTGATGCACACGCTGGAACGTTTCTTTGCTTGTGACGGGGAGCTGAAAATTATCCTTGTGCTGCCCCGTGAGCAACAAGCTTATTGGCGGCAACTGTGCCGAGACTGCGCATTCAACATTCCGCACACGATCGTCGATGGCGGCGAGACACGTTTTGAATCGTCCAGAAAAGGTTTGCAGGCTATTCCCCTCGATGCCACAGGACTCGTCGGGATTCACGACGGTGTCCGCCCATTTGTCTCTGAGGCTGTCATCAAGCGTTGTTTTGAGGCTGCCGATGAGTCCAAAGCTGCCATTCCAGTACTCCCTGTGACCGATACGTTGCGTCACGTCGACCGCAATGGTGTCGGCCGGAATGTCTTACGCAGCGATTACCGTATCGTGCAGACACCCCAAGTGTTTGACATCAGATTGCTCCGCAAGGCTTTCGAGCAACCTTATCAAGATTCCTTTACTGACGAAGCATCGGTCGTCGAATCGCTCGGATACACCGTTGAGATGGTGGAAGGCAATCGAGAGAATATCAAGCTCACCACACCATTCGACCTCACCCTTGCTGAGGCGATGCTTAAACCCTAAGACGTTGACAGATCTCTTAGACCAGGATATAATGTACCTGCCGGTATGGGGCCGAAGCGCAAGGATATATTGGATCGCGAACTCCATATTCAAACATGGGGCGAGCTATTGGAATACTATCCGTACAAATACGTGGACCGGAGCAGAATCTATGCTGTCAGCGAGTTGTCTGCCGACATGCCCTTTGTACAGATCAAAGGGAAGATTCTCAGTTTCGAGGAGTTTTCACAGGGGCCGAGACGCAAACGGCTCGTGGCTCACTTCACCGATGGAACAGGAATCGTGGATCTGGTTTGGTTCCAGGGCGTGCAGTATGCTTCGAAGACTTATAAGGTGGATCGCGACTACATCGTGTTTGGTAAGCCGACAGTATTCAACGGGCGGTATCAGTTTGCCCATCCCGACATCGACGATGCATCGGCTTTGCAGTTGTCGGAAATGGGAATGCAGCCGTATTATGTCACAACCGAGCGGATGAAGAAAGCGGGTATGCAGTCGCGGGCCATCGAACGCTTGGAGAAGACGCTCTTGGATAAAATTCCTGCGCCACTTCCCGAAACCCTCCCACCATATATTATAGAACCCCTTCATCTGATTTCCCGAGACCGCGCCTATCGTCTGATCCATTATCCGAAGACGGCCGATGATATGCAACGGGCTCGGCTACGACTCAAATTCGAGGAGTTGTTCTACGTGCAACTCAACATCTTGCGTTATGCCAGCGACCACCGGCGCAAGTATCGCGGTTATGTCTTTGCGCAGGTGGGCCGACTCTTCCATACGTTTTACGATCAAAACTTACCTTTCCAACTGACCAACGCACAGAAGCGAGTGATCCGCGAGATTCGCACCGACATGCGCAGCGGCAGACAGATGAATCGACTCTTGCAGGGAGACGTGGGCTCGGGCAAGACACTCGTGGCCCTGATGTCGATGCTCATTGCGTTGGACAACGGATTTCAGGCTTGCATCATGGCGCCGACTGAGATTCTGGCCGAACAGCACCTGACCACTATCCGGGAGTTTCTCCACGATATGGATGTGCGGGTCGAGTTGCTCACAGGCATCGTCAAGGGACGTCGCCGCGAAGAGATACTTGCCGGGCTGGCTGCCGGCAGCATTCAGATCCTGGTGGGCACGCATGCCGTGATCGAAGACCCTGTGCAGTTTGCCCGACTGGGATTTGTTGTCGTCGACGAACAACACCGCTTCGGCGTGGCTCAGCGTGCCAAGCTGTGGAGCAAGAGCGACAATCCGCCTCACGTGCTGGTGATGACTGCCACGCCGATCCCGCGCACACTGGCCATGACGATCTATGGTGATCTTGACGTGAGCGTTATCGACGAATTGCCTCCCGGTCGCAAACCGATCCAGACAATCCATAAATACGACACGCAGATGGCAAGCCTCTATCAGGGCATCCGACAGCAAATCCACCAAGGACGGCAGGTCTACATCGTCTTCCCGCTGATTCAGGAGAGCGAGAAGATCGACCTGAAAAACCTGGAAGAGGGATTCGAAACGCTGCGGCAGGTGTTTCCCGAGTTTCGGATGAGCAAGGTGCATGGCCGGATGAAGTCCAAAGACAAAGAGGAAGAGATGCAGAAGTTTGTGTCGGGCGATACTCAAATCCTCGTAGCCACAACCGTGATTGAAGTGGGCGTGAACGTTCCCAACGCATCGGTGATGGTGATTCTCGATGCACAGCGCTTCGGTCTCTCCCAGTTGCATCAGCTCCGCGGACGAGTGGGGCGTGGGGCTGACCAGAGTTACTGCATCCTGGTCACCTCCTATAAACTGGCCGAGGAGACGCGTAAGCGCATCGACATCATGTGCGACACCAACGATGGTTTCCGCATCGCAGAGGCCGATCTCAAACTGCGCGGTCCCGGTGATCTCGAAGGGACGCAGCAGAGCGGCATCGCCTTCGACCTGAAAATCGCCGACATCGCTCGTGATGGCCAAATCGTGCAGATGGCCCGCGACGAGGCACAGAAGATCATCGATGCCGATCCCACATGCGAAAAATCCGAATATAGGTTGCTTTGGAATCGCTTGAAGCAACTCCGGAAGACCAATATCAACTGGGCCGCCATCAGTTGAAACTGGCGCCGCAGACACATATCTCGTCACGATCGAGTTACAAAAGCTTTTGCCGGTCTCTCATCTTCATCTGCATCGCAGATTGTCCTTTGCTTGTGACAACATAGGAGTGTAGGCGATGACAACTATTCCGGCAAAAGCAGATTTCCTATGAAGATTCTGATCTGGTAGCACACGGGCATGTGTGCACCCATATCAAAGGTGCTGACAACTCCTATACTTGTGGGCAAGAAGTATGGGAGTTGTAAGTGTCTACTCCCATACTTCTCGTTTGGAACTCACGGACGTCTTTGAGGATCGGAATAAAAGAGGATGACATTGTCCCTTGCTTGCATGGTGATAAGGAAGTTATGGAGCGATGGCTACCCGCGTTAAAACACGTTAGAAGTTTGTTTTGATACAAAAAATGAGCTATATTTGCACACAAAGTGTAGATAACGGAAGTAGATTTATAGTCCTTGTTTGTATCTTTGTCAGTGCCTTTTTAGGTCTGTATGGGCATGATTGGTTAGCCGGTTCCATGGTGGCTATCATTGCTACGGTTGGCACTATTTTGTTTTGCATAAGGAACCCAATAAGGATAACTGAATGGCCGATACGGAGACTGATGAGTAGTGTTTGCTTGGGTATCAACAAGTGAGATATTGTCTGCATCCTGAGATGTTGTGGATATAAATCTAATTCCTTACCTTTATTGTTGTTATGCGAAAGCGAGTTGTAAATTCAGAGAAAGTGCGCGTGGCGTACACCATCGACAAGCATGCCGTGATGCTCTGCTATGTGTCTATCCGATCGATCGTGATGCACACCTCGGCGCATCTGTCGATCTATATTGTCAGCGATGGTCGGTTGTCCGACCAAGATCGCGCGGCCTTGCAGGAACTGTGCTCGGAGACCGTGGACATACGGTTTCTGACCTTTGACAAGAATCTTTTCAGTGTCTTTCCTATCGGTGAGCAGACTGGGAATGTAGCCGTTCCCCTGACTACGTATTTCCGACTTTATTTCCCCGTTTATTTCGAGTTTGATAAGATTATCTATGTAGATGCCGACACGATGTTCACCGACGATATCCTATGGTTATGGCAGCAGGATTTAGGTGATCGGCTGGTGGCCGGTGTTCCCGATAAGCGCGAGATGCAACAAAAGAGGAAGCCGGCCCTGGGATTGTCGGCTGATGAATCGTATGTGAACGCGGGTGTGCTGGTGATGAATTTGCGGGAGATGCGGCAGATCGACTTTTTTGAACGATGCCGGCAGGAGATCGATCGGCAGCGGGAGAAGATCGTCTATCATGATCAAGATTTGCTCAATCTGTTATGCCGCGGCAGAATACTGCTGCTACCTTACAAATGGAATCTGCTGGCCGACTATCTGCTCCGAGAGCCGCGGGAAGACAGCGAGAAGGTGCGTCTGTTGCAAGATGCGCAGCGGCATCCGGCATCATACATTTCGCCGGCGCCATCAAGCCTTGGCAAGCCCGGTGCTGGCATCCTTATCAGCGACGCTGGCGGAAGTACTTGTGCGGCTCGCCGTTCCCGCCTTACGGTGCGATGCTCATAGACAGGTTGAAGTGTGTGGCGCGAGGATATTACTATTATTTCTGCATGGGTCCCAGTCCGTATGCGAGGCCTCGCGAATAGCAAAACACGAGCCCGACACTAAGGGAAAGCGATGTTAAAATGTGCATAAATTCTGTTAACTCACTTGATTTTCATCAGTTTTTTGCTACCTTTGCCACGTCTTTTGATATGCCATCGAATATTTGTTTGATTCAATGGATTCATTCGGAAGATAGGAAGTTGTCCTTTTTCCGAAGCAAGTTAAACCTATAAAAGTCAGAAATGAGAATAAAGAAGACGATAAAGACCCTTGCGATTACGGCTATATTGGCTCTCACTACACAGCAAGCAGCCGGGCAAGACCTGTTGGCACGACAGGCACCCGTGGATAGAAAGATGAAAACTGTGGATACGCTCGCTTTACAACGCATCATAAGCCGGGAGAATGCCCAGTCGCCGGCTGCCGAACTCTACAATGATTGGGATAACCGATATGCCACCGCGCCACCGAACTCCCCGACTCTTTTCGCATCAACCTGCGCCATTTCCATATGCCGACGCCAAGCCGTGTGATCACGTCCAACTTCGGCGCACGTTGGGGGCGGATGCACAAGGGTCTCGACATCAAAGTATATATTGGCGATACCATTCGCTCGGCTTTCGCCGGAAAGGTGCGGATCGTGCGCTATGAAGCTGCTGGCTACGGCAAATATATCGTCATCCGGCATCCTAACGGACTCGAAACGATTTATGGTCATTTATCTAAACAACTGGTGGAAGAGAATCAAGAGGTGCGCGCAGGAGAAGTAATCGGATTGGGCGGAAACACCGGACGTAGCACGGGATCGCATCTGCACTTCGAGACAAGACTATGCGGCGTGGCACTGAATCCGGCTTTGCTCTTTGACTTCCGGGCGCAAGATGTGACGGCCGATACTTATATGTTCCGCCGAAGCTCATATGAGCGGGAATCGGCAGAGGCTAATCGTCTCCGGGGGAAGATCGGAAATGGCGGCTATTCGCGTGACGAGGTGGTCGGCGAGATGGCCCAGAACGATCGTGGATCGTCTTCACTCAGCGGTGAGAAACTGTTCCATAAGGTTGAGGCAGGAGAAACATTAAGCTCCATCGCTCATAAGCGCGGTGTGACTATTGATCAACTGTGTAAGCTCAATCACCTCACCCGCACATCGAAAATCTCTGCCGGTCGGATGCTGAGATACTCCTAATAGGCAGCACGAATTATTTATAATCGAACATAAAAAGCCCGCAGAGATCCAAATCTCTGCGGGCTTATCTTTGATAGTTACGGAAGTGACAACTTATTTTCTGTCTGCCTTCTTCTTGTCTTTTGTCTTATCTTTCTTGCATGCCTTGTTTTTACCCTTGCAGCACACCTTATCGGATTTCTTGTCGCACTTCTTGCATACGACACTTCCTTTACATTTTTTGTCCTTACAATCGTCTTTGCAAGTTTTGTCGCATTTCTCCCCTTGTGCCGTCGCACAAGTCTTGTCGTTTACGTCCTTGTGTTTTTTACATTTCTCGCACTTCTCTGTTTTATCACACTTCTTCTTCTCGGTCTTCACGTCTTGCGCATTGGCAAAACTTATCGCAGCCAACATGAGGACTGCACTCATTAATACTTTCTTCATATCATTCTTATTTTAAGTGATTACTGGTTACAAAGATAGTGAATTATCCGAATAAAGGGATAAAAATTGGACTTGTTTGTTGGAAAAATTACAGTAATTTCGTAATAGTAGGTTTTACATGGTATATGTGTTATCTTGTCAATTCATGTTGATTATCGTATAGTTGCTCTTTAAGAGAAGAGTAGTCAATACTTAAATAACATTAATTAATAGCATAAATATGATGTTGTATATTTTGTTTTCCTTTCTTTTAGTTATCTTTGCAATCGAATGAACAAAAACAATCTATATACATTAATATCATTACTGCTATGAGACCAAAAAGAATGAGATTCTTGATGTTGTTCATGCTCTCCTTTATACCTATTTATATAATAGGACAGACTGGAGGAGAACGGACAATCGCAGGCGTTGTATTGGATGCCGAAACAAGTGAGCCGCTAATAGGCGTAACCGTGCGCTCTCCAAAGAGTGGAACGGGGGTGACAACCGACCTGAACGGGAAGTTTGTCATCAAGGTTCTGCCCAACGACTCCACGCTATCTTTCTCTTATATAGGCTACTCTCCCAAGCACGTAAGCGTGGTGGGAAAGAGCCGGTTGAGTATTTCGCTCTCGGAAATAACTAATTCTGTGGGCGAAGTTGTCGTCGTTGGTTACGGAACACAGAAGAAAGAAGACCTCACGGGGGCCATTTCCGTAGTGGATATGAAAGAGGTGAATAAACTTTCGGCATCGACATTGAGCCATGCTTTGCAGGGACAAGTGGCCGGAGTTGACGTGACGAGCTTCTCAGGGTCGCCCGGTTCGGGTATCACGGTACGCGTGCGAGGCATCGGAACACTGAATGATTCCGACCCGTTATTCGTGGTCGATGGTATGATGGTGGGTGATATCAACTTCTTAAATACGGGCGACATCGAGTCGGTTCAGGTGCTAAAAGACGCTTCGGCCACGGCTATCTACGGCTCGCGCGGTGCAAACGGTGTCATCATCATCACCACAAAGAAAGGCAATACGGGCAAGGCCACCATCAATCTGTCAGCCTATTATGGCGTTCAGAACGTGTGGAAGTCGAACAATATGTGCGACGGTCCGACGTGGGGTATGCTACGAAACGAGATGTCGGCAGGCCTTGGCGGTGGCACGCTCATAGAGGATACGCGTACATTACCCACAGTTGACTACTTCGATGCCATTCTTCACAAGAATGCACCGGTGAAGAATGCCGACCTATCCATATCAGGTGGCAACGAAAAAGGAACGTATTTCTTAAGCTTGAACGGCTTTAGTCAAGATGGAATCATCAAGAAGACGACCTTTGATCGCGTCACCTTGCGTGCCAACGGCGACTTCAAGGCTAACTCATGGCTCACGGTCGGCGAGAACATCACACTGATTCGCACGAACCACAAAGGTGGAATTGAGAACGACGAGTGGACAAGTCCGATCATGACCACCTATACCCGCGACCCGATTACACCCATCCGTAATGAGGACGGCAGCTTCACAAAGTCCACGTTCAGCGACATTTGGAACCCGTTGGCAACCATCGAGTACAACAATCCCAAGAATACCGCCTACCGGGTACTGGCAAATATCTATGGAGAAATCAATTTCCTAAAGCACTTCAAGTTCCGTTCTGCCTACTCAACCGAGTATACCAACAACGAATTTTCAAGCTATATACCGGTTTATTACGTGTTCTCTGCACAGCAAAATCCCAACGTGAACTCGCTGACAAACTACACCTACAGCACTTATGTGAGGCAGTTCACCAACACGTTGACCTACGATAAGAAGCTGAAAGAGCACACGTTCTCGGCTATGTTGGGCTGCGAAACGTATGCTGTCACCTACAGAAAGCTCCAAGCTTCAGCGAAAGACGTTCCCAGTAACGACCCACGTGTGATGCATATCGACAATGCCCGCACGAAAGACAACGCAGCTGCGGCCCAAGGAATGACCACGGAAAGCAAGCAGGCTTCGGGCTTTGCCCGCCTGAACTACAACTTCTTGGAACGCTATCTCCTGACGGCTAACGTGCGAATGGACGGTTCTTCGAAGTTCGTAAGAGGGCATCGGTGGGGTACGTTCCCCTCAGTTTCTGTCGGATGGCGCATCACTGAGGAACCTTTTATGAAGAAAGTAAAGGTGCTGAACAACCTGAAACTCCGCTTAGGTTGGGGACAAATCGGCAACGAAGGCAGTGTCGATGCCTATTCATATGCCACATTTGCCTCCGCCGGTTCCAACTATCTGTTCGGCGGAACCTTTGCACCGGGCTTCAGTTTCAACAGCACCGGCAACCCTGAACTGAAGTGGGAAAAGACCACGACAACGAACATCGGTCTCGACTTTGGCTTCTTCAACAGCAAGCTCAGCGGTACAATAGAGTTCTTCAACAAGGTAACAAGCGACATGTTGCTACGTGTTCCCGTTCCCGGACAGACGGGAATCAGCGAGCCGCCTTTCCAGAATGCAGGCAAGATGCGCAACCGTGGCTTGGAGATTTCGCTGCAATATAAGAACTACGACCACCCTGTGGGCTACTCCGTTGGGGCAAACTTCACCACAATTCAGAACCGTGTGCTCAGTTTGGGAGCTAACAATGCCTACATCGAAGGGGCTTCTTTCATGAATACAGTACATCTTACGCGTACCGCAGTGGGCAAACCTATCGCGCAGTTCTACGGACTGAAGACCGACGGACTGTTCCAAAACTGGGACGAAGTGCATGCACAGACGGCACAGAAGAACGTTGCTCCGGGTGATGTGCGATACAAATTGGTGAATAAGGAGAACCTTTTCAGTAGCGAGAACTACACTTATTTGGGAAGTCCGCTGCCCAAGTTCAGCTACTCCGTCAACGGTGCCGTGAGCTATAAAGCTTCGATTTGAGCGTAGCCCTACAAGGTGTCTATGGCAACAAGATTTATAACGGCCCGTCAACCTATACCCGTTCGACACAAAACCTCACCTACAACTACTCCCGCGACATGACAAAGCGTTGGAGAGGAGAGGGAACACAGACTGATGCCCGCTATCCTCGCTTAGGAGGATTGGACGCCAACAACTCCATTCTCCAGTCCGATCGCTACTTGGAAGACGGCTCTTACCTACGCATCAAGATGGTACAGCTCGGCTATACCGTGCCCGCCGCACTCACGGCAAAAGCAGGTATCAAGTCGGCCCGTGTCTATCTCAACGCACAGAACCTTTATACCTTCACGAAATACACGGGACTCGACCCCGAAATCGGCATGAAAGGCGGCGAAGACCCGTTGGATATCGGTGTAGACCGTGGCTATTATCCCATGCCACGCCTGTACAGCATCGGATTGAACGTGACCTTCTAAAGGAGAATACGTCATGCAACACAACAAAACAATCTAAAACAACACAGCAATGAAAAGATATTTAACCTACATGCTCTCGTTTGCACTCCTTGGCTTCACCTCGTGCGAAGGCTTTTTGGACACCGACGTGCCGAGCATCGACCAACATACGTTCTTCTCCGGCGAACAAACCGCCTATAGTGCATTGGTCGGCATCTACGATCCGGCCGGTTGGATGGAATATATTCAGTTTCTTGACTGGGCCATCGGCGACGTTGTGTCCGACGATGCCACGAAAGGCGGAGGCGGCGACAGCGACCAACCACAGATTTATGACCTCGAACACTTCCGTGCCACACCCGAAATGGCAACGCTTTCCACCGTGTGGGAGCAGAACTATGAGGCATCAATCGCGCCAACCGACTGATTGAAGGCCTCAAAGACAACACGGCCGTCAAGGAAGATGTGCGCAAACGCTTCATAGCCGAGGCTCGTTTCATGCGCGGTTACTACTACTTCTGCCTGATAAAGATATTCGGTGCCGTGCCCATCGTAGACCATATCCTCGCCCCTTCCGAATACAAAGGCCCCAGAAACACACTGGAACAGTGCTGGACCTTCGTAGAAAACGACTTCAAGGCGGCCATGGAAGGACTGCCACACAAGAAGCTATGCCGGCTACAGAGCTCGGACGGGCCACATGGGGAGCAGCTGCAGCCTTCCTCACCAAGGCTTATATCTTCCAAGCCAAGTGGAAACCGGCCGAAGCGCAGGCCAAAGCAATCGTGGCTTCGGGCGACTACGACCTGCAACCCAACTACGGTGACCTCTTCACGATAGCCACCGACAACGGCATCGAGTCGGTATTCGATATCCAACTCAAGGACTTCAAGATGACGCAGTGGGGCGACGAGAATGAAGGAAGCATGCTCGAAATCTATCAGCGCAGCCGCGACGACCGCAATGGCGGCTGGGGCTTCGACCAACCCACGCAGAGTCTGTACGACGAGTTCGAGCCGGGAGACATCCGACGCGAGTGGACCATCATCAAAAACGGCGACGTGCTCTGGCAAGGGACGGCAGACGAGGAGACCATCTACACCAACTACGACCCCGTTCACAACCCCGATGCACCGCGCATCGGCTACTGTAAGCGCAAAGGAACGCTACCCAAGAGCCAACGTCCTGACATGACCGACGCTGCCAGCCTCAACGTGCGCGTCGTTCGCTTTGCCGACGTGCTCCTGTGGCAGGCCGAGGCCGCCGTTCACAACAACAGCGACTGGCAGACACCGCTCAACCGCGTGCGGGCAAGAGTGGGATTGGGCGAAAGTCCCTACAAGGCCGACCCGCTCAAAGCCGTCTATCACGAGCGACGCGTGGAGCTTGCCTTGGAGAGTCACCGCTATTGGGACTTGGTGCGCACGGGACGCGGCTCGCTCATGGAGGGCTACACCGACAGCAAGCGTTACTTCCCGATACCGCAGAAGGAAATCAACCTCAATCCCAACTTGAAACAGAACCCTTATTGACGCACATCAACTTAAAACCAAACGACAATGAAAAAGCATATCTACCCGGCTGCCGCCCTTATCACGCTGCTGGCAGCCTGCGAACCGCAGCAGATGGAGACGCGAGAGATGGGCCCCGGGCCTGCGAACGCACGCATCGAGACGAAGGCTACCGACCCCTATAACCCCGTGTTCACAGCAAAGGCCGACCGAGGTTACATCTTCCACTGGGACATGGGCAACGGACAAACCATCGCACCCGGCGCAAACTCCGCCACTTCCTACTATCCCTTTGCCGGCACCTACACCGTGGGCGTGACCATATACGGCGAAGGTGCGCAGGAAACCTCGGCCGAAACCACTTACAAGGTGGCGAAGACCGACCCCACCATAGCCAACAAACCCGTGTGGAAAGAGCTGACGGGTGGCGGAGCGGGACGCACGTGGTCTATAACACCAACCCCTTGACCGGCTCGCCTGACTACTGTTACCAGACGACGGGCGACCTCGTGAACTATCCCGACAACTGGATGCCCTCGGCAAGTTGGGGACAGTGCGACCGCATCACGCCCGACATCAACGGCGAAATGACGTTCGACCTCGACGGCGGCATCAACTTCACCTATCATCATGTGGCAGGAGACGCCGGCGTGAAGGGCACTTTCATTCTCGACACCGAGAAGATGACGCTCACGGTGAAGAATCCTTTCATTCTCGACCACAATGCTGCCTGCACCAACTCGGCCGCTGCGGCCACAGGCGTCTACCAAATCAAGAAGCTCACCGACGACGAACTGGTGCTTTGGCAACTGCAAAAGGCTCCCACGACGCCCGGCTCGGGCGAAGGTTGGGGCTGGAGTTTCAAGCGCAAACCCTGAGCGTCGCGGGCCAAAAGCACCCGTCGCCGCCTTCCTAACGGGCCGACCTCGGTCGTCCTTATAGGAATACCGTCATCGAATAAGGCTGATGCAAGGGGCCGAGATACTTGATGTATCGAATTATCAGCATGCAGAGAAATATTTATCAGCATGCAGAGAAATTCGTCTCAGCGTGCAGAGAAATATTTATCAGCGTGCAGATAATTCGCAATGCCAAGTATCTCTCCGATAAGAATGACGATATCAGGAGGCAAGGACAGCTATAAGCATCAGCCGACACAGGGCACTGTGGGCCCGTTCCGCAGCCCTTTACCATCGGCCTCGGGCCGAACAAGACAAGCGATCTTTCACACTTTGGACGACAACGGGACCCACCTTTCGGGCCGGTAAGACTGCCGGCGGCATGCAGGAACCGAAAATCAAGGGACAAAAAGAAACGAAAGTAAACGGAATTTCGTACTTTTGCACTACGGACTTAATCAGATTTCAGCATGGAACAACAGAAAGGAACGACAGAGAACGTGCTCTTCCAAGAAGAGCGGCTGGGAAAGATCATCGCATTGCTCGAGAAAGAGGGACGCTTGGTGACCAAAGACTTGGTCGACACGCTGGGGGCCACGCCCGTGACGCTGCGCAAGGATTTGCTGTTGCTTGAGAAGCGCGGCCTGCTCAAGCGCACACACGGCGGAGCTGTCAAGGTGAAGCAGCTCTATCCGGGCCTTGCGCTCAACGAAAAAGAGAAGATCAACCTCGAAGAGAAGATGCGCATCGTGCGCAAGGCTGCGGCCTTTATCTCCGAAGGCGACACGATTATCCTCGATGCGGGCTCCACAACGAGTCTGCTGGCCAAGGAAATCAAGGGCTTCAAGCGGCTGGTAGTGATCACGAACGCGCTGAACATCGCCACCGAACTGAGCAACACTTCGATCGAGGTTATCATGGTGGGCGGCAGTCTGTTGAAGAAAGCGGCTACGCTCGTGGGTCCTTTGGCCGACGAAGCCCTGCGCCGTGTCTCGGCCGACAAGCTCTTCATGGGCGTCGACGGCGTTGACTTTAGGGTTGGACTCACCACGCCCGACATCAACGAAGCCAAGACGAGCCGGGTGATGATGGAGGCCGCGGGCGAGGTGTTCCTGCTGGTTGACTCCTCGAAGTTCGGGCGGCGGAGTCTCGGTGTCATTTCCGATGTGAAGCACATCGACAAGCTCATCACCACGAAACGGTTCACCGACGAGGAGTTCCGCTCGCTTCTGACCGACAAAGTGGAGGTGTACATCGTGTAAAGTCTGCATGCAGGAAGCTCATACGAGTAAGGTTCGTGTTGCTTTCTTCATGCTTGTCGGAGTGGCTTGGTAAGAAGAAACATTCATAACACATAAAAACAAGAAAGTATGAGAACAAAGAAATCATTCATTGTATTGAGCTTGTTCGCGGCATTGAGCGTCAATGCCTTCGGACAGCGTAACGTTTACCCGCAAGCCGCCGATGACCAGCTGGTCATTCAAGGCGACAAATGCGGCTGGGATGCCGGCACCGTGCACACCTTCTCGGTGGTTGAGGCCAACAAGGACGGCTACAAGTATTGGGGCTACTATGGCCTTGACCACTATGAGAACGATGTTCACCTGCGAAAGGCGGGCCTCGTGCGCAGCAACAACCTGCTCGATTGGGTGAAATATGAGGGTAATCCCATCATCGCCTCCAATTGCCGGTGGCCGACGGTGGTGATGAGCAACGGTAAGTTCTATATGTTCTATGCCGAATACAAAGGCCCGAACAAAGACAGTCGCATCATGATGGCCGAGAGCGACAATGGTATCGACTTCGACAACAAGCGTGTCGTGGTGCCTTATGCTGACGGTCAGCAGAACCAAAACCCTTTTATCTACTTCAACAAGAACGACGGTTTCTTCTACCTTTTCTATTATAACGGAACGGAACAGGCCAAGAGCAATCAGTATTGGAGTGTGCTCGTCAAGAAAAGCAAGAACGTGGTCGACCTACCTAACCAGAAACCCTACACAGTCGTATCTTCCGACAAGACCTTGGCCGCTCCTTCGGTGGCCTATTATGACGGCACTTACTATCTGTTGGTAGAGGAATTCAGCGACGATACCCACACGAAATGGGTCACGAACGCCTTCTCTTCGAAGGAAGTGGACCGTGGCTACAAGCGCGTCAGCAACAATCCTGTGTTGTATAAGAACGACGCCTGCGCTTTCCAATACGTACTCGACAACCATCTTTACGTGACTTATTCGCATTGCATCGACCTTTCAAAGGGTCAATGGGTGCTGCGTATGATGAAAGCGAAATAGGTATTTCATGATAATCGACTGGCCTGTGTCGGGAGACACGGGCGGTTTCTCAACGTTATAAACCCAATCCAAACACATTATGAATATGACAAAGAATCAGTTTCTCACAGAGATAATGGAGCAGCCCGCCGCCATCGGGAACATCATTGCGTTCTATTCGGGCGCAGAAGGCATGGCCCTGCTGGCGAAAATCAAGGAGACCATCGCACAACGTGCCATCAGTCGCGTGATATTCACGGGCATGGGCAGTTCGTTCTTCATCTCCTTTGCGGCCGCCAACCTCTTCAATCAGCTCGGCATTCACGCCATGTATATCAACACGAGCGAGTTGTTGCACTACAACCTCAGCCTGCTCGACGAGCCCACGCTGCTGGTTTGTTCCTCGCAGTCGGGCGAAAGCTACGAGATAAAGGAAATCCTTGAGCATCTGCCTGCCACGGTTTTCTGCGCAGGCATCGTCAACGAGGAAGACAGCGCACTGGCCAAGAAGGCCGACGTTGCCCTGCTTTGCAAGGGAGGAAAGGAGGAGATGACCTCCACGAAGACCTATGTCGTGACTTCACTTGCAGCTTATATCCTCGGTTTATACCTCACCGGGAAGTGGAACGAGGCCGCCATCGCACGCCTTCATGCGCTGCAACGTCGGTTCGAAGACACGCTTTCGAGCTATGAAGCATGGCTCGACAAAGGATTGAACTTCCTCGGCGACATCACAACCTTGCAGATCATCGCCCGCGGTCCGGCCTACTCCACGGCCAGCCAAAGCGCCCTCATGTTCAAAGAAGCCACGCATATCGCCGCAACGGGCATCTTGGGCGGCGAGTTCCGCCATGGTCCTATGGAGATGGTGAGCCAAGGCTTCAAGTCGATATTGTTCGCTTCAGAAGGAAAAACGCTAGAGCAAAGCCTGAAAATGGCCGAAGACATCACGCGGTTCGGCGGCAAGGTGTGGCTCATAACGAATGCAAAGGCCGCGCTGAACAGGCAAAGTGAGCACATCGTCCCGGTGTATATCGACGAACAAGACGAGTTTCTCTTCTCCATACAGAGCATTATTCCCGTACAACTCTTCATCGATGCGTATGCCAAACGCCACGGTTTCGAGGCCGGAAGCTTCTCGCGTGGCGCCAAAGTAACGATGACCGAATGAGCAATCCCATGGTACGAAGCGAAAAGAAACATTCCTTTCTGCTGGTTGTCACCACGTTGATGTATGTGATATTCGGGCTGCTCACGTCGGTTATCGGCGTGGTCATCGACCGTTTTCAGACCGAATACAACGTCTCGTTGGCCGTGGCAGCCCTCCTGCCCCTTGCCTTTTTCCTCGCCTACGGGCTCACTTCCATTCCCTTCGGCATGCTGATGGACCGGCGAGGTGCCAAACTTGTGCTGCTCACGGGTACGGGTTTGATGGCTGCGGGAGCTCTATTGTGCTACTTCAGCGACAACTATGTGGCCGTCATCGTCTCCGTTTTCCTCATCGGGATAGGCGTCACGGCCGTTCAGATAGCCGGAAATCCGTTTATCCGCGTGCTCGATGCGCCGTCAAGATACACGGCCAACCTCACCATGGTCATCGGTATCGGGGCCTTGGGCTACGCCTTGAGTCCGCTTATCGTACCGGTGTTGCAGTCTAACGGCTGCTCATGGAAAACCATTTATCTGCTCATCGCCATCGTCTGCATCGCCATTCTGCTCATCGTGGCCTTTGCCCAATTCCCCGAAGCCAAGGCCGGCGAGGAAGAACGACTCGACCTTTCGCGGCTATGGACGCTGTTCCGCCACCCGATTGTCTGCACTTATGGTCTCGGCATCTTCCTTTATGTGGGAGCCGAAGTGGGCGTTTCGTCCTACATCATCACCTTTATGAACGAGGTGCATCACCTTGACAACGCGCAATCCTTTTGGGGCGAAGCGTCCTTTCTCTACCGGATTTTCCCCTCGAAGACGGCATTAATCGTCGCATTGTTCTGGCTGTTGCAGGCCGTGGGCCGCATGGTGGCCTCGTTCTTGATGCGTTTCGTCAGCGAAAGACGCATCTTCATCTTCCACAGTGCCTGCACAGTCATCGCACTTTTATGCGCCATCGCGGGCAACGAGACCGTTTCGCTCGTGGCGTTTGCCCTGACCGGCTACTTCACCTGCGTCTCCTTCACCTCCGTTTTCAGTGCCGTCATCAACAGTTTCGACCGCGACCACGGCATGATTTCGGGCCTTTTGGGCACGGCAATCGTGGGCGGTGCGCTCGTAGGTTGGCTCGTCGGGAGCGTCGGAAACCGTTGGGGAATGGTTGCCGGCATGGCAGTCAACGTGCCGGCCTTCCTTTATGTGTTCGCACTTTCGGTGTGGGGAAAGGGCCGGTTAGATGTCAATGACAATTAATTCTCAAACGAATGGAAAAAGAAATCATCATAGGAGTAGACCTCGGTGGCACGAAAATCATGACAGGGGCCATCGACCAACAGGGCAACGTGATAGGAACGCCCGTCAAAGTGGCCACGGAAGGCACACGACCCAAGGAGGTTATCCTCGACAAAATCATGGCCTCTATCCGGCAAGTGCTACGCGACAACAACCTCGACCCGGCCCGATTGCGGGGCATCGGCGTGGGGTCTACGGGCCCGCTCGACAGCGACAAGGGCCTCATTCTCGAATGTCCGCAGCTGCCCACACTGCACTTCTTCCCCTTGCGCGACGCATTGAGCCGGGAGTTTGGCCTGCCCGTGGCACTCAACAACGATGCCAACTGCCTTATTCTGGGCGAGGCTCGCTTCGGAGCCGGCCGCGGTAAGCAGCGCATTGCAGGCTTCACGCTCGGCACGGGCATCGGGTGTGCACTCGTATTCGATGGGAAGATATGGAACGGAGCAACGGGAACGGCCGGCGAAATCTGGTGTTCGCCCTACGCAGACGGCATCATCGAGGACTTCATCTCAGGGCATGGCGTCGCCAACATCTACCGTTCTGTTTCGGAAAAAGAGGCATCTTCGCTCGATGTATTCAGGCTTGCCGAGCAGGGCGACCAAGAGGCTTTGACCACATGGGAGAGCTTCGGGCGGCATCTGGCCGTGCCCTTGGCATGGACCATCAACCTCATTGATCCCGAAACCGTTATCTTGGGCGGCTCAATCGCTGCGGCCTACCGCTACTTCGGCCCCGCGATGGAAGCACAACTTCGGCAGAACATCTGTCCCGTTCCGGCCAAGCAGACGCGCGTCGTGCTGTCAATGCTGGGCGATAATGCCGGCTTTGTGGGTGCAGCCTGCCTGATGCTGGAATGAAGAACCGGCACGCTCGGTCCACAATTTCAGCCATTTTGGCACGTAATCTCAGCCATTTCACACGCTAATATCAGCCATTTTACGCGCTGAAATGACCCATATTGCCCGACAAAATGAGCCTTATTGCGGCACGGAATAAATTTCCTTGCGGGAGGAAGAAAATTTCTTTGCGAGAAGAAATAAATTTCTTTGCGGGAGAAAATAAATTTATATACGGGAGAAAATTTACGGGCATACGGGAGAAAATAAATTTCCTTGCGGGAGAAAATTCCACGGGTCGCCGCGCAACGTCAACCATCATGTAAGCCGACACGCCTCATCCCGCAAGGCACGCTGGCGGAGAACGGCACAAAGTCCGACCGAACGAACAAAACAATAAAAGCAATAACAACGAAAAACGATACAATGAAGAAAACCATTTCAACTATCTTTGCCCTCGCGGCATTGGCCGTTATGCCGGCAAATGCCTCGGACGAGAAGCAAATGCTCACGGACTGGGAACTGAAATCCGCCGTGCAGGTGAAGCAAGGTGGCGGGATGCTCTCGCTTTCCTCCTATAAAACCGACCGCTGGATCAAGGCGAAAGTGCCCTCAAGTGTACTGGGGGCACTCGTCAAGGCGGGTGTTTATCCCGACCCACACTTCGATTTGAACGACCTAAAGATACCCGATGCGTCAGACGATTTGAACCGACGTCTGGGCCTGAGCAAGTACAGTTACATCAAAGGTACGCCCAATCCGTTCAAGCATCCCTATTGGTTCCGCACGAAGTTCCGCATTCCGGCCAACCGGAAAGGGCGGCGTGCGTGGCTCAACTTCGATGGTATCAACTACAGGGCCGACGTTTGGGTGAACGGAAAGCAGGTGGCCGACCACCGCGAGATGGCCGGAATGTTCCTCAGGTTCAAGTATGACGTGACGCGATTCGTGTCAGCTGACCGAGAAAATGTGGTGGCCGTGAAAATCTATCAGGTAGACAATGTGGGCACGCCGTCGCCGGGTTACCTCTTCGAACCGTTCGGACAAGGACGCGGACAGGGTGCCGAGATATTCCGAGACGTTACGTTGAAGTTCATGGCCGGCTGGGATTGCTCGCCCGTCGTGCGCGACCGCAACATGGGAATGTATCAGAATGTTTACCTTTCCTACACGGACGACGTGAAGATAGAGCACCCTTACGTGGTCACCGACCTGCAACTGCCCGACACGACGAATGCTTTCGTCACCGTTTCGGCCGAACTTTGCAACGCAGGGACGACCGTTCGACGGGGCATTCTGCGCGGAACCATCGACTTGGAAAAGGAGATTGACTTCTGTACGTACAGGAAACTGATGCCCGGAAGCATGCAAACTGTGGTGTTTGAACGCGAGGTTGAGGTGCCTGCGGGCCGCAGTATTACGGTGTCGTTCACGCCGAAAGACTACGCACAACTGCATATTCGGCGACCTTATCTGTGGTGGCCTAACGGATATGGCATGCAATATCTGCACCGACTGAAGCTCACTTTCGAGGCCGACGGCAGGGTTTCTGACACGCAGACCACCACGTTTGGTATCCGTAAAATAACGTCTACGCTGAAAGAACGCGATGGCGAACACGGCCGAATCTTTTGGGTAAACGGCAAAAGGATATTCAGTCGGGGCGGCTTTATCCAGCCCGATATGCTCTTAGACATGAACCGAAAGCGCATGTATGACGAGGCTCGGCTCCTTGCCACAGCCGGCGTGAACATGATTGCCAATGAAGACATGCCCTCGCCTCCTGAAGAAGTGATGGAAACCTACGACAAATACGGCCTCTTGATGTGGGAGGTTTTCTTCCAATGTTGGACAAGTTACCCCGGAACGGAGACCTTTAAGAACCCTACGGACACCAAGTTGGCACTGCGAAACATGTATGATGTGGTGAAAAGATACCGCAACCACCCGAGCTTGGTGCTGTGGTGTATGCAGATAGAAACCATCGTTCGCGAAGAGCTTTACGTGCCTTTGCGACAGTATATCCGCGAGAACGATCCCACACGCCCGTTCATTGCGACGTCGAGTCACGGCTGGAATGTGGAAGAGACGCCGTATATCAAGCCCGATCTGCCCACCGGAATGACCGACGAGAACGCTCCTGACTACACATGGTACCCACATCCCTACTATTATGAGAAGGTATTGGAGGTGAAAGACCAGATGTTTCGCAACGAGATGGGCGTGCCTGCCGTCTCAACCTTGGCCAGCATGAAGAAGTATATCTATGACTTGGGCAAGGGAGAGAAGCGGGGTTACTATCCGTTGGACAAGGTGTGGGCCTACCACGACGCTTGGGATTCCATCTGTTGTCCGCCCGAAAGCTACGCCTACAAGCCTTATGACGACGCCATTCGCCGCCAGTTCGGCCAGCCACAAAGCGCAGAAGACTACATCAGATGGGCGCAATACATCAACGCGGGCAGCTATCGTGCGATGTATGAAGCCGCAAATCATCGCATGTGGGACATTACAACTGGAGTCATGTTGTGGAAACTTAACGCCACATGGCCGCAGGTTTTGTGGCAGATTTACGACTGGTTCCTCAATCCGAATGCGGGATATTACTACGCAAAGAAGGCCTTGGAGCCGTTGCATATCCAGATGAACGAGCACAACCGCATGGTGGCTGTCATCAATACCCAGCATCGTTCGCACGAAGAACTCACGGCCGACGTGCGCCTTTATGACTTCAATATGAACGTTGCATGGCAGAAACAGCAACCGCTTTCCATCGGGGAAGACCGCTATCAAGAGCTGTTCAACATTCCACAACCCGACGGAATAACGCCCGTTTACTTTGCCCGTCTGCTCCTGAAAGATAAGAACGGCCGGGTGGTTTCAGAGAACTTCTATTGGCTTTCGGCCGACGGAAAGAACGATTTCCGGCCAATTACGCGCATGCCGAAAGTGGAATTGCAACTCACTTCCACTACAATGACGAAAGATGGTGACGTCATTATGAAGGTCAATGTCAAGAACCCTACCGACCGACTTGCTTTATGCACCGCCTCATCATCACCAAAGGAGAGGGCGGAGAAGAGGTTTTGCCGACCTTCTGGAGCGACAATTTCCTCACCATCTTCCCCGGTGAGACGCGTGAAGTGACGGCAACGTTCGCCCGGAAAGACCTGAACGGCACCACGCCCGTGCTGAAGTTAGACCGCGACCAATAACAAATCCATCGACTTATCCCTATCAACAAACGCATAAAACCTTAAGAATTATGAAGAAGTATTGCTTATTCATCGCGCTGCTGCTGCCACTTTTGCTGGGCAGTTGCAGCAATGACGACTCGCAACCCGGCACAAACGACGCCGATTATATCACCGTTGACGCCCGCAAAGCCCTCACGGGAACCTTCGTAGAGTTCTCGGGAAAGGACGATTGGGCGCCTTATCAGTGGAACAGTCTGCTGGAAGGCATGAAGAAAATCGGGCTGAACACGGTCATTGTTCAGTTTGCTGCCTACAACGACAACACGTGGTTCGACTCGCAAAACACGTTCACCAAGAACAAGAACAAGTATGCCTTGGCCCGCTTGTTGGCTGCCGCGGAGTTGAAACACATGGAGGTCTACATCGGACTTTACTTCAACGACGAGTATTGGAATAACCAAACCAATGCCGAATGGCTGAAACTGCATGCCGACCGCTGCATCTCTATTGCGCAGGAAATCCAAGCAAGGTTCGGAAACAGCCCTGCTTTCAAGGTTGGTACATTCCCCATGAACCTGAACCTTATGCTTATAACAGCGATGCAAAGGTGGCTTTGTTCAGAAACGACTTTGTGAACCGCATCTCAGACAGGCTCCACAAGCTGAACGGCAAGCCCGTTTCGATTGCCGCTTTCTGGAACAGCGACCTCTCAACGCCCGAACAATTGCAGCATTTCATGGCCGAATTGGCCAAGGCCAACCTGCAAGTCATCATGCTGCAAGACGGAGTTGGCGTGGGACACGTGACGCTTGAGCGACTCGCCGGCTATTATCAAAGTGCGGCAAAAGGCCTTTTCAAGGAGAATACATCATACAAAGGAGCCTTCTGGACCGACCTTGAGACCTTCTCATCCGGCAGTGTTCCCGCGCCGTTCGCCCGCATCAAGCAGCAACTCACAACCGAACTGGGCGTCGAGAAAGTCACGAAGGCCGTTTCGTTCCAATACTATAACGACATGTGTCCCACCGGTCCGGGCGGCAAAACAGCCGGAAAGCTCCGCCAAAGTTACGCTAATTATCTTCGTACACTCAAATGATAAAGTTTTAATTCTTCAAGAATAGTATTTTAGTTAGTAGTGAATGTAGATGCCCACCATCAATTTGATATTGATGGTGGGTTGTCATTATACCGTCATAGTTAGGAAATTAGGGGAGTTTGAGTAGTAACTAAATTCTTTTCCTTTCCTCAATTTTATATATGCTCATTATGAATGAGTCACAAAGGAGCTTAGGTTTGGCATGCGAAAGCAGCACGAACGACAAACCAACCATGCATCATGATCGTGCTAAGAAGACCGTAATGGTGTGTCATCAAGCGAAAACGTTCTGCAAGCGATGCCTTATGATTCTTCACACTCATCCCTCCCTCCAGATAGTCGACCACTACAGCATGCACGTTGCGCAGCGGAAGATGGCGCTTCTCGGCCTCTTTCATTATGCGGATGCACCAGTCTACATCGGCCGACAAATGATAACGCAGGTCATAGGGATTGTTTCTTGCAAGGTCGGTGCGAGCATAAAAAGCTTGATGGCACACCAACATCCCTTGTCTGAATGATCGCCATGTGAGTTGTTCGGGTGCAGCCAGTCGGCGATGATGCAGGAAACGCCCTTCCGAGTCTACGACATCCGTATCGCCATAGAGTACGCCTGGCAATGCCTCGCCATCTCCCACGCTGCTCGCAATGAGGTCGAGCGTGTCGGCAGAGGGCAATGTATCGCCGGCATTGAGATAACAAATATAATCGCCCGAAGCTTTGAATAGTCCTTTATTCATGGCGTCATAAAGCCCGTTGTCTGGTTCCGAGAAGATCGTCACGGTGTGTCCTGTCTTCGCTTCGTCGGATTTTACCTTATACGTATGGGCCATTTCTATGGTGCGATCACGCGAGGCACCATCAATAATCACATGTTCCACATGCGGGTAAGTCTGCATCAAGACACTGTTTGCGGTACGTTCGAATACCGCTTCGGCATCGAACGTTACGGTGATGATGGTAAAGCGTATCATAAATGGAATTCTTTCATAGCCAACGCCTGGTTATATACCTCGATATAGCGGTGCGACACACTGGTCTGTGAATACTGCGCCTGCACCTTCTGTACCGTGCGGCAACGGAGTTCATCGCGATCGGCTTCGCACAGCGTCCAAAATAGTCCCGTGGCAAGGTCGGTAGCATCTTTAAATTCAGCTACATAACCATTTGTTTTGTGGTCGATCATCTCGGGAATACCGCCTACGCGAAACCCGACACATGGCACACCGCATGCCATCGATTCCATAATGGTGTTCGGGAGATTGTCTTCCAGCGATGGAAGTACGAAAACATCGGCCGAATTATAGATGTCTACCAGTTGCTTTTCATCTGAGACGTATCCTAAGGAATAAACGGGCAATGGCAGAGAGTCGGCTATCGCTTCCGAGTGTCCGCCCAAGATGGCCACGCCTAAGCGATCTTTCAATTCAGGATGGGTCTCGGTGAGTTTTCCGACAGCATCGATTAAAAAGTCTATTCCCTTTCGTTTGTCGGTCACACGCTGCGACACGAACAGTATCAACAGTCTGTCGGTGGCGAGTCCGGCCCGTCGTCGTGCCTCATGCTGATCTTTCGGACAAAAGATGCGGGTGTCGATTGGGTTTGGTATAGTCGTTACGCTTTGTCCACGAAGTAGCGCACTCTGCCGTGCCTGACCTCCCAACCATTCGCTGCAAGTGACATAATGAATGTTGCGATGATACAAAACACGTTTCTTTCGACTCCAAATCTTATGGGATAAATCTGTTTTAGATCCGCCACCTGGCAGCAACGGACAATCTTGGCAAGCTGTTTTGAATCTCGGGCAACCGTGTGTGTAATGACAAATAGCCGTGGCTGGCCACACGTCGTGCATCGTCCACACCACCGGTTTACCTGCATCCAATATCTTACGAATCCCTTTCAGCGAAAGCATACCTTGATTGATCCACGCCAAATGGATGACATCCGCTTCCCGAAATTCGGGCAACGATGTGATATCCGAACCAGAGTTGGCTATGTCTATTTCAAAAAGATGATCGCGTGTGAAGTGCAGTCGCCAAAAGATGCACCATCGTTCCCACAGGAAATGCCATTTAAGCAAGGGCGAACGAGGCAACTGGGCCACAGTGATCTGATCCGTCTGTTTGTCCCTAACCAGCATTTTGGCTTTCACACCATTGTTGTTCAGTGCATCCATCAGCCGATGAGAGGCCACAGCCGCACCGCCCGTCTTCTCGCTGGTATTCACTATCAGTACACGCATCGTTATCTTGTTCTTATTCCAAATACAAAGATAACATTTACCGGTGTATCTGCAAAGGAAACCAATTAAAATGCTTCGGATTTCCATTGTGTACGTACACAAATCATTGATATATATCAATAAATGGGCGTTTTGCTATAAAAAGCATCCCGAAAGTATTGTGTGCGCACAAAATTCATCGTATCTTTGCATCGTCAAAAGGTTAATAGATTGTTTAGGTTAGTAGTAATAGATTTAGGTTTTTAGTTATTAGGTTTAAGGTAGATTTTACAGATTGTTTAACGGGTAACAATGAAGGCCGTGAGGTTTTCATTCTGTTCGAAAAAGATTTAAGTTAAACATAAGAGGTGCGCCGCAGTTCGTTGAGAATTGCGGCGTATTTTTATGCTTTCTAATAAAGGCTTATTCAACTCACAAGTAAGTCTTTTTCATCGTGCGATTTACGCTTACTTGGAAGCCGTTTAACCATTAATTGTCAATCCTCCATTGGCAATTGATAGAGCACTTGAATGATGGTCTGCCCCACAGCTTTCAGTGTTTGTGGATCGATGTGCGCCAAATCATCAGACACGGTGTGCCAAGTGGGGCCGAAACTGCTTTGTACACAGTCGGGATAATAGGGTATAATATCTATTGTCGGGATGTTGGCAATCTTGTTGAGAGGGACGTGGTCGTCGGTGATCATCCCTCCTTTGCTCATCGGAAAATAGCTACCAAACCCCGCTTGGCGGGCTGCTTGCCATACTTTTTGCAGCACTTCGGGCGCGTATTGAGCCGACATAGCTTCTTGATAGAACTTAGCGCCTTGACCGCCGACCATATCCAACAGAATGCCGAAACGTGGACGAGGATTCAAACGGAAGTTGCGTGCAAAGTATTGGGCACCCAACGCCCAGCTATCTTCATTGTCTTCAACGTTCGCCCAACGTGGTGTACCCCAGTCTTCGGCATCGAAACAAATGAAGTCTACGCCGATTTTCAATTGCTTGTCGGTGCTGATCAGACGCGCAATCTCCATCATCACGGCTACGCCACTGGCTCCGTCGTTGGCCGCAAGGATAGGTTTGCGCCAGTTGATAGAGTCCGGATCGTTGTCGGCCCACGGTCTGGCGTCCCAATGGGCACATAAAAGTACACGCACAGGAGCCGTCGGGTTGAAGCGTGCAATGATGTTTTGGCTTTGCAACGCAGTACCGTCGTAACCTTTCAATGTGGCTTTCTGTACCTCGGTTTCACATCCGTACTGTTTGAATTGGCTGATAATCCACGCTGCACAACGGTCATGCGCTGTGCTGTTCATCGTTCGTGGACCGAAATCGCACTGCATTTTGACAAACGTATAGGCACTGTCGGCATTGAAAGCAGGCCCCAACGGATTCGGTTTCTCAGCCTCTTCGACAGTTGCCGACTTGTTTCTCTCGTCGAGATGAGCCATCAATGGCTTGTAGCTCAAGGCCACAACGACAAGCAATGCGATGATAGATGACATTATGATTGTTCTCTTTTTCATACGGATTTCAGTCTTTTTGCTGCTGCGCTTGCGTCATCACGCGCAGCCAATTGCCGCCCCATATCTTAGCAATATCACATTCGCTGTACCTGCGTCGCAGTAGTTGGAGAGTGAATTGAATGAGTTCGGACGAGTCTGCAAGCCCGATGATGCCGCCATCTCCATCAAAATCGGTTCCCAGACCTACGTGATCGATGCCCATTATACGGATAGCGTGCTCGAGATGAGCAATGGCATCGGTGATATTTGCAGCTCCGTCTTTGCGCAAGAAGCCGCCGTAAAGCGTGGTATGTGCCACTCCTCCTTTGGCCGCGAGCGCCCGAAGTTGGTCATCGGTGAGGTTACGCGGTACGTCGCAGAGCGCTTTACAGTTACTATGACTGCACACAATGGGCGTCGAACTGATGTCGAGCGCATCGTAAAAGCTTTTTTCTGCACCGTGACTCAGATCTACCAAGATGCCGCATCGGTTCATTTCGCGGATCACCTGTTCGCCGAATGCACTCACACCATTATGCGTTTGACTGCCACGAGCACTGTCGCAGATGTCGTTGTCACCGTTATGACAAAGCGTGATATAGGTTACTCCGCGTTGCGCAAAGTGTTTGACATTGGCCAAATCACACCCGATTGCCAGTCCGTTCTCGATTCCCAGAACGATAGATTTTCGTTCTTGACGTTTGTTTTCATACAGATCGGCCGGCGTTCGGGCCAAACTCAGATACCGGTTGTTGTTACGCACGATCTCTTCAATCCTATCGAAGATGAGATTTGCATACTCGGTGGGTCCCGAAACATCAAAATCTACCTTTGAAGAGAAGCTCTCTCCCGCCTTCGGTTGTGTAAATAAGCCACCATTGTTACTGCATCTTGCCGCCCGTCGGTCATTTTATGCAGGTCGACTAATATCCGTTTATCGCGTTGGTCGAAGTGAATGCCCTGCGGAAAGAACATCGGCGTGTCGCAATGAGTATCGAGTGTGAGTATCTTTGCGTGCAAATGCTTGGCCGAATGGAAGTCATTCGCCTCGTCGACGAGCCATTTGAACACGCGCATACCGTCTTCTTCCAACCATTCGGGATGCCATTGCACACCCAAAACAGACTTAAACTCGATACTTTCGATGGCTTCAATGGTGCCGTCGGGTGCCGTCGCGGTAACTCGGAAACGCTTGCCCGTATCGCTTACAGCTTGATGATGCAGCGAGTTGACATAGATTTCGTGGCGCCGGTATATATTATATAAGGTAGAATCTACTTCAATCTTCACCGTGTGAGTAGGCTCGCTGTTCTCTGCTTCTTGCGAATGCTTAATGAGTTTTTGAGTTTTTGAGTTTGTAAGTGGATGAGTTTCTGAGTCTTTTTTGAGCTCATCAGCACGATTTTCGGCAATATCTTGCATCACCTTTCCACCCAAAGCGAGGGCCAAAGTCTGTATTCCGCGACAGATTCCAAGCATCGGAATCTGTCGGTTATAAGCCAAACGAGTGAGCAAGAGTTCTGCTAAGTCGCGCTCGGCATTGATTCCGTGCAGATGAGGTGACGGTTGTTCGCCGGCCCAAAGCGGGTTATAGTCGCCGCCACCGGTAAGAAGTAAGCCGTCGATTTGGTCGAGTGTGTTGATGATGACATCTTTGTCGGTCACCGGCGGGATAATAACGGGTACGCCTCCGGCCGCAACAACCTGCTCGTAATAATGATTGCGAAGCATTGCATTGCCGTCGGCGAAATTGGCAGTAAGGCCGATCAGCGGGCGATGCGATGCCTCGGGATAAGCCGAATAGATCGGAGTGAGCACCTCATTCAGGTCAAATGTCTTGGTCATTGCTGTTTGTTTCCTTTCTCGTCGGTATTGATGGGGATTTCACGCTTGATACTTTGTTCGAGCGAAATCAGCGTTTCGGTCGATACCACGCCTGGAATGGTCTGCAACTTGTTGTTGAGCAGATCCATCAGTTGCTCGTTGTCGCGTGCATAGAGTTTGAGAAGCATCATATACGAACCTGTGGTGAAGTGGCATTCCACGATTTCCGGAATCTCCACTAATCTGTTGACGACATCTTTATACATGCTGCCGCGTTCGAGTGTCATCCCCACATAGGTGCAAGTGGCATATCCGAGCGCTTTCGGGTCGACCTCGAATCCGCTGCCAACGATGATTCCGTTTTCCATCAGATGCTGCACCCGCTGGTGTATGGCAGCTCTCGACACCTTGCATTCGGCCGCTACATCCTTGAACGGAATGCGTGCATTGTGCGCCAGAATACCCAAAATCTTCCTATCGAGACCATCTATTTTCTCCATCGCCCAGTTTGTTTTATTTGAATCTAAATGTCAGAATAACGTAGCAAAAATATATATTTTAATTGATATAGGCAACATCTTGCTTTATTTTTTCCTCCTTTTGATCGCATGTGATGCCTTCATTCAACTGGGGATTGAGAGTCGATCATTGAGGATTCTTTGATTGAATTTCAGACAAACAGATACAAGCAAATCGTGTTTCACCATGAAAGAAAAGAATGGAAAAGACAAAAGAATGATCAATGAGAGCTGGAAGGAATTTTAAGGAACCGTTAGTCGCATTGCAAGTAAATGTTAGTTGTCATGCGATTAATGTTTACTTGCGATGCGATTAACGGTTCATGAGAAAAGGGGCAGCCATCAATGATCAATCATGTATTGGTTTTCGCTCTTCTGTCTGAATCTTGATCGAAGCATTTCACTTATTGATGACACTGTTGCAATGCTGTCTTTTTAACCCTGAGGATGAATGATTCTTTTGTCAAGAAACCGCTTGTTTAAATCTCTTTGGGAACAAAATAGATTTTCTTGGGCTATCTACGAGCCTCAAAAAGACTCTTTGAGGAGTTAAAAGAGTAAATTTTGTAAGCAAAACTTTTGCACATTTATCGATTTTATCTATATTTGCAACCGATTTTTAAACATCTTGTAAGTCATGAAGTTGTATCGGATCATTCCATTAGCAGCCTTTTGTTGTCTACTCACTTCTTGTTTCAAAGACGAACCTTTGAATGCAGAGTGCGACATAGAAGAGATTGCTGTTCATGCGGCTAAGCCGTCAGAGACATTCTTCTATTTGTCAGACACGCTGCGTCCTGTGCTCTCCAACGAGCGAAACATTGTCTTCAACGTGCGCCGGAAAGCCGAAGTCGGCTCTTATGCACTGACTTTCAAACTCACACCGGGGGCTGTTGTCCAGCCTGCCAACGGTTCGATGCAAGACTTTTTGAAAGGAAATGTCACCTATACTGTCACTTCTGAGGACGGCTGTTGGCATCGCACCTACACCATCGGATTCCGTCCCACGCTCCGAACAGTCAATGACACCCTTCACTATGACTTCGAAAACTATTATCTTCAGCCTGAATACAAGAAGTTTTATATGTGGCACAACGAGTTGGCTGACGGCAAATGGGGAAATGATTGGGCGTCGGGCAATCCGGGATTTATGCTGGCTGCCTATCAGGATCCACCCGAAAACTATCCCACCATACCTGAAAAGGATGGTTATGATGGTGCTGCCGTGTGTCTCACCACACGCAGCACAGGATCGCTCGGAGCCTTGTTTAAGAAACCGATTGCTGCCGGCAATCTTTTCTTAGGCGTCTTTAATGTTTCGGAATCGCTCACAAATCCTTTGAAAGCAACCTACTTCGGCATTCTGCTTGACAAACAACCGATGAAGATCACAGGTTATTACAAGTACACCCCGGGGCAGAACTTCACAGGACCGGATAACAAAACCATCGAAGGAAGAACTGATCAAGCTTCTATCTACGGTGTGTTTTATCGCAATCGCAATGATGCCGGCGAGGCTGTTTACCTGGATGGAAGCAATGTCAAGACCAGTCCGCTCATTGCAGGATTGGCTGATCTGAAAGAGATTAAGCCCACGACAGAATGGACTCCATTTGAAATCGAATTCCAATACACGTCTGATGTGGACTACGATCTGCTGCAAAACGGTGGTTACAACTTCACACTTGTCTTCTCGTCGAGCAAAGACGGCGATAAGTTTGAGGGTGCCGTGGGCAGCCAACTGATGATAGATAAAGTAAGAGTAATCTGTAAGGAGGAAAACAAAGATGATCGTTAAGAAGTTATTTGCAGTGCTGTTGATCGGCACATCGGCATTTGCAGCACAGGCCAAAGGCATTGTCGACAATGCCACTTTCAATATCCGGCTGGGTTATTCACTCGGAGGAACTGCCCCAGTGGGACTTCCCAACACCATCAGAAGCCTCAACAGCTTTCATTTCCGACCCAATTTCTTACTCGGATTGGATATGAACAGCACCATCGATCAGCGTTGGGGATGGCTTACAGGTGTGCGAGTCGAGCGCAAAGGAATGTATGTCGACGCCACCGTGAAGAATTATCACATGGGCATCGAATATGGAGGTCAGTCTTTGGAAGGCTATTACACGGGCCACGAAGTGACCGAAGAGAAGCAGCTGATGATCACAGTGCCGGTGCAAGCCACCTATCATCTTTGCCACAATGTGAGCCTGCGGCTGGGTCCTTACATCTCATTCGTGATGTCGAAGAAGTTTGAAGGCTATGCCTACGACGGTTATTTGCGGGTCAACGAACCCACAGGTGACAAGGTGGTCATGGGCAATACGCCGAGCAATCGCGGCAGTTACGATTTCTCCGATCGCATGCGCAGCCTGCAATGCGGCCTGAATTTCGGTGCAGATTGGCGTTTCTATCGTCAGGTGGGCGCCTTTGCCGAACTCTCGTGGGGTCTCAACGGCATTCACCACAGCGATTTCAAAACCATCGAACAGACGCTTTATCCCATTTATGGAACCATCGGTCTGACTTACAGAATCAAATAGTCGACCCTCGATTTTTGTTGAATTTTACCATAAACAGCATCCGATCTCTCTCTGATCAGGTGCTGTTTATGATATCGTTTCGTTTCGGGTAGAAAACGAAACATAATTGATAACTTGTTGATAGCATTTTGGATAGAAGGACAAAATCGAATTGTTAATTCACAAGTCTCAATCTCTGATTTTCAATGGGATTTGAAAGAGGATTCTAATGAACCGTTATTCGTCGTGTAACTAACTGTTAATTGCGCTGCGATAGATGCTTCTTTGCTATGCAGTTAACGGTTAAAGGAAAGTCCCCTCAGGCTCCCTCAAAAAAGAAAAGAAATGAGTAAAGAAAATGATCAACTGTCAATAGCCAACCACCAACGATCCACTACCTTAATAAATAATACGCATTTTCTTTCAATTTGTTCATCAATGGCGTAGGATAATGGGGATGAGCGGCAATCCATTGACATACGATTTGCCGGGCCTCAGGGCTTTTGTGACCCGCGAGTAAGGCCGAAAGCATGATCCGGGGAAGAAAATATCACCCGTTTTTTGTATCTCTTCCAAAGCGTCTAAACCCGGCAGGAGATAACGATTGCTGTAAGGCTCGCGCGTTGGGGCATTGAGCAGAGCGAGCATTGCCTGTGCCCATGGTTCGACAGACCGATTCTCACGCTGCAACAGACTGTCGAAAAGCTGCTGTTGAACCAACGTGTCGGGATTGCAGGCACGTGAAACAAAGTCGAACTCACGCTGTGCATCGGCATTTTTCAGCCTGGCACGCTGCACAGTCAATATCTCTCGCCATTGCGCAGGGCGCATTACTGCTAAATGATAAGCCATGTGCGTATAGTCGTTGACAGTGATTGACGAATCGGCACACGTCCTCCAAATCTCGTAAATCGCGTCGATCACATCGGGCGCAACAGCCGATGTGCCCAAGACTCGCAGTATTTTCTTGCGCACCGACGGCAATGCGTGATGGTAACCATACGTCCACAAGTTGCGTTCGGCATCGATTCGTCGACTGTCGGATGTACTATAAGAAGGCATTTCGGCCGAAATACGCCGCAGATAATCGATGCACGTAGAAGCGATGAGGTCATTTCGCTCACCGGGGAAGCCGCGGAACAAATATTGGAAAGCGTATTTAGAATTGATGTTGCGCGCTAAATAATTCTCATAAAGCGTCATCATCATTGCAAAACGAGGTGTCTCGGGCTGCATAAACCATGTGGCAAGCGCTTCGGTCTGTGCCTGATCGGTCGATAAAAAACGTCCATAACCACTCCCATCATAATTGGGATAAAGAGCCAGCGGCTTATTCGCCAGCAGCGCTTCACAGTGACCCGCCAACATGTTTTGCGTGATCAGAGAAAGCGAATCACGG
Organism: Hoylesella enoeca JCM 12259; assembly: GCF_000613405.1. GTDB lineage: Bacteria > Bacteroidota > Bacteroidia > Bacteroidales > Bacteroidaceae > Prevotella > Prevotella enoeca. The sequence continues at coordinate 47,717 of NZ_BAIX01000003.1, read as the reverse complement.
TAAACCGCCCCAACGACAAACTGTTGCGGCCAGACGAGTCCGCGCCCGAAAGGATCGGTTTGATCCGTTTTAATCTTTCCGTCAACATATCGACAGACGATCGTTGGCATCCCTTTCTGTTTCACCCATACATCACTGAAAGCGGGAAGATCGGCTTCGGGTTTCACGCTGTCAAGTATATGAATGAGCAAATCCCATGTTGCATTGCCGTAACTAAACTTTTTCAGATAGCACTGCAATCCTTTTCGAAAAGCTGATTCACCCATTCGCTGTTCCAGTTTACGCATCATCACGGGCGCTTTGTGATAGATAATATAACCGTAAAGCAGGCCAGCGCGATTGAGATTATCCAACGGTTGTTGAATAGGATGCGTTCCTTCTGTGCGATCTGTACTCATTGCGCGGGTTTGATAAGCCTTTAAGAAGTTGAGATCATGATTGATTTCAGGAAATTGTTCACGTGCAATCTTCGTGGCCATAAAGTTTGCAAACACCTCTTTTGTCCACACATCGTCAAACCAACGCATTGTGACTAGATCGCCAAACCACATGTGTGCCGTTTCATGTGCAATCAATTCGAGCCGTTTCAGTTCCTCATCGGGCGTGGGATTAGGACCGAGAAAGAGCGTACGATCACGATACTGAATGGCTCCCGGATGCTCCATTCCTCCGAATTGGTAACCTGGAAGAATGGCGAATCCATATTTCCGGAAAGGATAAGAGATGCCGGTATATTGCTCAAGCCAACGCAATGAGAGAGCTATTTGATCGAAAATTTTATCTAATTGAGCGATTTTCTGTGGGTCAGTCTCACGATATAACGCTTCGAGTTCACGTCCGTCGCGCTGCGCTTTACGCACTTGAAACTTGCCGGCAGTGAAAGAAAAGAGATAGGTTGGTATCTTCTCGGTTTGCGAAAAGATATAAGTTACTTGCTTATTATCTGTATTCGCACTCACGTTTAAGCGTTTTCCTGGTGCATTGGAAATCACTTTCCAATCCTCGGGAACAGTGAGTGATAGGGAGAATTGTGCCTTCAAATCGGGTTGATCGAAGCAAGGAAAAACGCTGCGAGCATGATCTGGTACGAAGAGTGTGTATAAATAGTCGACATTTCGATTAAGAGACTTGTTCTCGGAAGTGCCTGCCAAAATGACTTCATTGTGTCCGTTACGCAACCATTTACCGGGAACAACAATATGTTCGTCATTCACTTGCACTGGTCTTAACCGTCCGTTGACACGTGCTTGTCCCGTTTGCAGAGTTCCTTGAAAGTCGATTTGCAAATCCGTTGAGGCATTTCTGTTAAAGCGAATGGTGTCTATGAACGTAACCTTTTTGGTTAATCGCATAGGAATTTGAAATGAAATGCGATAGGAAACATCACTGATCTCTCGTGCTCTACAAGTTGCCAATGCTCGCGACACGCCCTTTTCCACCTTTGCATTCATTTCCTTTGTGGGGTTGAAAGCCTGCATCGGCATAACCATTGACAGTGTCAGTGCCGTTAAAATACATAGGAATATCTTGTTTGTTTTCATCTTGTATCTGTTTGATTGGGGCAAATCGCTTTATTTTTCGTGGTTATATGTAAGTTCATACCGTAAAAATCGCATAAATTTAAAAGCCTAATATCGCATAAATTCATCCGTTTTCATTCAATAATTCTCGATCGCTTTACGCCTTTTTGCACGTTCTTTTTTCGACACATAACCCTTTTCGAAAATACGTAACCAACCGAGAAAGTCCATTCCCGACGGCGTTTGGCCCGTCTCAAAAGTGCTCTTCTTAATACTTTTCATGATGTCCGGACTGATGCGTGGCGCTTTGGCTGTAATAATCACTTCGTTGACTGTGATACTTTTCGGCAACAGAAAGATTGTGTCTTGCATCTCTTTCCGATTGAATACACGCGGAATGTAATTGTTGTGGGTAACACTAATACTACCAAAAGCTATCGGAATGGCAAACCGACCATCACGACCTGTGTTGTAAATCTTGTTGTTATCGGTATAGATCTTAACGTTTGCGATGGGTGAGCGAGTCTCAATGTCCAACACAATACCCGTTGTTTGTGCCTTGCACACACACTGATTAAGCGCAAGGAGAGTGATAACGGAAAGGTAGAATTGTGCTTGTCCCATCGCTGTTTATCGCTTATCGACAAACCCATACGGTCATTTGTCCGAACGATTAATCATCAAATAAAAGGACAAAAGCCAAACGGCATCTTCTAAATGACAGTCCAACTTTTGTCCCTTTACGCTTATTTCCTTACCGAAGATGCGCTATTTTTTGAGCTTCAAATCATATTTCGCACCACCGGAAACAGCTTCTTTCAAGTCTTTATCCACCATCCGGAGCGTCGAATCGTTGAGAAGCAGGAAATATTCGGCATCTTCTTCCTTACCGAGATTCAGTTTATAACCCGATTTTTCCTTACCATCCACGGTCTTCTTCACATCTTCCTTTTTCCCGTTATAGTAGAAAGCCTTATCAGCTCCGTTCTCTGCTTCCAGATAAGTCATCACGAGCGAGAACCCATCTGTGCTGTCATTAGCCAACGCCAGTTGGTAACGAATACCAGGACCATCGGCTGCCGGAATCACACCTTCATAGCGAACAGAGTCGCTGACCATAGAATCCACTGCGACAGAATCTGCGTTTTCCGCGTTGGCTTCTGTCTTTCCTTTTTGCTGGCAGGACGCAATCAATGCGCAAGCAGCCAGTGCCATCAATGCTTTTTTCATCATACGTTGATTTGTTTTATTATACGCCACAAAATAACAGACATTTTCTCAATATCGTGTATTTTGCCCGTTAAATAATCTCAATCTATCACCTCTTGACGTGTTTCCCAACAAATCGTAATCTCTCATCATAAACGTAACAGGTTGAGAACAAATTCGTTAATGTAAGATAATCGCTTAGCAGCGAGGTTAATTTACACTAAACACATGTTGTTTATCCATCAAATCATTGTCAAATGAATATCTTTGCAGCACAAGTAACCATTTATTAAGAAAACAAATATGAACAAAAATCTCTTGACATTCATGTTAGTGGCAGGCACACTGATGGTCAGCAGCTGTGCCAGTAAAAAAGCATTGGAAAACTGTCAGACCGAAAACCGCGAACTGACCAATAATTATCGCAATACAAAAGAGCAACTCGCTGCCAGTCAGGCACGCGTCATGAGCCTCGAAGAGCAACTCGCCCAGCAGAAAAGAGACTATGCTGCACTGCAACACTCACTGGATCAGAGCCTTTCAAACACCAACTCCAACAATATCAACATCTCTAAATTGGTGGATCAGATCAATGAAAGCAATCAATATATTCGCCATTTGGTGGAGGTGAAGACCAAGAGCGACTCACTCAACATGGTGCTGACGAACAATCTGACACGGTCGTTGAGCAAGGAAGAGATGCGTGAAGTAGACGTGCAAGTGCTCAAAGGCGTGGTCTATATATCGTTGGCCGACAACATGTTGTATAAGAGCGGCAGTTATGAAATCAACGATCGGGCAGCCGAAACACTGAGCAAGATCGCCAAAATTATCACAGATTATAAAGATTACGACGTGCTCATTGAGGGCAACACAGACAATGTACCCATTTCGAGAACCAACATCCGTAACAATTGGGACCTCTCTTGCCTGCGCGCTTCAAGCGTAGTGCAGTATTTGCAAAATCATTATGGCGTCGATCCGAAACGTATGACAGCCGGCGGAAGAGGTGAATACAACCCGCTGACAACCAACAACACCGAATTCGGAAAGCAACGCAACCGTCGCACACAGATCATCATCACGCCTAAACTCGACCAGTTTATGGATTTGATTGATAAAGCGCCGGAAAACTAATTGGCAATTGACAGCAGATGGTTGATCGCTGACCATTTTCTTTAATTCATTCTTTCCTCTGTCCAGGAGATCGAGAGGGGATTTTTATAAACCGTTAGTTGACTTACAACTAACGGTTTATGGTATGATGCCTCATGCTTAGTTATCGTGCAACTAACTGTGAATTGCACAGCGCCAAATGATGAGTTAATTTTCGGTTGTCAATATAAGAGTAGCAGACCGGCTACGGCTGCATAACCGATCATCCGTATAGGATTGATTCGTATTATCTTTGTGCCGACGAAAGTGGCGATGAACAGCCCTATGCTTATGCAAAACTGCCACGGGTGATCGGGGCTGCTGAAGTTTTCGGGAGTCATCAATAGCAGCGCAGCAGCGGCAAGCAGGCCTACGACTGCGGGTCTGAGACCGGCAAAAATGTTTTGAACCGGTGCCGTGTTCATATATTTCATAAACATTTTACTGATGAGTATCATCATAATTAACGACGGAAGCACCAATGCAAACGTTGCGACAGCACTGCCGAGAGCAGCTATCGCATTGCCGTAACCGGCATTATGAACTGCCGTGTAACCGCAATATGTGGCCGAATTGATGCCGATCGGTCCCGGCGTTATCTGTGAAACGGCTACGATATTGGTAAATTCGGCGGCCGAAAGCCAATGGTGATGTACTACCGTTTCGGCTTGAATGAGCGATAACATACCGTAACCGCCGCCGAATCCGAATAATCCTATCTCGAAGAAAGTGATGAACAAATAGACGAAAAGCATATTTTGAGTTTATGAGTTGTTGCATTCAGGTTTCTTTTAAGAACTTCCCGTAAAGATAACCGCCTATTCCTGCGATGATGATTACGTACACGGGATTAACGCCCAAGAGCCAAATTGCAAGGGCAGAGACCAACGGAATCCAACAATTTGTTAGCGAAATATTCGTACTTTTAGCTAAATTGAATGTGGGAGCGGCAATCAATGCCACGACGGCCGGACGTATGCCGCGAAACATTGCAGCTACAATCGTATTGTTTTCAAATTGCTTGAAGAACATAGCTATCAGCAGAATGAGCAGGAACGAGGGTAAGGTTGTGGCTAAACTCGTGCACAATGCACCTCGGAGTCGGCGCAGTTTGTAGCCGATAAAGATGCTCATATTGATGGCGAAAACGCCCGGACAGCTCTGGGCAACGGCAATTAGATCGATGAAATCTTGTTTTTCGAGCCATTTGTATCTATCAACGACTTCGGCTTCGATAATGGGGATCATCGCATAACCGCCTCCAAGGGTGAATGCTCCTATTTTAAAGAAAGTCTTGAAGCTGTCCCAATAGAATCTGTTCGTGTTGCTCATTTTCTCTCTTCTATCCATTTTCGTGCATTGACAAACGCCTCAATCCACGGTGTGATGTCATCAGCGCGGTGCTCATTAGGGTAGAATGCGTTCTGCCAGGGAAATATGGCGCGTTCTAAATGAGGCATCATCGCGAGGTGACGGCCGTTTGCTGAGCAGATGGCTGCAGCGTTATAGTCGCTTCCGTTGGGATTACCGGGATACTCGGCATAGTTATATTTGGCAACGATTTGGTATTGGTCCTCGGGCTCGGGTAAGTAAAATCGTCCTTCGCCGTGGGCGACCCATAGTCCGAGTTTGCATCCGCTGAGACTGCCGAACATCACACTGTTGTTCGATGGGATGCTTAATGTGAGATAAGCACTTTCAAATTTACGCGAGTTATTGTGACAGAGATGGCCCCGATGACGGTGTTCGGGATTGATTAAATTCAATTCTGCCATCAATTGACACCCGTTGCAGATACCCAGGGATAATGTATCGGAACGCGAATAGAAACGATCGAGCGCCTCTTTGGCTTTCGGATTATAGAGGAAAGCACCTGCCCAGCCTTTTGCCGAGCCCAAAACATCGGAATTGGAAAAGCCTCCGCAGAACACGATCAGGTGGATTTCATCCAATGTTTCGCGGCCGCAGATAAGATCGGTCATCGTGACATCTTTCACATCGAAGCCTGCGAGATAAAGTGCATAAGCCATTTCGCGCTCACCGTTGGTTCCTTTTTCGCGGATGATGGCAGCTTTGATACCGGTCGGTTTACGACGGTCGGCATCGAGGTCGTATTGAGAAAGCCTCCCCGTAAAGTCCTTTTTAAATTTGAACTCGATAGGTTGCTTCTTGTAATTCACGTATCGTTTCTTTGCCATTCCGTTCAAACTCTGCTTGGAATCGAGCAAATAAGAGGTCCGGAACCACGTATCGCGCAAGGCATCTATATCGAATGAATGTGTTATTTCGCCTTTCTTAACGATGAGTGTGCGTTTATCAGGGGTCGGATAACCGATTTTTGCAAATCCGATTCCTCTTTCTTCTAAGTAGTTTTGCAGTTCGTGCTTGTGCGAATCGGCCACTTGGATAACGATTCCGGGGTTTTCGGCAAAGAGATTCTTCACTAAGTCGTCGTCTGCTAAATCGTGAAGATTGATGTGTAAACCGCCTTTTGCATTGGCAAAAGTCATTTCCAACAATGTGACAATCAGTCCGCCGGCACTGATATCGTGTCCGGCCATAATCCATTTGCGGTTGATCAACTCCTGAACAGCCTCGAAACAATCTGCGAAATATGCAGCATTAGATACGGTCGGCACGTCATCGCCCACCTTTCCGAGGCTTTGTGCAAAGGCAGAACCGCCTAACCGCTGAGCATCGAAGCTGAAATCAATGTAATAAAGAGACGAGTTCTTATCGTTAATAACCACCGGTGACACCACGTTACGCACATCTGAAACCTCACCTCCACTCGTAACAATAACCGTTCCGGGTGCAATCACTTTCTCACCATCAGGATATTGTTGAGTGAGTGACAGCGAGTCCTTACCCGTTGGGACGTTGATTCCAAGTTCGCAACAGAAGTCCGACAAGGCTTTCACAGCCTGATAGAGTCGCGCATCTTCGCCTTCGCGCGACCGACAGGGCCACATCCAATTGGCCGAAAGCGACACACTGCGCAGTCCTTCACGCAAAGGTGCCCACACAATATTGGTCAACGACTCGGCAACTGACAGCACAGAGCCTGCCGAGGGGGATGCAAGCCCCGCCTGGGGAGCGTGCCCTAAGGCTGTAGCAATACCCTTACGACCGCGGTAGTCGAGCGCAACCACACCACAATCTGATAACGGAAGCTGGATCACTCCTTGACATTGCTGCCGCGCAACCTTACCGGTCACGGAACGGTCTACTTTATTTGTCAGCCAGTCTTTGCACGCAACGGCTTCTAATTGCAGTACGCGTGCAAGGTATTCATCGATTTTTTGCAGGTCGTAAGTTACGTTTTCATAGTGTCGTTCTACCGTCTTATCCGTCATTATAGTCTTAGGCGAATGACCGAACATCTGTGATACATCAAGATCGAACGGCTTGATGCCATCCTTTTGGACAAAAGAGAAATGCGCATCGCCGGTCGTTTCGCCTACGACATACAGTGGAGCACGTTCCCGTTCGGCAATTTTTCGTACGTGATCGATGTGTTTTTCATCGATGAGTAACCCCATTCGCTCTTGGCTTTCATTTGCAATGATTTCCTTGGCAGACAGTGTTCGGTCACCGATAGGCAGCTGATCCATTTCTATTTTACCGCCACATTCCTCGACAAGTTCCGATAAACAGTTGAGATGTCCTGCTGAACCGTGGTCGTGAATGGACACAACGGGATTGTCATCTGCCTCTACCAAGGCACGCACAAGGTTGTAAGCACGCTTCTGCATCTCCGGATTGGCACGCTGAATGGCGTTAAGCTCAATGCCGTTGGCATATCGTCCTGTATCAACTGACGATACAGAGCCGCCTCCAAGACCGATTCTGTAATTGTCACCACCCACAACTACCACTTTATTTCCAGGCTGCGGAGCTTTCTTTAAACAGTCTCTTCGGGTGCCGTAACCGACTCCTCCGGCTAGCATAATCACCTTATCATAAGCCAAGAGGTCTTCGGACGAGGATTCTTCTTGATGTTCGAACGTGAGCACCGAACCGCAAATCAACGGCTGTCCGAACTTATTCCCAAAATCAGAAGCACCGTTCGAGGCTTTGATCAATATTTGTTCAGGCGACTGATACAGCCAGTTACGGGCTGGGATTAAGGCTTCCCAATCTCTCAACGTGGTATCGGCGCCTTGTAAACGGGGATAAGCTGTCATATAAACAGCCGTTCCCGCGATGGGCCAAGAGCCCGTTCCGCCTGCCATTCGATCACGAATCTCACCGCCTGTGCCTGTTGCAGCACCGTTGAAAGGCTCCACTGTGGTAGGGAAATTATGTGTTTCGGCTTTCAACGAGATGACACTCTCTACATCTGTCACTTGGAAATAGTCGCTTGTCGACTGATCCTTAGGTGCAAACTGTTCGATGATCGGCCCCTGTGCAAAGGCTACATTATCTTTATATGCACTCAAAATACGATTCGGATTCTCATGGGTTGTCTTCTTGATCATTGCAAATAGCGACGACTCCATCTCCTTTCCGTCGATGACGAACGTACCTCCGAAAATCTTATGACGGCAATGCTCTGAATTGATTTGCGCAAATCCGAAGATTTCAGAGTCTGTCAGCGGACGTCCGTTGGCCTTTTCAATGGTGTGAAGATATTTTATTTCCTCGGGCGAAAGCGCCAAACCTTCCTGCTCATTATATGTTTCTATATCGTTGATATATTTGATCGGTTCGGGTTTACGGTCTATCGTGAAGATGTTCTGATCCAAACCGTCATACATTCGTTGCAGCATTGGGTCGTGTTCGGCTTCTTTTGAGGCAACGGGAAAATATTCCTCAATACGCAAAATGCCGTTAAGATTCATATTCTGTGTAATCTCAACGGCATTCGTACTCCACGGAGTGACCATCTCTCGACGCGGTCCCACATAATAACCGGTCAGTTCCGGTGCATCGATCAGCGTGGCATCGCCATACAACCAGCACAGCTCGTTTGTCTCGTTTGTACTCGGCCGATGGTCGAAAGCTGTTGCAATCACGGTCTCTTTGGATGTTTTGAAGAAAAGAATCATAGTCGTTCTGAATATAATAGGTGATGAATGATGTTGCAAAGATACGCCAATTCGGTTGAAGAACAAAATAAAATGCAGAGTTAATAGATGGTTGGGCATAGCAGCCGGCGCACCTCTTTGGTCAATGGCTCAGACTTTTTCCCGTGTGGCAGCCTCGTCATGAAGAGCATATTGGTGGAACGCTTTCGACGCTTCATCGCCTTGTCATGTGCCTTGAACCAAGATATACTTACCCGATGGACTGCTGTTGCGTTTTAATTCACGCGAAAGCATAGATTGACAGATGCCCCAACCCAACCTGCCGCACCACCCCCAACCATAGCAAAAGGGTGAAAAGACAGGCTCAACAGCCATCTTTTCACCCCTTCACCTTTTCACTTTTAAATTATCCTTTCACTTTTTCACCTTTAAGACGCCTTTTCACCTTTAAATCGCCTTTTCCTTTTAATCTTCCTTTTCCAGCTTACCCTCTTTGTTCTTCCTGACCCACATCGTCCGTTTCGGGTCGGTGGTATAGGCCAATTCATAGGCTTTCTTTTTACCCGTGCCTTGCGTCTTGCCGGTGAAAGCGAGGACGTTGGGAGCGATGCCGTTTTCTTCTTCGAACTTCCGGATCAGCGGATCGAGTTCTTTGCGGAGCGCCTCGGTTTGTTTGTCGGCGCGGGCTTTGTTCGTGGCGGCCCGACCGGCCAACAGTGTCCGACGGTTGTCCACCAAGTTGTTGTATTGCGTGATGAGCGCAGTGATCGGGGCCGACGGCTCCAGCTCGTCGAGAGCATCGATGCGGCGGAGCACGGCGTTGAGGCTTTGTCGGTGGCGGCGCGCAGCGGTTTGATGTCGAACGAGCCGGCGGGCGCGCCCGACTTCACCCGAGCGTGGAACAGCGTGTCAAACGCTTTGTTGTCGGCATCGAGCAGGTTGATATACACCTGCGCTTGGAGTCGCGCCACGTGCCGCAAGAGATCGGCCGTGCGCAAATCGGCCACGAGGTTTTTGATCAGGCCCGTCTCCTTGTCGTAGTTGCTCGCGGCCACGTCGGGATAGGCTTTCATCACGCGGTCCACGGCTTCGGCGGCGGTCAACACGGCCTTGTCGGCGCTGTTGAGGTGCAGCGCCACGAGCAACCGAAGCGACTGATAGGATTTGTCGCGTTTGCGGTCGGCCTCTTCCAGCGCCTTGGTATCGGCCCCGGTGCGCGGCTGGTTCAGCACCCGATCTTCGTCGGCCACGCAGGCCGCGAGCGGACCCAGCACCGCCGTGAGTTTCTCCACTTTCGCCTCGTTGCAAAGCTGCAGCACGCGCGACGCAAACTGATAATGCTCCATGTTTTGGAGCCGACTGTAATAAATGGTTTGTAGTGTCATTGTTTTTTGATTTTAAAAGTTAAACGTTTGAGGAAAAAAACACAAGCGACGGACTGCTTTTGACTATTTTTTCCCGTCGCTTGCAAGCGAAACGCTGTTTTTCGCGTTTTCTGCATTTCGCTTGCGAGCGAAAGCCAGTTTTCGCTGTTTTTTGTCCGTCGCTTGCAAGCGAAACGCTGTTTTTCGCGTTTTCTGCATTTCGCTTGCGAGCGAAACGCTATTTTCGCTGTTTTCTGTTTTTCCCAAGTTTGGGAGAGATGATTTTTTGCGTTTTCTCATCTTCCCAAGCTTGGGAAAGCTTACGGTTGCAGTTTTTCGCTTATCCATTTATGTGGGAGAGTCGTCTTTGCAGCCTTTCTACTTGAATAATGTGGGCTCTGCTCTTAAGGAATACCCTCCGACAAAGTGGGATATCATGATTTGGGTTCCGTAGTTGAATATTAAGTCATAGTATGCATGTGAAGGTGCATCATGATATGGGCTTGAAGAGAAATAGCATCCTTTCTCTCCAACAAACGACAACATCCCTAGTCCGCCAGCTGATTGATACATTCCCAATGGCGGAAGGAAGAAATAATTTTCGCATTCTTCCGCAGTTGGCAGAATGTTCGAGGGGAGCGAATAATGGTGAGACTCTCCGCTTGTCCGATAGTCGGTGGTAACGCCTCCTTCTGTATACCCGGCTTTAATGTCGGCTATGGTAACGCCTTCGTCTTCTGCTATTTTGGATTGCTTTTTCAGCCATACGCCATTTCCTTTGTAGAGGTGCCCCATCAGGTATAAAGCTCGTCATTGTCCGCTCTTGCCTCCCCTTTCATAACATACCATATCATCTCGTTCACGTTGGGACAGTCTTTGCAACTGTTGGAAGCTTGCTGCAATGGGGAAAGAGCCCCTTGATTGTGCCATCGGTCAGGGTCGGTTGCGGCGCTTTGCGGATAGTGGCCCGTGGTGGGAGGCGTTTCATCGTTAGCGGTAGGCTGTGCACTCTCATGTCCGTACCAGCAGTCTTTCTGAGCGTCCCACATGTAGTACTTATTATCGTAGGCGCGGGTGTCGAGATTGGCGGTGAGGTCGTGGATTTTTCCAGCTTCGTATTGCTTGGCAGGAATTGATTTTGTAATCGTTCCCTCGATGTTGGTAACGTCGTCTTTCAGCCAATAGCGTATCTTCAGTTTGTGGGTGCCTGGCGCAATCACCATGTAGGCACCATTTTTGGTGATGTCGGTGGTAGAGGTGTTAAGGTCGAAGCCTGCACCGGTATGGAGTGTTATTTCTTTGCTGGCACCACTTATGGGCGAAGCGGAGAGACCTGCGGAGGAGATGCCGTAGGTACCGGCAATGTCGTTGTCGGCACTCACTTCGATCTTGATGAGTTTGCACCGCTGGAAGATGGCGTCTGTGGTGCGTGGTATCAGGCATAGGTAGGACGCCTTGTGGTCTAACTTGAAGCCATATTTGCCTGACCCGCCCGTGGCTGTGGCTACACCGCAGTCGCCCGATGCGCCGGCATGGTCGAAGTTGTTGGGGGCCGACTGTGTCTGCGTGGACTTGATCTCTACCTGTGGCGTGCCTGTGATGGGCAGGTTGGTATAGATAACGTCGTGCGTGGCACCCGTGTAGGTGCCGTTCAGGGTGAACATGGCCTTGGCCTTGTTTGGCAATTCGTGGAATGAGGCTGCGTCACTCTCGTGCCATGTATTCGTGTTGTCTTTCACCCAAATTTTGTCCGTGGCAGCCCAGATTACCTTGGCACTCCCGCCTTTCGTGTGGTCTACGATCGCTGTACGCGTTGTGGTGCTCGGACGGGTCTCCCCGCTGAATACGGTTGTTCCGGCAGGAATGCCGTTAGCGCCCTGCTGCTCGTTCTTCGCTACTTCGTCGTTGGCGCATCCTGCCGCGATGAGCGTCAGAGCCAGCAACATGCTTACTTGAAATAATCTTATCGTTTTCATTTCTTCTCTAATTTCATTGTTTGTTATTACGTTCTTTTCATCAGTCTTCCCAGAGGGAGCCAAACTTATTCTCATCAGAAGAAGCGGTTTTCTCCTCTTCCTCTTCAAACCATCCTTGCTTGGCATCACCGCCACCGGCGCCCGGTCCAATCATACCGGCGTTGCCACTGGCCGCCTGCAGCAGTTGCTCCGCTTCGACGGTGAACGATTCGCACACGGGCTCCATATATGCCCGCTTGTCTGTTTTCTTTTCTTTCATTGTCTAATATTTAATTGATTTTGGGGTTAAATATGCGCTTATATTTCTCTTGTTGGCTTAATCCTAAGAGCACGCGTTGCCGAACAAAGGGAACTCTGTTGAGCCCTTTGTTTATTGGTGTTCAGCCGTCTCCTTACGCGCGCGCGTAAGCGAAGACCTAAAATGTCTCTACGCCAGGTGCGATGTGTGTGTGTGTGTGTGTGTTAAGACTTTTTCCGAGATATGCAAATATAAAGCGTTAAAAGATGCAAGAGAGTTGCTGCTCTTTTGCATCGCGCTACGGCTGTTTATATTTGTTCTTATTGTCATATCTTTATTTGTTCAAGCCCCGTCCTTCTAACTTAGGGGGCGAAAGTCGGGGGCAAAGGTAAGGAAACTTTTTAAAACAACAAAAGAAAAGAGTAATTATTCTGCATTGTGTCCAAGAACACTTAGCTTTAAGAAGCGGTTTGATTTCATAAAAGATGAAGCGGAGCAACTCTCAATGGAGTTACTCCGCTTGATCTTTTGACTTAATTTCAAGTCGATATGGCAACAATGAGCTATGGCTCAATTGTTTTCGGAAAAGGCGGCAGCCTCTGCGGCGGCGATGATCTCTTCTCGATCCATATCGTCTTCGGTCTTTACCGCAATGTCGCTCAGGTCGAAATCGGGATCTTTTGAATCTGAATCGACTGCCGGCTCTTCATACGAAACTGGTTCGGTAATAGCTGATTCCGTTTCCGATTGCGGGATAATAAAATCGTCTTTGACCTCTGTTTCAGGCACGATTTCAACTGGTTCTTCCTCCATCTTGGTACGTTCGGTCTTGGCTGCAAATACTTCGTCAATGAATTGCGGCTCTTTTTTCAAACGCTCCAAGGTGAGTTTAGAGGCCAACTGTTGGCTTTCTTTCTTGCTGAACCCGCTTCCTTCGCTGCATTTGACGGTTTCTAACACCACAGCAAACTTGAAAACAGGATTCCCTTGTGAGTCTTTCTCCTGCTTGATCAGCTCGAATCGCATCTTGATTCGGTTCTTCTGACACCACTCGATCAACTTACTTTTGAAGTTAACTTCCTTATATGCCACACGATCGATATTGATCATCTTACCGAGAATGCGTCGTTCGATAAATTGCATACACGCATCGTAGCCTCGGTCGAGGTAAATGGCGCCGACAAGAGCCTCGAACGCATTTCCTCCCATAGAACTGTTATGAGAAGAACTGCGTCCGGATGACATTATTAAACGGCTTATACCCATCTCATCGGCTAATCGATTGAGTGTCTCGCGTTGCACAAGTTTACTGCGTGTATTGGTAAGAAAGCCTTCGCGTTTACCCGGAAAATGTCGGTAAACGATGTCGCCCACAGTGGCGTCGAGGATTGCATCGCCGAGAAATTCAAGTCGTTCGTTGTTCAATGGCTTGCCTTTCTTGTTCCGATGCATTACACTCTTGTGCATCAAAGCTAACTTATAATGCTGATATCGTGCGGATAAAAGCCGATTACATTGTATAAAGACAAATAAAGCTCCTTATCCTTGCGGAAAGGGAGCCTTATTCTGTCGATCAAATCATTGAGCATACTTCTTGAAGATAACGCAGGCGTTGTGTCCTCCGAAGCCAAACGTGTTGCTTAAAGCAGCACGCACTTCGCGCTTTTGAGCCTTGTTGAACGTGAAGTTCATCTTGTAGTCGATCGCCTCATCGACATCTTCATCGTTGTGATTGATCGTTGGCGGAATAATATCATTCTTTACGGCCAGCACACAAGCCATAGCCTCTACGGCACCGGCAGCTCCGAGGAGGTGACCAGTCATCGATTTGGTAGAGCTTATATTGAGTTTATAGGCTGATTCGCCGAAAACATCCTTGATAGCTTTGGCTTCTGAGATGTCGCCGACAGATGTCGATGTGCCGTGAACATTGATATAGTCAATGTCTTCGGGCTTCAAACCGGCGTCTTCGAGGGCGCGTTGCATCACAAGTTTGGCTCCGAGACCCTCCGGATGACTTGCCGTGATGTGGTAAGCATCGGCACTTGCACCCTCGCCAACCATCTCTGCGTAGATCTTTGCACCTCGCGCTTTGGCGTGTTCGAGCTCTTCGAGGATCAGACAACCTGCTCCTTCGCCCATCACAAAGCCATCTCGGCTTGCGCTGAACGGTCTCGAAGCGTGCTCGGGATCGTCATTGCGGGTTGAGAGAGCGTGCATTGCGTTGAATCCGCCCACTCCACAGGCACAGACTGCTGCTTCGGCACCGCCCGCAACGATGATGTTGGCTTTGCCCAAACGTAACAAATTGAATGCGTCTGCCAATGCATTGCTTGACGAAGCACACGCAGATGTCGTGGTGTAATTGGGCCCGTGGAATCCGAAATGGATGGAAATCTGTCCCGCTGCGATGTCGGCGATCATCTTCGGAATGAAGAAAGGACTGAACTTCGGTCCTTCGTCGATGTGCTGACCATAATAAATCACTTCATCTTCAAAGGTTTTGATTCCGCCGATACCCACTCCATAGACCACGCCGATACGTTCTTTGTCTTCTTTTTCCAAGTCGATACCGCTGGCTTTCACACCTTGTATAGCCGAAATCAGTGCCAACTGCGTGTATCGGTCGAGTTTGCGAGCTTCTTTGCGATCGATAAAATCGTTCACATTGAGGTCTTTCACCTCGCAGGCAAAGTGTGTCTTGAATTTGGAGCTATCGAAATGCGTAATAGGTGCAGCACCGCTTTTGCCTGCAACGAGGCTCTGCCACGTTTCTTCGGGTGTGTTGCCCACAGGAGTAACGGCACCTAAGCCTGTTACGACTACTCTTTTTAATTCCATGCTGATTGGTTTAGATAAAAAGAGACTGATGAGTGTTAGTTGTTCCTTTATATATTAACAAAAAGCGGAGCAACTAACACTCGTCAGTCGCGAGTGATTACGGGAGACTTACTTTGCGTTCTCCTCGATGTATGCGATAGCGTCGCCCACAGTCTGAATGGTCTCTGCCTTATCGTCGGGAATAGAGATTCCGAATTCTTTTTCGAACTCCATAATCAACTCAACCGTATCAAGCGAGTCAGCGCCAAGATCGTTTGTGAAACTTGCTTCAGGCTTTACTTCTGCCTCATCTACACCGAGTTTGTCTACGATAATAGCCTTTACTTTTGATTCAATTTCTGACATAATCTTTCTTTTTAAATGGTTTGTAAATCATTTCAATGATAAAAATTCGGCTGCAAAGGAACAACTTTTTATTCATTCATGCAAACTTTTTGGACAAAAAAGCACTGTCTATTGCACACTTACCTATCAATTGTGCAAGAAATAGGTGAGTGAATGAGCAAAAGTGTCTACTCTTTCACTCTTTTCCTTGCATTATACTCTTCGTGTGTACGCTTCCAACGGTTGTGACTCCACAAATAATATTGTGGTGATCGACGGATATTTTCTTCGAGAAGAGCAAAGAATCGGCGTGTGATTTCGTATTCGGGAAGCGTGGCCGGTGTTTTGGTGATGAGTCGGTAAGTGCAAGTGTAGTAGCCGCGGCGCGGTCTTGACATCTCAACATAGTAAACAGCATTGTTCATTTTGCGCATGATGCGTTCGGCACCGGTGAATACCGGCGTATCGTGATGCAGAAAAGGAACCCACAAATGGATGTTTTCCCAGCGCGGCGCTTGATCTGAGATGTAACCGAAAATACTCATGATGCCTTGTCGACGATAGTCAACGAGATAGCGCAAGATGTCGTTTTTGGGTACGGGAACACCACCTACGCGCGAGCGAATGGCTCGGAAAAGTCGGTCGAAAGCTCGGTTGCGCAACGGTTTGTAGATGAGTCCAGACCGGGCCGAACTCGGGAGTTCGATGCCTACACACGAGAGCCACTCCCAATTGCAGTAATGCCCGAGGATGGCGGCCACAGATTGGCCCTCACGAAAGCATTCGACGATTTCTTCGGAGTTGTGGATGGTGAAGCGTCGACGCAATTCTTTGTCGCTGATGGTAAGCAATTTGACGGCTTCGAAGAAGTAATCGCAAAGCCAATGATAGAATTGTTGCTCGATGTGTCGTATTTCTTTGATCGATTTTTCAGGGAAAGATGATGTGAGATTATATCGCACTGTGCGACGCCGATACCGCAAGACTCTATATACAATAAGGTATTCGAAATCGGAAATGCCATAAAGCAGGCATAGCGGCAGACGCGAAAGAAGACGGAAAAAACCGACAAGCACGGCTCCGCCTATTGTCGAAAAGGGGGAGGATTGATCCTTTGAGGTCCACATTTTTCGCTCTTTTATTCTTAAATTCAACTCAATTTCTGTCGTTTTCTTTCCCTTTTGAGGAAGAGAGGGAGCCAAATCCCTCGTTGTGTTTAACTGTTAGTTACACGGTGATTAACAGTTAATGGCGTGGTGATTAACGCTTAGTTGTCTCGCAGGTAACGGTAATTTGCAACCTCTCTGATATTTCACTGAGAATCAAAGGATGCCGTTCCTTGTTGTCGATTCAGTTTCTTTCGGAGAGCATCAAGCTGCATTTTACTGCTGCATTTCATGAAGTTTTCGGTAATAACCGTTTTGCGCCATCAGTTCGTCGTGTGTTCCGCGTTCCACAATGCGTCCGTCGTGGAGCACGCAGATTTCATCGGCGTTCTTGATTGTAGACAGTCGGTGAGCAATGGCAATTGTTGTGCGTGTCTTCATTAGTCTTTCGAGGGCGTCTTGCACTAATCTTTCGCTCTCAGTATCTAATGCGCTGGTTGCTTCATCAAGTATAAGGATGGGCGGATTCTTTAAAATCGCACGGGCAATACTTACTCGTTGGCGTTGCCTCCTGATAAACGGCCGCCTCGATCGCCGATATTCGTGTCGTAACCGTGTTCTGTCGCCATAATGAAATCGTGCGCGTTAGCAATGCGAGCGGCCTGTTCTACCTGTTCGATAGTTGCATTTTCTACGCCGAATGAGATGTTATTGAAGAACGTGTCATTGAAAAGGATGGCCTCTTGATTGACATTTCCGATGAGCTGACGCAGGTCGTGGAGCCGCATATCACGTACGTTGATTCCGTCAATGAGTACTTCACCCTCCTGCACATCATAGTAACGGGGAATCAAATCGACCAATGTCGACTTTCCGCTGCCGCTTTGTCCCACGAGGGCTACGGTTTTTCCTTTCTCTATTTTGAGGTTGATATGGCGCAAAACCCATTGTTCTCCATAGCGGAAAGACACGTTGCGAAACTCGATGCAGTGGTTGAAGCCGTTGAGTGGAACGGGCTTTTCGGCATCGTGAATCTCTACTTCGGCTTTCAAAATCTTATCCACACGCTCCATCGAAGCCAATCCTTTGGGGATGTTATACCCTGCTTTGGAGAACTCTTTGAGCGGATTGATGATGCTGTAAAGCATTACTAAGTAATAGATAAACGTAGGACCGTCGAGTGTGTGGTTGTTCAACACGAGCGTTCCACCAAACCACAGCACGACAACAATCATTACCGTGCCGAGAAACTCACTCATCGGGTGAGCCATTTGTTGTCTGACGTTCACCCGCAACAGGTTATTGCGATAGTCGGAATTCACTCGATCGAAGCGTGCATTCATCTTTTCTTCGGCACAGAACGCCTTGATGATGCGCAGACCGGTAAGCGTTTCCTCCACCTGACTGATGGTATCGCTCCACAAAGACTGTGCTTTGATACTCTTCTGTTTGAGTTTTCGGCCTACGAACCCCATAAACCAACCGAAGATTGGGACAAAGATGATCGTGAAAAGTGTGAGCTGCCACGAAATGACGAGCAGCGTAACGAAGTAAGCGATGATTAAAACGGGATTCTTAAAAAGCATATCCAACGACGACATAATCGAACTTTCGATTTCCTGTACGTCGCCACTCATCCGCGCGATGATATCTCCCTTACGCTCATCAGAGAAAAAGCCGATCGAGAGTGATGTAATTTTGCGGTATAACTGATTGCGAATGTCGCGCACAATACCTGTTCGGATGGGGATGATTGTGGCCGAAGAGAGGAAGTAAGCACCTGTTTTGAGGAACGTCATTAATGCTAAGAAGAGGCCGATGGCAAGTAATGTGCCCGTGGCTCCCATCTGATTGATTAGCATCTGGACGTAATAGTCGACATTATTGGTAACTACTCCTTTCAGGTTATGCCAATTCCACGCCATCAGTTGGCTGGCTTTTGCGGCACCATCTGTCTTAAACAGGATCTGCAAAATAGGTATAAGGGCGGCAAAAGAGAAGATATTGAGCACGGCCGAAAGGACATTGAACACTACCGACAGCGCCAAATACCGCTTATAAGGAGGCACAAACCGCCTGAGAACTTGTATAAATTCTTTCATCGAATGATTGTCTTTACTTACAAAACAGTGGCAATTCGTAGATACTAATCAGTATGTCTTGAATGCGAGTATACCTCCATGGGTATATTGTTTTATGGGTTTTAGTGAGACAAAGGTATCATTTATCGACGTGATTTGCAACAGAGTAAACCGAGAAATGAGGATAATTAACGTTTCTCTCCGCCTCATTTGCCCGGTAACAACAGACTTTTGGCAAACTCCCAAACCACGATTCCGGCAGCAACCGATACATTAATGGAGTGTTTGGTACCGAATTGCGGAATTTCCAAACAGCCATCGCTCGCATTGATAACGCTCTGTTGAACACCTTTTACCTCGTTACCCAAGACCACAGCATATTGTTTTCGGGGATCCAAAACGAGTGTTTCTAATGACGTCGAACCCTCAACCTGCTCAATACTATATACGAAATAGCCTGTGGAATGAAGTTGTTTGACGGCCGCCTCGGCACTGTCGAAATACAACCAGTCAACAGACTCCTCCCCACCGAGTGCAGTTTTGTGGATCTCTGCATTGGGCGGGGTGGCTGTTATACCGCAAAGATACACTGCCTCTACACGAAATGCATCGCAGCAGCGAAATACCGAGCCAACGTTATACAGCGACCTGACATCGTCGAGCACGACAATGAGCGGCAGCTTCGGGGCTTCCTTAAATTCTTCTACCGTCAAACGGTGCATCTCTATGGTACGAAGTTTGCGCATGTCAACTCTTTTTCAGTGCCAGCGCATACATCTTGATCTGCTTCACCATTGATAACAGACCGTTGGAACGAGTAGGAGACAGGTGTTCTTTCAGGCCGATACGGTCGATGAAATAGAGCTCGGTGTCGAGGATTTCCTGTGGAGTGTGCCCGCTGACTATGCGAATCAGCAAGGCGATAATGCCCTTGGTGATGAGCGCATCGCTGTCGGCAGTGAATACCAAAAGGCCATTGTGCAGGTCGCATTGCAGCCAGACACGACTCTGACAGCCGTCGATCAGGTTGCTTTCTGTTTTATATCTCTCGTCCAATGGGGCCAATTCGTTTCCCAAGTCGATCAACATCTGATACTTATCCATCCAATCCGTGAACGCGGAAAACTCCTCAATCACTTCATTTTGAAGGTCATTAATCGACTGGCTACTTTTAACTTCTCCCGAAGAAAAAGACTTTTCGTCGTTATATTCGTTATTGTTCATATTTCAAATCTTTATCTGTTATCGGGTTTCCCCTCTTTTGGAGGGAGCAGGGGAGGCCGCTCTCACGATTTTAAACACCTTATCTCCCGGTCTCACTTTTCCCGGAACGGGAATTGAAACGTGCCAACCTTTCTCGGCTTTCGGCACCGGTTGTAATTCATAACGAATCTCTGCGGCATCGAAATACAGTACACCCGTAGTGGTACCGGTGATGAGTAATCGATCGTTTAACGTAATCTCGGATGCCTCGACAGCCAATTCGGCCACGCCCAAACGTGAGAAATACTTGACCACTTTGCCCACTAAGACTTTCTTCTCGGTAGCTTTATTGCCGTAATTCTTCGTCCATTCGCCCATCGTCTGACCCTGATAGTAACCGTCCCAGAAGCCTCTGTTGAAGACGGTAGCCAACTGTCGGTCCCACGCATCTTTCTTTTCGTCGGTAAAAGTGCCATCGACCACGCTCCGAATGGCCTCTTTATAACATCTCACCACGGTATAAACATATTCCGGTCCGCGTGCTCTGCCTTCGATTTTAAATACCCGCACGCCTGCATCCATCATCCGATCGATGAAGCGCACGGTCTTCAAGTCTTTCGGACTCATTATGTATTTGTTGTCGATTTCAAGTTGGTTGCCCGTCTCATTATCCGTAACCGTGTACGACCGACGGCAGATCTGCACGCATTCACCACGATTCGCCGACCTGTTTGCATCGTGAAGACTCATATAACACTTGCCGCTGACGGCCATACACAGCGCTCCGTGGCAGAACATCTCAATGCGAACCGTTTCTCCCCCGGGGCCTGTGATGCGCTGTTCTGAGATCTGTCGGTGAATCTCCGCTACCTGATCCATATTCAATTCGCGTGCCAACACAACTACATCGGCAAACTGCGCATAGAATTTCAGTGCCTCGATGTTGGATATATTCAGCTGAGTGGAGAGGTGAACCTCCACACCTACCGCTCTGCAATACATCATTACGGCAATGTCGCTGGCAATAACAGCCGATACATTGGCTGCTTTTGCCGCATCGATAATATCGCGCATCGCCTGCAAATCGTCGTTATAAATCACGGTGTTCACCGTGAGATAGGTCTTGATCCCGTGCTCCCGACACGTTGCGGCAATATCTTTCAGATCGTCGATAGTGAAATGGTTGGCTGAGTGCGACCGCATATTGAGCTGTCCCACACCGAAATATACTGACCCGGCACCTGCTTGTATGGCTGCCGCTAAGCTCTCTCTCGAGCCCACCGGAGCCATTATCTCAAATTCATTAATGTCCTTGTTCATCGCTGCAAAGTTACTGTAATTTATACATTCGCCCAAATCCGCACTCCAAATTATTCATTGACTGTCGATGGTTGACTGCCGATCGCTCACCCGTTGGTGTATCTCCTCCGCTCAGGGAGAGCCTAAGAGGAATTTGATCAACTGTTAATCGCATCGCAACTAACCGTTAATCGGCGTGCAACTGACCGTTAATCGCTGAACAACTAACCGTTATTCGGAAAATAATGGCTACCTTTGCACGCAGAACATGATGATGATTGAACAAATAAAAACATTATGACAAAGAAAGCTTTATTGATGATTCTCGACGGTTGGGGAATCGGAAAACATGGCGTGGGAGATGTGATCTACAACACGCCGACACCTTATTTGGATTATCTAAACGCTGTCTCGGCTCATGCAGAACTGCAAGCCTCGGGCGAAAACGTGGGACTTCCCGACGGACAAATGGGTAATTCGGAGGTAGGCCATCTCAATATTGGGGCCGGACGCGTGGTGTATCAGGATTTGGTGAAGATCAACCGCGCTTGCAAGATGGTTCGATTCGAGAAAACAAAGGCATCGTTGAGGCTTACACTTATGCCCGGGAGTCGGGCAAGAAACTCCATCTGATGGGGCTGACAAGCAACGGCGGCGTGCATTCTTCACTCGATCACCTCTTCAAACTCATCGAAATTGCCAAGGAATACGGGCTCAAACAGACCTACATACACTGTTTTATGGATGGCCGCGACACCGATCCGAAAAGCGGTGCTGGATTTATTCGCGAACTTACTGATCATTGCGCGAAAAACGATGCAGCTGTGGCGAGCATCGTGGGACGCTTCTATGCCATGGACAGAGACAAGCGTTGGAATCGCGTGAAAGAGGCTTACGACCTCTTGGTTATGGGGAAAGGCGCGCAGGCCGACGATATGGTGCAGGCTATGGAAGCCAGTTATGCCGAGGGAGTGACCGACGAATTTATCAAGCCTATCCACAATTCGACTGTCGATGGAACGATTTCGGAGGGCGATGTTGTGATCTTTATCAACTTCCGTAACGACCGTGCAAAAGAGCTTACACAAGTTCTCACTCAGCAGGATATGCCCGATGAAGGTATGCATACGATTAAGAATCTGCACTATTATTGCATGACGCCTTATGATGCAAGTTTTAAAGGCGTGGAGATTTTATTCCCGAAAGAAAACGTTGAAAACACACTCGGCGAATATCTCAGCGCTCAGGGCAAACGGCAATTGCACACGGCAGAAACCGAGAAATATGCGCATGTCACGTTCTTTTTTAATGGTGGACGCGAAACTCCGTTCGAAGGCGAAGATCGTATACTGGTTCCTTCGCCCAAAGTGGCCACTTATGACCTGCAACCGGAGATGAGTGCCTATGAAGTAAAGGATAAATTGGTGGGCGCTATCAATACACAGGAATACGATTTCATTGTCGTCAATTTTGCCAATGGCGACATGGTGGGTCACACTGGTGTGTATCATGCCATCGCCAAAGCTGTTCACGCCGTCGACAATTGTGTGCGTGAGGTTATCGAAGCTGCTAAAGCTAATGGTTATGAGGCGTTGATTATCGCCGATCACGGCAATGCCGACAATGCTATCAACGAAGATGGTACACCAAATACGGCACATTCGCTCAATCCGGTACCCGTGATTTATGTGACAGACAACAACAGTGCAACGATCCGTAACGGTCGTTTGGCCGACGTGGCACCATCTATTCTGCACATCATGGGACTCGAACAACCTGCTGAAATGACTGGAGAAAACTTGATTTCAGATCATTGAAAGATGATTACTTGCAGCTCATTAACTCGCTGATTTGTCTACTCATCACCTTGTTTACTTGATAAACAAATCAACGAAAACAATTACCGGGAGGATATTCAATTGCAGAATATCCTCCCGGTTTTTGTATTTCAGCCTTTATTTAGACGAAGATAGCGGCGCAAGATTGAAACTTCGGACGGCCTTCTCAATCTGTCGGTCGTTGCCATTGAGATAATCCTCGGGCGAGTTATATACTTCGATGTCAGGATTCAGCTGTGTATTTTCTCCCCATCTGCCGTGCATATCTTGGCAACCGACTTGTGGAATACCAAAGACCATTGTCGGATCGATGAGCGATTCCCACCAAACGGCGGTCATCGTACCTGCTATCGGAGCGCCGATCAGCTTGCCGATGCCCAACTCTTTGTATACGAACGGGAAGCCATGACCGTTGCTGTAATCGTCTTCACATATCAAAACACACGACGGTTTAACCCATTTGTTGAACGGATCGCGTCCGATATACTTGCCGTGTGCAATGAATTTCTGATACTCTTTGCCGCTGAGCAGCGTGCAAAGATCATCGTGCAGCCAGCCGCCTCCATTGTGACGCTCGTCTACAATGACAGCTTCACGATTACGATTCTTATCGCTCAGCAGTTCGTTATACACCGTTCTGAAGCTCTGACTGTTCATTGCCTTCACGTGAACATAGGCAATCCGCCCACCTGAAAGACTGTCTACAAGTTGGCGGTTGTGGTCAACCCACCGTTTGTAAAGCAGTTCTTGTTGTGCATATTTGCTGATAGCGCGTATCGTTACATTGAAACGCTTGTTCGTTTGAGGGTTGAACACGGAGAGACGAACGGGCTTTCCGACCTTGCCGTCAAGCATATAGTTGTAGTCGGAATCGCGAACGATCTTCTGTCCGTCGATTTTTTCGATGATACATCCGGCCTTCACACTCGTGTTTTGGAGTGCAAGCGGACTGCGTTTGATGACTTCTGCGATTTTGAGCCCGTCTCCGTTGTAGTCTTGATCATAGAAAACTCCGAGACAAGCCGTAGGTAAATTCGTTCCATAACCAAAGTAACGGGCGCCTGTATGAGATGCATTCAACTCGCCGAGCATCTCGCTCAGCATATCACGAAAGTCAAAATTGTTGTTGATATACGGCAAGAAGCGTTCGTAAGTCTTGCGATAGCCGTCCCAATCGACGCCATGTAGCTTAGGATCGTAGAACTTATCCTTCACTTGTTGCCATATATGGTCGAACATATAACGGCGTTCCGCATACGGACGATAGTTAAACCGAGCCTCGAAGTCGATGTTTTTAATGGCTTTTGAGCCGATTTCGATCTTTTTAATGCCTCGATAAGCACACAGATAAAGATTCTTAAATCCTTTGTCGGGCTGTAAAGCGCCGCCTCCGACACCTTTCAACACAATCTCGGTTTTATTCTCTTTCAAGTCGTGTTTCCACAAATCATAGTCTCCTTCGAATGCAGCCTGATAATATAAGGTGTCTCCTCCGGGGCTGAGAACGGCATCGCCGAGATGCGAAGAATTAACAGTGAGCCGCACGATACGGTCTCGACAGTTAGCAAAATCAAACCGGAGCAACTTCGATGTGTCGTCTTTCTCTGTTTTGTTTTTCTTCTTTCCTTTCTTATTCTTCTTCGTTTGGGCAACGGGTTTGTTGTCCTTTGCGATCTGATCGGCCAATTCCCGCTCTTCTTTCGACATCCGGAAACGGTCGTAAGCATCAAGATCGAAGAACATAATATATACATCTTCCTCGGTACCCCAGCTGCCGTGGCTGCGGTATCCGGCTCTATCGCTGCTGAAAATCATTGCTTTTCCGCCCAATGCCCACTTGCCATTGCCATCGCTGTAACCGCTCTGCGTAAGGTTGTGAATCTCTCCCGTGCCGGCCGCATTGACCAAAGCGATGTCACGGTTGTTCCAACCGCCGTTGCCGATATAGGCAGAAAGCAACCATTTACTATCCGGACTCCATTCGAACCAGATATCGCCGTCGCTGTAAGAATAGATATATTTGCCGTCCATTGCCGTGTGAACAGCCTTTGTTTTGACGTCGATCACGCGGAGATCACCGCGATCTTCAAAGAAGGCTACGCTCTTTCCATCGGGGCTGAACTGCGGCATCTGCGAGGTTTTAGCCGACTTTACCAACTGTTCTTCAATGATATCGGTGGCGTAAGTAAAGTTTTTCTCATTGCTGTTCTTGGGCTTTGCCATATAGATTTGCCACAAGCCGCCGCGCTCTGAAGCGTAAACAAGACTCTTGCCGTCGGGTGAAAAGTCGATGTCTCGCTCTTGTTCGGGCGTGTCGGTAATCTGTTTCGTCGTCTTATAGTCCACAGATGTTACATAAACATCGCCGTGAAGAACGAACGCAATTTCATTACCCGTGGGTGAAACTTTGATTTCCGAGGCACCGTAAGTCCAATTCTGCCGCTCGAGATCGAGGTCGCTGCGGTCGGCAACAACACTCACATTCACCCGCTGTGGCTGTCCGCCGTCACGCAAGGTATAGATTTCGCCATCGTATCCGAAGCAGAGTGTGCCGTTGTTCGACACCGTGAGAAAGCGCACCGGATTGCCTTTGAAGTGTGTGAGTTGCGTTGTTTCGGCTCCGTCGGCACTGCGTTTGTAGACATTGAACGTGCCGTCGGTCTCGCTGAGATAATAAAAGTGCGTGCCGTCTGGCGCCCAAACAGGGTTTCGGTCTTCGCCTTTGAAAGTGGTAAGCTGTGTATATCGGCCATTCTTTAACAACCAAATGTCGCGTGTTATCGGCGACTGGTGGTGTTTCCGATACGGATCCTCATAGCCTTTTTGGTCGTGATAGAGAATGTCTCCACGTTGGTTGATGCTGATATTGAGCATTGTCAGACCCGAAAAGAGCCTGGGACGACCGCCGTTAGTACCTACTTCATACACCTGCGGGAACGATCCGCCTGCGAAAATGATGGATTTCTGCGTGGGCATACCGTTTGCTGAGAACAGGATATGTGTGTTGTCGCGGAAGGTCTGCGGGTATTCGTCGCTGCTATCGGTAGTCAATCGTTTGGGCGCACCGCCGTTGCGGTTCATCAAGTAGATGTCCATACTGCCCTCACGATTCGATGCAAAGGCGATGTTTTGCCCATCGGGACTCCACACGGGATAAGCATCATAGGCCGCATTGGACGTCAGTTGGCGGGCATTCCCGCCTCCGACAGGAACGGTGTAGATGTCGCCCTTGTAAGAAAACGCGATGGTCGAGCCATCAGGAGAGATCGCACTATAACGCATCCACAGCGGATGTGTTTGCGCACTTGCTGACAATGAGAATGTCAAAGCAGCCAAGGTGAGTAGTTGTTTTATCATTTGAATTATGGGTTAAACTGTTTGCAAATATACGAAATATTTGTCAACACCGGTTGGTTTGTGGTTAGAAAAATCACCATTCCGCAAGATTTAATCGTCGTGAGATCATGAGACTGGTTTCAACTAACTGTTAATCGCAGTGCAACTCATGCTTAATCGCCGTGTCATTCACTGTTAGTTGTCGTCTAACTCACGCTTCGTGAAAACAGCACGCGCACTGCCAAATGAAACGTCCCTCTCCGTTTGAGAGAGGGATTGGAAATAAGGCGACTTTCGACCCACCATTTGTCGAAAGCAGGAGCAATAAAACTTGTGCTTATCAGACAGTTCTTTCCTCTTGGGAAAGAGGGAGATCGAGGGCCTCGTTCAATATCCGTTGTGCATTGTCTACACGCTCCTGCGTGGGCGGTTCGACGTCGCGGAGGGTATAAGGAATACCGAGTTCGTCCCATTTATACACTCCGAGGGCGTGGTAAGGGAGCACTTCGATACGCTCGATGTTGTGTAATGTTTTTAGGAAATCGCGCAGACGGTAAAGGAGTTTGTCGTCGTCGGTGACGCCGGGAACCAAGACGTGGCGGATCCAAATGGGCTTTCCGATGTCAGACAGATAGCGGGCACAGTCTAAAATGTTGCGATTGGTCCAGCCGGTAAGCTGCTTATGCCCTTCGTCGTCGATGTGTTTGATGTCTAAAAGTACAAGATCGGTGTACTTCATCAGCTCTTGAAATTTCCCGAAAAACGGTTCGCGACAGGTAAACGGGCGTGCAGCTGTGTCGAGACAAGTATTGACTCCCTGTGCTTTTGCCTTGCGGAAGAGGTCTGTAAGGAAATCGATCTGCAAGAGAGCTTCGCCTCCGCTCGCCGTGATTCCGCCTTTCCGGCCCCAATAAGAGCGATAATGGAGTGCCTGTTCGAGCACTTCGTCGGCCGTACGAAGGTCGTCTGACTGCGGATCCCACGTGTCTGGATTGTGGCAGTAGCGGCATCTCATCGCGCAACCTTTTAAAAATACGATGAAGCGAATGCCCGGACCGTCTACTGATCCGAATGTTTCGACGGAGTGGATGCGCCCGAAAGGAACTCTCTTCGACTGTTCGGGAGAAGGCAAAGAGGAATCAACCGGGTTTTCTTTTGAAGTTAAATCACTGTAAATCATAATGCTATTTGTTTTCGGAAAGAAAAAAGTCCTCCTGTAAGAGGAGGACTTCTAAACAATTACTAACTTTAAACTGTCCTCCGAAAAATAATGACGGAGAATGTGGCCTCTCGTCACCGAGAAGCTGGCTGAAAACAATCTTACATCCGTTGGTGAGCTTGACGTGCAATGACATCGAGTTGTTGTTCTTTCGTCAAGTCGATGAATTTCACGGCATAACCGCTTACCCGAATGGTGAAATTAGCGTATTCCTCCTTTTCAGGATGGTTCATCGCATCGATTAACTTGTCAACTCCGAAGACGTTCACGTTCAAATGATGTGCACCTCGGTCAAAATAGCCGTCCAATATGCCAACTAACGTGTCTACTTGTTCGGCTTCTGAGTGGCCGAGAGCAGACGGGCTGATGGTCTGAGTATTTGAAATGCCGTCGAGGGCGTATTCATACGGCAGCTTTGCAACAGAGTTAAGAGAAGCCAATAGGCCATTCTTTTCTGCCCCATAAGATGGATTTGCACCCGGTGCAAGCGGTGCTCCGGCGGGCCGTCCATCAGGCATCATACCCGTATATTTACCGTATACCACGTTGGAAGTTATCGTCAGGATACTCGTTGTGGGCTCAGAATTACGATAGGTGTGGTGCTTTCGGATCATCTTCATAAACGTTTTGAGCAACCAAACGGCAATTTCGTCGGCGCGATCGTCATCATTTCCATAACGCGGGAAGTCTCCTTCGGTCTTAAATTCGACAGGGAAACCGGTCTCATCACGCACGATCTGCACCTTTGCATACTTGATTGCGCAGATGGAATCAACCACATGGCTGAATCCGGCGATACCGGTTGCAAAGGTTCTACGCACATCCGTGTCAATGAGTGCAAGTTCGGCAGCCTCGTAGAAGTACTTATCGTGCATATAATGGATAAGGTTCAGCGTGTTGACATAGATGTCGGCGAGCCACTCCATCATATTTTTGAAACGTGGCATAAACTCTTCGTAGGTCACGATATCACCCTCGATAGGCCGTAAAGCAGGGCCGCACTGCTCGCGAGTACGGGCATCTACGCCACCACTGATGGCATAAGTGAGGCACTTTGCTAAGTTAGCGCGGGCTCCGAAGAACTGCATCTCCTTGCCGGTTTGCGTTGCGGACACGCAGCAACATATCGAATAATCGTCTCCCCACACCGGACGCATCACGTCATCATTCTCATATTGAATGGAACTCGTGGTGACAGAGATCTTCGAAGCATAGTGTTTGAAGCCTTCCGGAAGGCGAGAGCAATAGAGAACGGTAAGGTTCGGCTCAGGCGACGGCCCCATATTCTCAAGCGTATGGAGGAATCTGAAATCGTTTTTCGTTACCATCGAGCGGCCGTCTTGTCCCATTCCGGCCACTTCGAGAGTAGCCCATACGGGATCGCCAGAGAACAATTGATTGTAAGAAGGTATACGAGCGAACTTCACCATACGGAATTTCATCACGAGATGATCGATGAGTTCTTGTGCTTCCGACTCCGTTAGCGTGCCTTCTTCGAGGTCTCTCTGAATGTAAATATCAAGGAATGTAGACACGCGACCTACCGACATAGCGGCTCCGTTTTGTGTTTTGATGGCTGCAAGATAACCGAAATAGAGCCACTGTACAGCCTCTTTAGCATTCGATGCAGGCTCGGAGATGTCGTAACCGTAAATCTTTGCCATCTCTTTCATTTGCTGCAAAGAGCGGATTTGCATTGAAACCTCCTCACGAAGACGGATAATATCCTCGGTCATCACACCGCAACCGACGTGCGCCAAGTCGTCTTTCTTCTCCTCGATAAGGAAATCTACACCATAAAGAGCTACTCGACGATAGTCTCCTACGATGCGACCGCGACCGTAAGTATCAGGTAATCCCGTGAGGATATGATTGTGACGGACCAACTTCATTTCGTCCGTGTAAGCGTCAAAGACACCGTCATTATGGGTCTTATGATACTCACTGAAAATCTTGTGCAACTCTTTCGAAGGTTCATAACCATATGTTGTGCACGCCTGTTCGGCCATTTTGATGCCTCCGTAAGGCATAAACGCACGTTTCAGAGGCTTATCTGTCTGCAAGCCTACGACTTGTTCAAGCTCCTTAGTGCCCTCTCCGATATATGCTGCACCATAAGCCGTAAGACTCGAAACCACTTCCGTCTCCATATCGAGCACTCCACCCTTGGCACGTTCTTCCTTTTGGAGTCCTTTCAAGATAGTCCACAGTTTGTCGGTGGCTGCTGTCGGACCAGTAAGGAAGTCTTCGTTGCCATCGTAAGCAGTGTAGTTGTTCTGAATAAAGTCACGAACGTCTACCTCATCTGTCCATTTGGTTCCTTTAAAACCTCGCCATTGTTGTTTCATAGAAATCACTTTTGTTTAATGATTAAAAGTGCCTTACGGCACCCGTTGTCTGTATTGAATTTGAATTTCGGTGCAAAGGTACTACTGTTTTTTCGTTGTAACAATACCCATAAGTAATGATTTTGCAATCTCTACATTGCAAAACATAAAATAAGTAGAAGTGATTGAGGAGGCCAAAAGCGTGGTCTCGCGCATCGGAAGTTGATTCACTCACGATAAGTGAGTATGGACGCATCGGTTCGATGACTGTTCTCATAGCCGCTTGATCGATTGATAATCACTAAGTTTTCTGTCAGTTGATAACTGATGAGATCGTGCGCAAAGATAGACAATATATATGACACCAGCTATGAAATAATTGTTAAATCTTTTATTCACGCTAAAGTCTATTCTCGAAAACTATCGGGGAATCTCGTGCTCCTCACTCTTGGACAAGTGATGGGGATCAATGGGCATGTGAACGAACGGTTGGTTGCGCGCTGATTAAGGGTTAGTTACAATGCGATTAACCATTGGTTGCATGACGACTAACCGTTAATTGGAATTTGAAAATTAGCAACTCTCAATTGAACTGAAACGTAAAAAAATCCCCCGCACACTCGAAAGCAGTGCGGGGGATCATAAACGGTGTGGCCGTTGGGCTGCACTCGTTTATTGATAAACCTTCACTTCGCCGATGGCCATATATCCACCGGTATACGTTTTAAGTGGAATCACGCGAAGATAAAGAGCCGTTACAGGATTGTAAAAACGAATATGGAGCGGTGTCGGCTCATCGACTCCGGAGAGTGTGATGGTTCCTTGGTCGGTCCATGTGCTCCAATCGTCGCTCGTTTCAACTCGTGCCTGCGTCAGGAAATACTCTGAATAGCTCCCGTATGTCGTAGGATAAATGGTGATTCCGGCCACAGACACACCGCTTCCAAAGGTGAACACCAACTTGGGATTGCGTCGGAGATAGCTGGAGTAATAGTTTTCCATATCGCCGTCGACTAATTGTGACAGCGTGCGATTATACGCATCATAGAGTCCGAAAGACGAACCGGGAATCTCGGTGAGACCATCCATATTGCCGTTTGGTACGATATTGGTAGACCGTACGTCAGCATTGATCTGCACTTTATTATAATTTGTGCCCACAGCAACACCTTCGGCCGACTCGATCATCACTGCCGTAACGCCATTTTTGCCGCCGGCTGCCAATTGATCGATGCTTTTTCCTTTCTTGATCACCACCTTTACGGGAGCCGCAGACTGAATTTCGCCTTTGGCAATGGTAACGGTGGCGTTGAGAATGTCGATGGAACCGGCATCCATTACAACTGCTCCATCATTCTTGACAGCCGCAGACGGTGCTTCCTTGACAGTGACTCTCACGTCCTGTGTTACCGGTTTGTTCAGCTTTACATAAAAAACGGCGGTGTCGTTAGGCACGATTGGCCCTGCGGGTGTCTGGAAAACACGGAGCGAGAAGTTGTTGCCTTTGGGCGTATTGGTATTGATATATGCCTTAGCATCATAGTTTTCGGCCGGCGTGGGATAGAGTGTACTACCACTTCGGGCTCGCTCTGGCAGGCTGCCAACAGTAAGGGCAGCGCCAAGAGAGCGGGAGTTGTTTTCTTTATGATATGTTTTATCATTTTCATTTTCATCTAATGGTTGTTGATTGATTACTTGCCGTCGATGCGAACATCCTGAATCCATTCGGGAACAGATACCACTTTACCTGTGTTCCCGTGTCCGGTAGCGTCGTTAATGATATCGCCCTTGCCTTCGTTCATCTTCCAATAAGCCTCGAGTCCGGATGTTTTCGGAGCGCACGAATACATATTGTTGACGATTTCAGACTGTGTGCGAGCCTTGGTCCATAGCCGAAGTTCACTCACTTTGACATTAGCGCGGAGGTAATCGGTGTTACCGAAGTTGAGATTCTTAGCCAGATTGGTCACCTTTCCGGGCAGATCCATTGATGAGTCGAGCACACCGTTGACATAGAGAGAGAGCTTTTTGCCTTCGCAAACAAATGCGAGGTGATACCACTTGTTGGTTTCGAAAAGCATATTACTATTCATCTGCGTGCCCTGTGTCTTGATTTGGAGTCGGTTTCCTTCGATAGGCGCATCGCCGAAACGGGTGTAAATCTCACCGCTTTTACCTGCCGGAGCCCATCCTCCGAATAAAGCCTGGTTGTTAAGATGACCTATGCCGGTGCCCAGTTGGTCGATATTGACGCACATTTCGAGTGTCCACTCTGTGAGCGCCAGTTCTTCGCGCATGGTGAAATGAATGTTATGAGTGGAATTAATGACCGGAACGGGCTGGATAACAACCTGATCCAAGATATAGACAATGGTGCTTCCGGAAGGCAACACATTCTTGTGCCCATCCTTACTCATGACTTTTAAAGCCACGGCATACTTCGCTCCGCTTTCCTTCAAAGCTTTAGTCAGCGGATTGACAATGAGTTTCAACGCCGGTGAAGCAGACTGTCCGGGATCGATCGAAACCTCGCTTGCAGAGAGAGTAAACTGTTCTTCGGGCAACGCTTTATATGAAGTTTCGTTGCGTTGGTTATAAGCAGAGATAGCTGCTGTATCTGCCACGACCGTAAATGTGCATTTCTCGTCGGTCGGATCAGACAGACGCACGTTCAGATCTTGAGTCACCGCCTCTGTACCAAGCGTGATTTTGACAGACGTGTTACCGTCGGTCTGTGTCTGAGCAATATAGGCCTGATCGGTCAATACGGAATATTCGGCATTGTTGCACGATGAGAGTGCAAACGTTCCGACAGCCATACCGCACAGAATCCATGATGATATGTTGTGTTTCATTTTGCTTATTGTTTAGAGATTAATTAATGGACGGATTCATGATTTGTATGGCCCGACGCAGGAAAGGATAAGTAACAGTTGCTGACGAACCGTATTCATATTCCATATGATAACTTCCCACGCCTCCTTTTCGATAAGACTTGCCGTTGTATTCGGGACTCCAATAAGCGAAACCGAGCAGCGACGGCACCACAGTTCCATCCGGAGTGGTGAAGTTTACACCGCCGGAGCTGGCATAACGCTCGAAGTTTTCGCAGACGATCAGCTTCTTGGCTACCTGCTCGGGAGTAAGATATGCCTTGAAATGTTCGACTTGTCGGGCATAGCGTCCATTCAAACCGCTGTTAGAACTGCCGCCATACGCCTGCAAAATGAAGTAATCGAAATGCGAACCAAGTGAATCTAAGAATGCTTCGGGCTCTCCGTCGACCACCAACAAACGGCCGGTGCCCGACTTGGGACCGATTCGTTTCGAGAGCGTTTGCACAAACTTGGTCATTACCTTTTTGTTTTCCCAAAGCTCTCTATCGGTTGCAAAGGGTTGTGCATAGCTGGGTTCAGCATCGATATCGAAGCCATCGTAACCATATTTATCAATTGTATCACAGAGCGCATTGGCATATTTCTCTGTTGCTGCGAGCTGAGAAGCCTCGTCGTTTCCCCATCCCCAGAACTCATGTCGCCATTCCTTGAAAGACATTCCGGCAGCTCTCTTATCCTCAGGAATCTCTGGTGTGATCTGATCTCCTATGTCAAAAACCAGGCAACAGATAAGAGCTTGGTGCTTTTGGTCTGTTGTACGAAGCGAAGATCACGCAATTGAGCTTCCGATGGATTCTTCCAGTTACCCCAAAGAGACACGAAATCGGTGCTGTCGGGCAGTCCGGCAAGTGAGTTTTCAAGTACAACGCCGCTACCGGTCCAGTTTCCGAACCAGCCGAACGACATCTGGTGATCGCTCTTTTTGTATTCGCGAAGCTGCGCATAGTAGGCTTCGCTCTTGTTGGTTTTTGTTAAATCTGCCGGGTCTTTAATCTCTGTGTCGGTCCAATCGCTGCAAGACGATAGGGCCATTACGCCGCAGGCAGATAACAGAAACGTCTTCAATATATTCTTCATTGTGTATATTCGTTTTACGTTTTACAATTATTTCTTCTGCCACCACATTTTGGTTGCATAGTCATCGGCACCGCCCAAGAGTTCGACTGCTTTGACATAGTTGGCCGCATTGTTGATGGTCTCATCGTTATCGAATGGGATTCGGTTCGGCACTTTTATGGTATAGCTGCCCGTACTCTGTGCAACGGGGAAGACTTTTGGGTAACCTGTGCGGCGAATTTCATTCCATCCCTCTTGTCCTTCGGGGAAAAGCGCAATCCATTTCTGCGTAATCAGACGCTCGAGTTTCACCTCGTCGGATGCCGAATCATCCCATTTGATTGTGATAGAACTTACTGCCGACTGGTCTTGTCCATATCCTCCAGCTGCGTCTTGATAGTTTGCCTCGGTGGAAGTGGCATCTGCCAGGTAAGCATCTGCACCAGAAGCACCCCATTGGTCGAATGAAAGCTTTACGCCTTCTTCATACAATGACTGGACGGATCCACCCATTCCGCTCCATCCGATCAATGCACCCTCGGCGCGGCAGAAGGCCATTTCGGCTGCGGTCAACCACACACCGCGTGTGTTTTGCGTCACATTAGCGGCCGAATAAAGCTTATCCGCATTGGCTTTATTGCCTATTTTGGCGCCAGCTAAGCATCCAATGATAGCCCGCGAACCCGAAGTGACAGGTGCTTTGAAGTATTTTGTGATACGAGGATCCTTGAATCCTGTCATAAAACTCTCCAAATCAGCGCACGCCCGACTGTCACCCCACTCTATGGAAGTCTTATATTGTCCGTTGGGAATATACGTAATGGCGCAGTTATCAGCGTTTTCAGTAATCACACCAGCCTTAACAGCAGCCTCACCAACCTGCTTTGCCCATGTGGGATCAGCATAACGAGCACGGATAGCAATGCGGAGTTTCAGCGAATTGGCAAATTTGAGCCAGCTACTGAACTTTCCTCCGTACACTTTATCATACTCTTCACTTGATTTCAAGTCAGGATTTGCAGCCAATAAAGGTTGTAAAATCGTAGTGGCTGTATCAAGACAGGCAATCAAATGCTTGTAAACTTTCTCCTGAGAAGAATATGCATTGGGATCGCTTTCAGCCCCGATGGGTAGCGGTCCATACATATCTGTCAGACGAAGAAACTCTTGACTACGCAAGATCAATGCCCAAGCGTAGTTGATTCCAGAGCGATTGGTCAGGCGAGCAACTTCATTAAAGGCTGAGACTACTTTCGGCATCGCGTCTTTAAAAGGATAACGCACCCAGCCGTTAGGGGCATTGAAGCGTGCGAAATTCTTCTCGGCAAAACCGTTGTTGGCGTAAGTCATATAGCGACCCAGGTAATTTCCGATGAGATCTATATTCATTTGGTAAGCGTTTTCCTGCTCGGGGAACGCTTCGTTCTGCATCTGTATAACAAAAGATGCAGTGATATAGTTGTCTCGTTTGAGCTCTTCAGCCGACGCTTTGGTACCCGGTCGGTTGGCCGATTCAAAGCCGTCGGTGCACGAAGTCAATGCTCCGAAACCCGCAGCAATGATTGCACAAGAGGCGAAAGCTTTGCTTATATTGTTGTATTTCATATCAATCTTATCTATACATTATATATATGGTTGCTTAAAACTTCAACTTTACGTTGAAACCTAACGTGCGGAGACTCGGCTGCATAAAGTAGTCGAAACCCTGATAGTAGGTTCCTGTGGACGCTGTTGACTCGGGATCGAATGGTGCTTTGCAGTAAATCATGAACAGATTGTTGGCTGTCAAGCCCAACGAAAGCTCCATTCCGCCAAGCATTTTACGTGGGAATGTGTAACCGATATGTGCTTCTTGCAAGCGTGCATTGGTCGCACTGTAAATATATTCAGACCAAATCGGGTTGTCACCACCCACTACCGAGTAGTAACCTTCGGCTGAAACGACACCTGTGTTAACCCGAACACCGCCAGCATTACGGGCATCTGCCGAAGCCTTAGACACGCCATAAGCGTCGAGAAGAGCCTGTGTCTGAGAGAGAACGATACCTCCGAAACGGGCTGTAAAAACGAAACCAAGGTTGAAACCACGCCAACTGAAATCGTTGGAGAAGCCGATATTTCCTTTCGGTAATACCGAACCGCGATATTGCGGATTAGAGAGATTCTGCTGAATGACGTTACCCTTTGAATCGAGAGCGATATTTCCTTCTGCATCGCGCTTGAAATCAGTGCTCGTATAGATGTCACCCATTGTGCCACCCTTCTTCAAAATCACTTCTGCTCCGCTCAAACCGCCTTGCTTTACTACCTCGTTGGGATCGTCAAGAAGGTCTATAATCTTGTTGCGATTGGCACTGTAAGTCAGCGAACTGCTCCAATCAAATTCACCCCAAGACTTGTTATAACCGATAGTCAACTCAATACCACGGTTGCGCACATTACCCGTTTGAATGTACTCAGAGTTATATCCCTGAGCAGCCGTAATCGGACGGAGGAACGTTTGTTTGCGAGTGTTCGACTGATAGAGTGTCAGATCCAGCGTCAAAGCATTTTTAAAGAAGCGCGCAGTGATACCGGCTTCCCACGAATCGGTACGTTCGGGATAGAAAGTTTTAGGGAATTTGTAAGTCACTGTCTTGTAAGTACCCGATTTCGGGTCGTATTCGTAACGCCATTTAGATGTGATATTAGGTTTGATAGCCGAACCAACCGATGCCCACGAGCCGCGAACTTTCAAGTAATTGATGAACTCCGGTAATTGCGCCATCGATGAGATGACAGCCGAAGCACCCACAGAGGGATAGAAGAACGACTCGTGCGAAGTGCCGTCGAGTGCTGAATCCCAGTCATTACGACCTGTCAACGTGAGGAAAAGCATACTGCGCCAACCCAATTCGACGTTTGCAAAGAGCGAGTTAATATAGTGTTTGTTGTAATCATAGATAGGACGATTATCGTTAGTGGGCGTCCCATAGTCGATGGCATTAGGCGTGAAGACATTCGACGGAGCCTTCAAACCACCCTGAAAACCAGTTATATCATATTTGGTTCGTGAGAAAGAACCACCTAAGTTGGATGCAATAGAGAAAGTCTCGAACGACTTATTGATATTGAACATCAAATCGCCGTAGAGCGACTGGTCGTTGATTTTATCGTAACCATAGAATCCATACTTCGAGTGTGCAAACAAATAGATTGTTGAAGCATAGCGTTTATCTTCCTGTTTGGTAGCTGCATCGTCCCAACGCAGACGTCCGGTGATGTCCACCCAATCTGTAATCTTGTACTTAATACTACCACTTACCATATAGCGATTGCGCTGGTTGGTGCGGTTCATGCGCTTAGCCACCCAATAAGGGTTCTGCATTTTGAGCGCATCTCCATAGTTCCAGTTCTGCACATGGATGCCGCGTGCAGGATCGAAAATTTCGAATGTGCGGATGGCATCAAAGCTCTCGCCGCGTGGGAAGAGGTAAGTCGATGTCAGCGGGTTGAAATATTGGCCCTGCGCCATCAAGTTACGGTCATTTTCTTTGATGTAGTTGAAACTGAAATCGACAGTCATCCGATCTTTCAGCAACGATGTGGTGTTACGGAAAGTGAAGTTATAACGATCGTATTTGTTATTGGGAATGATTCCCGAAGCATTCGTCGTACCCACCGAAAGATAGGTTTGATTCTTGTCGGTACCCGTTGTCAAGGCTACGTTATTCTGTATGTTGGTACCCGTATTGAAGAAATTCTTTGGGTCATATTTGCCGTAAGCCGATGCCGTACGCGGTCCCCAAGACTTCACTTCACCCGGTCTGTTGATGTATTCATTCTGGAATTCGGGCATCTTGAATGGATTGGCGAACTGCGAACTGTGACTAATTGTTACGCTCACCTTACCCTCTTTTCCTTTCTTTGTCGTAATCATGATCACGCCCTGAGCTGCAGCCGAACCATAAAGAGCAGCTGCGGCCGGACCGCTTAACACGCTGATAGATTCGATGTCTTCCGGATTTAGGTCGGCAATACCCTCTGATCCCGGCTGGCTCGCATACATATTGCTCGACTTGTCACCCTGAGACGTGTTGCTGATAGGCACACCGTCGATGACATACAGTGCCTGGTTGCTCTGCGTAATAGATTTCGGGCCACGCATAACCACACGCGTTGCACCACCCATTCCGGCCGAAGAGGCATTGATGTTGACGCCGGCCACCTTACCGGAAAGTGAATTCATAAAGTTGGCACTCTTCACTGTGGTGAGCTTTCGCCACCAACCTTCTGCACATTGTAACTCAACGCCTTCTCTGAGCGCTTGATACCGAGGGCCGTTACCACCACTTCTTCGATCTGACGAGACTCGGGTTGCAGGACGATTGAGAGTTGTCCGTTGGCCGGAACAGTCACTTCCTGGGTCTTATACCCCAAATAACTCACCACGAGAACACTTCCCGCAGGAGCCGAAATGGTAAATTTTCCGTCGAGATCAGTCACTGTGCACCTTGCGCACCTTTCACTCTGACGGTCGCTCCGATGACAGTTTCACCGGTATTGTCCGTTACCACACCCGTAACTTTTACATTGCCGTCTGCCGGCAGCATACGCGTTCCACTCGCAATAGTGCGAGGACCGTTCGCCGCCAGTGCCAAAACATATCTTACCGAGGTGCTGCCACCGATGTGGGCAGAACTCTTGGCCGATGCATTGATGCACAGGCAAGGCAAAAGAACGGCTAATGTTAGGATCTTTTCCTTCTTCATAAATGATGTTAGTGAATGTAATGTAATGTTGTTTAAGATATCTCTTTCGTTTGCAAACCATACTGATTTCACAGTCGACAAATCGGTTGTCGGCATGCTTTATTTACAAAACACGGTTCCGGTGTTTGCCAAATGTGATTCAGTTAGGCAGGATGTTGATTCAATTTTAATGCTTTCAGCCTTACTCTTATAAGTATATAAGGTGCGCATTTATTGTTGTTATTCGGTTTCGTTCCAGCTCTCTTTTTAGTAATTGCGGTGCAAAAGTACAACAAAAATATTAATTGTACAAATTGTTTTTCAATTATTTACATTTCGGTTGTCTGCTTATCTCAATCTTATCTCCTTATTATTTATTTCTCATCCCCATCTATCCTCTACCTAACTAACGCTTAATCACCTTACAACTAACTGTTCATTGCACGATAACTAACCGTTCTTTGCAATGTGAAAAACCGTTAGTTAGAAACGCGCTCACCTCTCCTCTTTTTTCACCAAACAAAAAGAGCGGCATCACTCAATGACGAGTCAGCCGCTCTTTCCAAATCGATTGTTCGCTATATTGTTATCTTTCGCACGTTTCCGAATGCTTGGTCAGGAATGAAGTGATCATCCAAACGAGTTTCTCTTGACCTGTGAGGAAGTCATCCATCAATGCAGTCGTCACCTCGTCGTCGGCTTCTCCGGCCAGTTCCACCACCTTACGCTCCTCTGCGATAAGCACTTTCAAAGCCTCGAGAACCTTTTCCAACCCGGCATGTCCGGTCGGAACAAAACCGTCTTCTTGCAAAGTTGCCACGCGGAGATAGGCACTGAAGCGATTCTCAGGCGTGCTTCCCAACTGCAACAGACGCTCGGCGATCACGTCAACTTTAGCTGCTGCGTCGTTGTAAAGCTCCTCATATTTGGCGTGAAGTGTGAAGAAACCTCTACCTTTCACATTCCAATGCAAGCCGCGAAGGTTCATGTAATACACCTGGAAGTCTGCAAGCAGCTGACTCAGAGCGCTCACCACACCACCAACTTTCTTCTCATCTAATCCTAAAACATCTAATGTCTTCATTGCTTTAATTCCTTTCTATTGTTTATTGATTCGTTTTTGATCTCTGGTGCAAAGATAGTTCCCTTTTTCATTCCGCACAACAGATAATGACAATAGTCATATAGATAATATCTATAAACTGTCAATGAATACCCTGTTTATCGTGTGTCGTGAAGTATTGAGAAATCTTTTGGCTCGTGAAAAAATATCGAACGGGACAGTTCGAAAACTTAATGGCTGTTCGGTTGTTTGTTAGCCGATCGCGCCATATCGAAGAGTGCCTGCGGGATATGGCAATATCCGCTCGGGTTTTTCGTCAAATAATCCTGGTGATAGTCCTCGGCTGCATAGAAATTTTTCAACGGAAGAACCTCGACAGCAAGTTTTTTGTGATGCAATGCCGCCTGTTTAGCCATTTCGGCAAGTATCAGCGAGCGGTCAGCCGGATCTTTATAATAAATTCCTGTGCGGTATTGTGTACCGTGATCATTGCCTTGCTGGTTGACACTTGTGGGATCGATGGTCTGGAAATAAAGCTGCACAAGCAGCGAAAGCGGCAACTGTCGTGGATCATAAGTCACATGGACAGCCTCTGCAAAACCTGTCTTATCGGTGCAAACCTGCTCGTATGAGGGGGCTGTTCCATGTCCGTTGGCATATCCCACTTCTGTTTCGAGCACACCATCAATCTGTTTTAGAAAGTGTTCCGTACCCCAGAAGCATCCTCCTGCTAAATAAATCTCTGCCTTTGCTGTCATTTTTTGATTCTCCTTTTGTTTGTTTTGGCTGTTGCTGACACAACTTATACACATCAGAACAACGCCTAAAAATATTGGTTTATACATCTATGCGCCTATGATTCTATCTTTTTTTGTGAGCTACAAAACTACATAAAAATCCCTCGTCGACAGTCAATCTGCTTCTTAATAATTAAAAATATGATGTTTACAATACTTAATGGACAGCAAAGATCATTCTTCTTTCATCATCCATCCTGCACCCCTCACTCCTCATTTAAGAAATAAGCAAATCTCACTTCTTAATGATCAAGTCCTCATCTATTGATTACTCCACTTCTGATTAACGGTTAATCTTCGTGCAATTAACGCTTAGTGGTGCGACGTTTAGGCGTTAGTTGCACGATGACTAACGGTTAGTTGAAAGCAGAGAGAATGAGAGTGGGGTGGCATGGGGCATCAAATGCTGCATGTAAAACAGATTTCGAACCATTTGGCAATCATAAATTATGGGGCACAATGACCGAATTTCAATTATTTTTTATAGCTTTGCACCAATAAGAATCTATCGGATGATCGGCGAACAACTGCTGCATTATTGCTGGAAACATCGACTCTTTCCGCTGAAAGAGTTGAATACGGCTGATGGAAAGCCCCTCGAAATTCTCGATGTGGGCCTTTATAACACGGATGCCGGGCCTGATTTTTTCAATGCCAAAGTGAAAATTGACGGCACGTTATGGGTGGGGAATGTTGAGATTCACCGTCGGTCGGCCGACTGGTATGTGCATCGACACGAACAAGATGCACGTTATGACAACGTGATCCTGCATGTTGCGGCCGTCGTTGACACCGAAGTCCGAACCCGAAGCGGGCAAATCATTCCGCAAATGCAATTGGATGTGCCCGCAGAAATGGCGCAGCGTTATGACGAATTGATCTCGACAGATGCTTATCCACCGTGCTATGAAATCATTCCGAGTCTCTCG
The DNA here is from genome assembly GCF_000613405.1 of Hoylesella enoeca JCM 12259. GTDB lineage: Bacteria > Bacteroidota > Bacteroidia > Bacteroidales > Bacteroidaceae > Prevotella > Prevotella enoeca. The sequence goes on along the minus strand of NZ_BAIX01000003.1, from coordinate 6,179 downwards.
CAACTCATGGTGCACAGTTGGTTGAGTGCGTTGCAGATTGAACGATTGGAGCAGAAGACGCAAGACATCGGTCAGCGTGTGGCTCGTTGCAACGGTTCTTGGGCTGATGCTTACTTCCAAACACTGGCGCGTAATTGCGGGTTTGGTGTCAATGGCGATGCTTTTGAGGAATGGGCGCAATGCGTTCCGCTTCATCTCGCCGCGCATCACAGAGACAATCCCTTTCAGATTGAGGCGCTGTTTATGGGTCAAGCAGGCTTGCTTGATCCGAATTCCATTCCCGAACGCAACCGGGAAGCGGCTTTGAAAGATGCTTACTTCAACCGACTGCGCACCGAATATCAATACCTTGCGCATAAGTTTGGGCTTCAACCGATGGCCGCCGAACGGTGGAAGTTTCTGCGATTGAGACCACAGAACTTTCCGTATATCCGTATCGCACAACTTGCTCGATTGTATTGCTCGTGCCGGGCAGGACTGAGCGAGATGTTGGAATGCACTGTGCCGGAACAGGCAGAGACATTGTTAGACACGGCTGTTACGCCTATTGGGAGACACATTACGGTTTCGGACCGGCCGGCGAACGGCGAGAAAAACGCTTATCGCAGGCTTCACGCCGGTTGCTTATCATCAATACGGTGGTGCCGATGTTGTTTGCCTATGGACAATATAAATCGATTGATGCGTTGTGCGACCGCGCTTTTGCCTTTTTAGAAAGGCTTTCGGCCGAGGATAATCACATCGTGCGGATGTGGCGCAACTGCGGATTGACGATCGAAACGGCTGCCGACAGTCAAGCACTGATTCAACTCAAGCGTGCGTATTGCGACCGAAAAGATTGTCTCAGGTGCCGAATCGGGTTTGAATACCTGTGTAGGAAAAGTGAAAAAGTGAAAGGATGGAAAGGTGAAAAAGATTGGGCGGACAAATAAAATGCCACAAATGGGAAGATGATCTGTAACTCGCTGAGAATTGATGATATGCTGTTCGCTTTGCGAAAGATGCCTTTTCGGGTCGTAATCAGATGCTTTTTGCACGATGATTAACCGTTTATCGCAAGGTAAAAAGGCATTAATCGAAATGGACTTTATAGATGATTGATCAGCAGTATGTTTCAAACCGAAATTCAACAATAGACTCATAAACTCACCAATTGATAACACTCATCAATAGAACAATGAACTATATCTTTGAAACGACAATGGAAGTGCGCGACTATGAGTGCGACATCCAAGGCATAGTAAACAACGCCAACTATCTGCATTACATCGAACACACCCGCCATTTGTTTTTACAGAAAACGGGATTGAGTTTCGCCGATCTTCACAAACGGGGTACAGATGCCGTTGTGGCACGTATGAACCTGCAATTCAAAACGCCTTTGCGTTGCGACGATCACTTCATTTCTCGACTCGGTTTACACAAAGAGGGTCTGCGATATGTTTTTCATCAAGACATCTTTCGTGCTTCGGATAATCGCCTTTGCTTTCGAGCCACGGCAGAATTGGTGTGTATCATCAACGGCCGTTTAGGTAACAGCGAAGAGATCGATGCTGCTTTCGCTTCTTATTTAACTGAGAATTGAGCATGGAGAATGGAGAGTTTGAAGGTTGACAATTGCTTATTCAACGATTCACTTTCATCCAATCATCGTTCGTTTTTCCTTGGGAAAGAACGAGAAAAGCTATTTATTAAATCCCGATAACAATGGATTCACAGGAGATTCTCAACACGATTGCGCTGACGCGAATCAATTATTTCAACCTTGTTGGGCTGTTGGAGCTCTATCGTCGATGTGGTTCGGCTACGGCAGTTATCGAACATCGTCGTGAAATTCGCGACATCCTGCCTGACGCTTCACCGCGACTGACAGAGGCTTTCCGTGATATTAGCGAACCCATGCGTCGTGCCGAAGCTGAATATCGGTATGACATTGACCATGGAATAGCGCCGCTCTGCATGACCGATGAGCGTTATCCGCAGCGTCTCCGAGAGTGTGCCGATGCGCCGTTGGTGCTGTTTTACAAGGGAACTGCTGACCTCAACCAAGCCCATATCATCAATATCGTGGGTACAAGACACTGCACTCGGTATGGACAGGACCTTATTCGCCGGTTCGTTTCAGAGCTTCGGCAATGCTGTCCGCACGTTCTCATCGTCAGCGGATTGGCTTACGGCATTGATATCTGTGCCCATCGCAATGCGCTGCAATGCGGATTCGAGACGGTGGCTGTGCTTGCCCACGGCCTGGATTACCTTTATCCGCCGCGCCACAAGCCCACGGCTGATGCCATGTTACAGCAAGGCGGACTGCTGACGGAGTTTCTTACGGGAACGAATGCAGATAAAGTGAATTTCGTCAGGCGTAATCGTATTGTCGCCGGACTGTCGGATGCGTGTCTGTTGGTGGAGAGTGCGGCCCACGGCGGCGGTTTAATTACGGCCCGATTGGCTCGCGATTACAATCGGGATGTGTTTGCTTTCCCCGGCAGTGTGGGCTTACCGTATAGCGAAGGGTGCAATAATCTGATTCGAGACAATGCTGCCGGGCTTATTACCGGGGCTTCCGACTTTGTGAAAGCGATGGGGTGGGAGGACGAACGACAGCTTCGCACGGCTCAACAACAGGGTATTGCGCGCCAACTCTTTCCCGACTTGACGGCCGATGAGCAGTTGGTCGTTACGCAGTTGCAGCGCACCAATGATCTGCAAATCAACATTCTTACTGTCCGTTCGGGACTGCCCGTAAGTCGACTCACAGCTCTGCTGTTCTCGCTTGAAATGAAAGGCGTGGTCAAAACGTTAGCAGGCGGCGTCTATCACCTACTCGTTTAATTTTCAATAACATACAGAGAGTTTACTCATTTACATCATTTCGGCTTCTGAGTAACGCTTACTTATAAGTCAAAAAAGCATAAATTAAGAGGCAACTAAGCATAAAACGAAGAATGTTCGCTACCTTTGCGGAGTTCAAACATCGATGTTGTCTGTTATGGCTTGGGGACAACGAATGGGTGAACAAGTAGTAACAGATAATAGAAAGATTTGAAAACATTTGAAGAATTGGGCGTAAACGAAGAGATTCGGCGCGCTATCGCAGAGCTCGGATTTGAAAATCCGATGCCTGTTCAAGAAGAAGTGATTCCTTATTTGCTGGGAAATGGAAATGATGTAATAGCTCTCGCACAGACGGGTACGGGTAAAACGGCCGCCTATGGCATACCGGTGTTGCAGAAGATTGATGCTTCTCGTAAGGAGACACAGGCCTTGATTCTGAGTCCGACGCGTGAGTTGTGCCTCCAAATAACTGACGATCTCAACGATTTTGCTAAGTATATAGGCGGCCTGCACGTAGCTGCCGTCTATGGAGGAGCGTCTATCGAGACGCAGATTCGCACCTTGCGCCACGGCGTTCAGGTGATTGTGGCTACGCCGGGACGGCTCATCGACTTGATGAAACGCGGCGTAGCAAAGTTAGATTCGGTGAACAACGTGGTGTTGGATGAGGCCGATGAGATGCTCAATATGGGTTTTTCGGACAGTATCAACGAGATTTTCGAGGGGCTTCCGGCTGCTCGCAACACCCTGCTTTTCTCTGCAACGATGAGTCGGGAGATAGAAAAGATTGCCAAAAGTTACCTCAATGATTATCAGGAAATCGTCGTAGGAAGTCGTAACGAGGGTGCAGAGAAGGTCAATCACATATACTATCTCGTGAATGCAAGGGATAAATACCTGGCTCTGAAACGTATTGTCGACTATTATCCGCGTATCTTTGCCATCATCTTTTGCCGCACAAAGGTGGAGACCCAAGAGATTGCTGACAAGCTGATAAGGGATGGTTACAATGCCGAAGCATTGCACGGAGACCTCAGTCAGCAGCAACGCGACCTCACGATGCAGAAGTTTCGGAAGCATCTCACGCAGTTTCTCGTGGCAACCGATGTGGCAGCGCGAGGCCTAGACGTTGAAGACTTGACGCACGTTATCAACTATGGTCTGCCCGATGACATCGAAAGTTATACCCATCGTAGCGGACGCACAGGCCGAGCAGGTAAAAAAGGTACCTCGATTTCTATTATTCACACGCGTGAAAAGTCGAAAGTCAGGGCTATTGAGAAGACAATCGGCAAGGAATTTGTCGACGGAACGTTGCCCACGGCACAGGAAATCTGCACCAAACAGCTGTATAAGGTGATGGACGAAATACTCAAAGTGGATGTGAATGAAGATGAAATAGCTCCGTTTATGGCTGAGATTACGCGACATTTTGAGTATGTAGACAAAGAGGATATCATCAAAAAGATTGTCAGTATGACGTTCGGCCGCTTCTTGGAGTATTATGCCAACGCGCCCGAAATTGAGAAACCGACCGGTAGGCGGGGTGAAAATACACGCGACAGAGGTGCTCGCGGCGAGCGGAAAAGCCGTGGAGAGCGAGGTGCTCGGCGCTCACATATGCCAGAAGCGGGCTTCCGTAGGCTTTTTATCAACCTCGGAAAGAACGACGGTTTTTATCCCGGCGAGGTGATGCAGTTTGTCAATAAGAATGTGAAAGGGCGTCAGGAGATCGGCCAAATCGATCTTTTGAGCAAGATTTCTTATATTGAAGTGCCCGAGAACGATGCCGATCGGGTGATGGATGCACTCAACGGAGCCCGTTATAAGGGGCGGGAAGTGCGCTGTAATGATGCCGATGAGGGCGGAAAAGGTCGTGAGTCGCGCCCGAGTAGAAGTGAACGGCGGACTAAGAAACACGGATCCGAGAGCGAACGTAAGTCGCGCAAAGGCGCGAAGAAAGCTGCTGCCACCCAGGAAACAGGTGATTGGCGCCAATTCTTTGTACATAACGACGTGAAATTAAAGGGTGAGGAGCCTGACTTTTCAGAAGAAGGATGGGCTCGGCGACGGCCTAAAACGAAATAATTGATATGTCTCTTGTAGCAATTCAATATTTACAAGTTTATAAACTAACAACAAAACAATGAAAAAATTATTATTAGGTGTTGTCCTGTTAGCCGTTGCGCAGACAGGGATTGCAGCCGACGGAAAGCTGCATATCAAAGGAAAGATGACGGGATTAGGTGATTCTGTCGTGGTGGGAGTAATAGACTATGTTGCTCAGAATTATGTATATAGAGACACGGTGCCCGTGAAAGGTTGCGAGTTCGATTTCTATGTGCCTCTCAAAAAGGTGGCGCCCGTGCAGTGTATTGGTCTTTCGGCCTTGCGCGAAAACCGTCAGGCAGGCTTCACTGTAGTCGGAGTGCCGGGCGAGGAAGTTGTTGTCAGCGGAGAAGCAACTGATCGTTATGACATCAACGGCTCTCGTTTCTATCAGCAATATCACGAAGCCGACGTGTTGGTAGAGCCTGTTTTGAAAGAGATCAACGAACTGATGACCGAGTGCCGGGCCCGAATGAAAAAAGGAGTAAGCGTGATTCTGTTGCCGCTTACTATGACAGCAAAGCGCCGGGACTGCAAACCAAGTTGGAGCAGACTATTTTCGGTTTTGCCAAAGCACACCCGACGTATGAGGCTTCGGCCGCTCTGGTCTCTCATTTAGAGGGCGAACAGATGCAGAAATTGGTTGAACTGTTGGCTCCCGAGGTGCGAGATGGTCGGATGAAAGACTATTATTCTGTCTTTATCGACAGCTATTTAGCACAGAAAGAATCGAAAGAGCGTGCCCAAAAGGTGCAGGCTGCCGGTACGGAAGCACCCGACTTTACACTCAATGACATTGCAGGCAAGCCGCTGAAACTGTCGAGTCTGCGTGGGAAGTACGTCGTTCTCGATTTCTGGGGGTCGTGGTGCGGTTGGTGTATCAAGGGCTTTCCGAAGATGAAAGAGTATTATGCCAAGTACAAAGGCAAGTTCCAAATCTTGGGAATAGACTGCAACGATTCCCAAGAACGATGGAAAGACGCAGTGAAGAAGCACCAATTGCCGTGGCTTCACGTATATAACGGTAAGGCAGAAGCCGATGCCGTCAAGCTCTATGCTATCCAGGGGTACCCCACAAAGATTATTGTCGACCCGCAAGGAAAGGTTGCCAAGACTTTCGTTGGTGAAGACCCCGCATTCTATACGTATCTCGATGGCCTGTTCAAGAAATAAAATGGATGGGTGAGAATGTACAAGTAATTTGGTAGATACATCGAATCGCGGCTTATCGG